>CAZXUX010000029.1:0-2956 GCA_964644265.1 uncultured Gammaproteobacteria bacterium
TAAACGTTAATCATGACTTCTTTTCGCGAGCGGGTTTTCGCTGTTGTAACCAAAATCCCCGAAGGTAGAACTTTAACCTACGCGCAGGTGGCTGCAGCTGCCGGTAGTCCTCGGGCGTACAGGGCGGTAGGTAATATTTTGCACACCAATTACGACCCAGCCATACCGTGCCACCGCGTGGTCCGAGCCGATGGCACGCCTGGCGGCTACAACCGCGGCGCTGCCCCTAAGCTAAGACGACTGAGGCGGGAGGGCGCGAGCATTACTGAGTAGATCCTTGGTTTATTATTGCGAGCTTGAGTGTTATGGTTCCGGTCTGTAAGATGCCCGCATGGATTACAAAGAAGAAATTAGGCTAAAACTAGACATTGCTGACATTATTGGCGAATACCTGCCGCTTAAACCGGCCGGTAGCGGGGCGCTAAAGGGTATTTGTCCGTTTCATGCCGAAAAGACCCCGTCGTTCCATGTTTCTCGCGAGCGACAAATTTGGAAATGTTTTGGTTGCGATAAAGGTGGCGATATCTTTGCCTTTGTGATGGAGATGGAGGGTCTTGGGTTTCCTGACACCTTGCGACACTTGGCAGATAAAGCTGGAGTGGTAATCCCTGAATATCGACCTACGGCCCATACCGACAACCTGCAGGTCATCCGCGAAGTCAATGAAGCTGCGGCTAAATTTTACAGTGCCTTATTAGAGAGCCATCCAGTCGGCGGAGCAGTTCGTTCGTACGTTAATGAACGCAAGATTACGGCCGAACTAGCGGCAACTTTTCGCTTGGGTGCCGCGCCAGATTCTTGGGATGCTCTAGTTACTTATTTGCTACAGCGCAAGTTTACCGAAAAACAAATTTTAGATAGCGGCCTAGCTTTTAAGAAAAAATCGGGCGTAGGTTTGGTAGATCGTTTTCGCCGCCGACTAATGATTCCCCTGGCCGATGCCACGGGACGGGTGGTTGGTTTTACCGGCCGTGTTTTACCGGGCGCGTCGCCAGACGAGCCTAAATACATGAACTCGCCAGAGACCCCGATCTATCATAAGGGGGCAATGCTGTATGGTTTGCACTTAGCCAAGTCGGCCATTCGCCGACAAGGCGAGGTCATAATCGTTGAGGGCAATCTAGATGTTATTGCTTCTCACAAGGCGGGGGTAGAAAACGTGGTCGGTAGCTCGGGCACTGCTTTGACCGAAACACAGCTGCGGACACTGGCGCGTTACACGCGACGTTTAGTTTTTTGCTTAGACGACGACGCCGCTGGTTTTGCTGCCGCGCAACGCGTGGTGGAATTAGCAATTAAATTGCGAGCCGCCGACCCCGCGCTTCGTTTTGATGTGCGCTGTTTAGTTACGCCGCCGGGTAGTGGCAAGGACCCAGATGAAATTGTAACTAAAGATCCAGAAGCCTGGCGTAAAATCGCCGGCGCCTCGCAAGAAGTTATAGAATATTTCTTTCAGAAGGTTTTACGTCAATTCGAGGAGCACGGGGGAGCCACCAGCGTAGAGGCTCGCCGCGAGCTCGTTGATACGCTTTTGCCCCACGTGAGTCGTTTGCCGCGACCCGACGAACGTCATTTGTATTTGCTGCGCATCGCCGACGCTACCCACGTCTCGGTCGACGTCTTACAGGGCATGCTCCAGCTCCCGACGCCCGACGCCCGACGTCCGGCGATCCCCAAAGAGCAAAATAAGATTAAAGAAGCCATAGATCCAGAAACTCGAGCGATCGCCCTCATTTTTGGTGCGATTTTAAGGCACGAGGCCTTGGTACCACCGGTTCGGGCCGTGTTGCGTGAAGATATTCTAAAAGAACCGTGGAAAACGCTTTACACTTTGCTTGGAGACGTGTATCGTCAGGCACAAACATCCCCCTCAGCACCCCCACAAACTCTTTTTTCACGACTACGGGCATATCTCGAAACCCACGACGAAGGACGGCTTATTCCTGTCCTTGACGACGTGGCGCTTGCTACGGACGAGATCCTTGCCGGTCTGTCGCCTATAGAGGTGCGTCATGAGGTGGAACGACATGTTGCGCTAATTGCCTCTGCGCACCTCAAAAAGAGGCGCAAACAACTTGAAGAAGCCATCCGCCAAGCTGAGCTCGCAGGTGATACCGAAGAGCTGGCTGAGTTATTGCGCGTGTATGGCGAGCTTCTATCACGTGCCACATCCCGTAAAGAGGGTGGTCCGTAAGTTCATTTTTCTATGGCTACATCACGTGCTAAGGGGAAGAAGCCGGTAAAACAACCGGTTAAGAGTCGGGCGCAAATTAAAACTGAAATAGCTGCCGAGGGTGTGCGTCGGGCAGCGCAAGCTAAGGCGGTAGCCAAAATTGCTGGTAAAAGTTCCGCCAAAGGAGCTACCAAGACGGCGGTAAAATCTGCCGAAAAGAAAGCCCCGGCCAAACTAAAGGCCGACAAAAAGAGCGCGCCGCCAACCGACGAACAGTTGAATCGTATTATTGAGCGCGGCATGACTCGCGGCTTCGTGACCGATAACGAAGTCTTGTATACTTTTAAATTCATCGAAGACCACGTTGGTCTATTCGAGGATTTTTTGGATCGTCTAGAGCGCAAAGGGTTGCATTTTGTAGAGATGAAAGAGGGTTATTTGGGTGGTGGTAAGGCTCGCGAAGAAGTTTACGGCAAATTGCGCGTGCAGGTTGATCGCAAAAACGATTCCGCGCTCACCGCCGAGCTCACCCAAGACAGCATTCAGATGTACCTGCGTGAAATCGGCAAAATCCCGTTGCTCAACGCCGAAGAAGAGGTGGCTCTAGCCAAACGCAAAGAACACAACGATAAAGAAGCTGAACGACGCTTGATTGAAGCTAACCTGCGTTTGGTGGTTTCAATTGCTAAAAAGTTCGTGGGAAAGCAATTGTCACTTTTGGACTTGATCCAAGAGGGTAACGTTGGTTTGTTCCGCGCGGTTAAGAAGTTCGAATACCGTAAG
>CAZXUX010000029.1:2966-9313 GCA_964644265.1 uncultured Gammaproteobacteria bacterium
CAGTCGCGCACCATTCGTATTCCGGTGCACATGGTCGAGACTATCAATCGCTTTAAGCAGGTAGAGCGCCGTTTGATTCAAGACCTGGGTCGCGAACCGCTCCTGGAAGAGCTGGCAGCCGAAATGGACATGCCGCTCGAGAAGGTTCAGCACATCCAGAAGATCTCGCAAGAAACCGTGTCGCTCGATACTTCGGTGGGCGATGATGACGACGACTCAAAGCTTGAGGACTTTATTGAAGACGTAAAGAACTTGCCACCAGACAAAGCTGCTGCACGTCAATTGCTCCGCGATTACGTTAACGAAGCCATGCGTGACCTTACGCCACGCGAGCAAAAGATTCTGGAAATGCGCTTTGGTTTAGAAGATGGTGTATCGCACACCCTGGAAGAAGTCGGTCGTGAGTTTGATGTGACGCGTGAGCGTATTCGTCAGATTGAGGCTAAGGCGCTAGAAAAGATTCAGCAAAAAGATATTATTCAAAAGTTGCGTGACTACTAAACTATGACCTTACCCGTCACTCCGTCACCAACCATGACTGCCATGAAGCGTCGGGCGATAAGCTTTCTCATTGCGGCTCTGAGCTTGTTGGGAATTAGCATCTTCTTGATTGCCGCCGGCAGAATATCGTGGCTGACCATTCTTGGTACCATAGTTTGCGGCGGTTACAGTGGTTATTTATTTTATAGGATTTGGAGAATCATGACCGGTCGGTTGTAGTCAAAATAAAAACACCCCAACGATTGTCGGGGTGTTTTTATTGGCCGAGAAAACGTATTAAGTTTCGTCAGCTTCAAGGAGTGAATGAGTAAGGACGGAGACGTACTTATGACCCTTCACTAAAGTTTCGGGGTCACCCCTCGTAGCTTTAGCGGAGTGGGGATGGTACGTTGAGTCCGATGAGCCCTTCACTGAAGTTTCGGGCCATACCCCGAAGCCTCGGCGAAGGGGTACGGAATGAACGACGAAGGAGATGGCGAAACTTGGATACGTTTCATTACCGTTCGGCGCGCTTGCGTTCGTTTTCGGTAAGGTACTTCTTGCGAATGCGCACATTAGTCGGCGTCACTTCAACGTATTCGTCGCTATCGATGTATTCTAGAGCGCGCTCTAGGTTCATGTCGATGGCTGGAGTGATGACCACGATGTGGTCGGCGCTAGAAGCACGCATGTTGGTCAGCTTTTTCTCGCGTACCGCGTTTACCGTCATGGTTTCCTTCATGCTGGCACCAATCACCATGCCTTCGTAAATCTCGGTACCCGGTGACACGAACAGCGGACCGCGCTCCTGGATCATGGCCAAGGCGTATGGCGTGGTCTTGCCAGTATCGCCAGAGATAATAGAACCAGTGCTGCGGCGATTGATTTCGCCCTTGTGGTCACCGTAGTGAGAGAAGATATGAGAGAACGTGCCTTCGCCCTTAGTGTCGGTCAAAAATTCGGTGCGGAAGCCAAGAATACCGCGGGTTGGCATGGTGTACTCCAAACGGGTAGAACCGTTTTCAGACATCATGTTGGTCATTTCGCCCTTGCGGCGACCCAGCTTTTCAATCACCGTACCGGCAAATTCGTCTGGGACGTCGATAACCACCGACTCCATTGGCTCAAGCATTTTGCCAGCCTCTTCTTTCATGATTACCTGCGGCTGGCTAACCTGTAGCTCAAAGCCTTCGCGACGCATCTGTTCAATCAGAATAGCTAGGTGCATTTCGCCGCGGCCAGAGACTTTAAACTCGCCGTCGCCAGAAGGGAACTCAACGTGCAAGCCAACGTTCACCTCAAGCTCGCGTTCTAGGCGCTCGCGAATTTGCCGAGAAGTCACCAGCGAACCCTCGCGCCCAGCAAAAGGCGAAGAGTTCGGCATGAAGTTCATGGTCAAAGTCGGCTCGTCGATTTTGAGCGTTGGCAGCGCTTCGGCAGCGGCGTCTTCGGCAATGGTTTCGCCCACGTAAATCTCGGGCAAACCGGCCAACTGCACAATGTCACCGGCTTCGGCTTCTGGGACCTCGATCTTTTCTAGTCCGCGGTGAGTGTAGAGCTTACTTACTTTTCCTTGGTAGCGAGTACCGTCGACTTTAATAACGGTTACGTTCATGCCTAGCTTGGCCTTACCCTCAAGAATACGACCTACGCCCAAACGACCGACGTAGTTATCGTATTTAAGGTTAGCTACCTGCATGCGCATTGGCTTGGTGGTGTCGCTGGCGGCGGGTGGCACGCTGTTTAAAATCAAATTGAAGAGCGGTTGCAGATCTTTGCTCTCGTCTTCTAGCTTGAGTTTAGCAATACCGTCGCGGCCAATAGTGTAGATGTATTTGAAATCAAGCTGCTGATCGTTGGCGCCGAGCTCAACGAACAGATCGAAGATCATGTTGAGCACAGCGTCGGGGCGAGCTGTTGGCTTGTCGATTTTGTTAATGACAACAATTGGCTTCAAGCCAAGAGCCAATGACTTACGCAAGACGAACTTGGTTTGTGGCATCGGACCTTCGTAGGCATCGACTAGCAAGAGTACTGAGTCGACCATGCGAAGCACACGCTCGACTTCTGAACCGAAGTCAGCGTGACCTGGGGTATCGACGATGTTGATTTTTACGCCGTTAACTACGATAGCCGTGTTCTTGGCGTAAATGGTAATACCGCGCTCCTGTTCCAGCTCATTGCTGTCCATGACGCGTTCGGCCACGACCTCGCGGTCGCTAAACGTGCCAGACTGTTTAAGCATGGCGTCAACCAGGGTGGTTTTACCGTGGTCAACGTGAGCGATAATGGCAATATTGCGAAACTCCATAGAATACAAATTCTGCGCAATACTACGCGAAATTTTATGTTTAGTCAATGTTTATCGGCTTGTTAATACGTGGCGTCATGTTACTATCGGTTTAGAGTTAAAAATGTGGAAATTTCCCCGCAGATTAAAGAGTTTTTAGTGTTCGGTGCTAAGCAGGCTAAAGCTTGTGTTTTTGCTGGCAGCTTCTTTTTGGTTCTGGCGGCTTCTAACGTAATTCCGCTTTTTGGTTTGCCTCGTTACGATTTTCTGTTTATCGCGGCTTTGCTTATTCAATTGGTACTAGTAATAAGCAAGCTCGAAACCAAAGAAGAGCTAGGTATGATCATGATGTTTCATGTTATTGGTTTTTGCTTGGAGCTTTTTAAGACCTCGTCGGCCATAGGTTCTTGGAGTTACCCTGAAGCGGCATTTTTTAAGGTAGCAGGCGTGCCGCTTTATAGTGGCTTCATGTATTCAGCCGTTGGCAGTTATGTGGGGCAGGCCTGGAAGATTTTTAAGCTTGCGGTTACTGAATATCCAAGTTACTGGCTCAGCCTGCCTTTGGCGGCGGCGCTGTACGCAAATTTTTTCACCCATCATTTTATTCTTGATCTTCGTTGGCTGCTTATTGTCCTTGTTGTTCTTGTCTTTGCCAAGACCAAGGTAAGCTTCATCGTTACTGAAAGGCGTCGAACAATGCACCTGGTAACCTCCTTTGCGCTCATAGCCTTCTTTATTTGGATCGCCGAGAACATTTCAACCTATCTAGGTGCTTGGGTGTACCCATACCAAAAGCTTGGCTGGCAGGCCGTGGATTTGGGTAAGATAAGTTCTTGGTTCATGCTAGTGATCATCTCAATAATTTTGGTGGCGCATATCAAGCTAAACAAAAAACTCTCCTGACTTGCGTCGGGAGAGTTTTTGTAATGGTTTAGGTTAGGCCAACTGTACGTTGACTGCGCGCAAACCCTTTGGTGAATCTTCGGTCTCGAAGGTTACCGCAGCGCCTACTGCCAAGTCATCGTAGTTCACGTCCACCAAAGATGAGGTGTGGAAGAAGATGTCTTTGTCACCAGTTTCTGGAGCGATGAAACCAAAACCCTTGTCTGTCTTTGTCTTTACTGTGCCGTTCATAGTAACAATATGGATGAATTATTAATGTAAGGGTACACTATCTGCTAATAAATGTACAGTCTTTTGGCTAATGTTATGCGCCTACCCACCCGAAAAGCCGAAAAAGAACGTGAATTGCTGGCAAAAGACGATAATTACCTGACTCCGGAAGCCATAGCCAGAATGAGCCAAGAGCTGGTCGACCTAGAAAAGCGACAGCGCCCCGAGGCGGCGGATGAAGTTTTTAGAACCGGCCAAATGGGGGATTTATCTGAGAACGCCGCCTATCAATTTGCCAAACAGAACCTTCGCCGAATCAATTCTCGTATTTTATCAATTACCGAAAAGCTTAAACACGCTGTGCCGATTGCTCGCGGTTCAAGTGACGGCAAGATTCGTATTGGTTCAACGGTGGTGGTAGAGGCGGGTGGTCGACAGTTTACTTTTGAAATTTTGGGTTCAAACGAAACTAACCCAGCGCGCGGTCGTATTTCTCACAACTCGCCAGTTGGCCGAGCTCTGCTTGGTCATATGGCCGGTGACGATGTGCCACTAACTTTGCCGCAAGGTGAGACGCATTATCGAGTCATCAAAGTTAGTTGACAGACCTCTATTTGCTGCCAGATAACCAAAGAACAAAATTTTATTTTATTTAGATTTTATTCAAACTGGAGATGTTTTTTTAGTGGCACAGCACCATGTCGTTAGCTCGCGCGTTCCTTGTGAAGCAACATATCCATGGCGTGCTCAAGGGAACCAGCGGGGGTAACTTCACCACTGTTCACAAAGAAAATTTCGTCAGCGTTAGCTATGGTGTTAAGGCGGTGCGCGATGATGATGCGGGTAGTTGAGGCCGGTAGGGCTTCGAGTGCTTGGTCGAGTAGTTTTTCGGTTACGGTATCGATATTGGCCGTGGCTTCGTCTAAAATCAGCAGCTCTGGTTGGCGCAAGATGGCTCTAATAAAAGCCACAATCTGTTTTTGACCAGCGCTCAAAGTGCCACCCACGCTGCCGATATCAGTATCCAGGCCTTGCTCGAAGCGGGTTAGTAGCTCGGCTAAGCCCATCCTTGATAGCTCGGCCATTAGCTGTTCATTGCTCAAAGAATCGTAGCGCTTATTGCCGTACAAAATATTTTCGCGCAGGGTTCCTTGGAGCAGGAATGGATCTTGCAAGATAAAACCAATCTTGTCTGCTCGTTCCTGATCAGAATATGAGCGCAGATCGCGACCAGACAGGTATACGGTGCCTGCGGTGGGGTCGTAGAGACGAGCAATTAACGAAGCAGTAGTGGTTTTGCCGCCGCCAGTCGGACCGACAAAAGCATAGGTCTGCCCCGGCTCTAAAGTTAGGTTAATATCTTTGAGTACAGTTTTCCCGGACGGATAGGCAAAGTCTACGTGATCAAAGCGAATCAACCCCTTATTGTTTAGCGACTCGCTAGCCGGCACGGTTTCCATGTTTGAAACCAGGGTTAGTAAGTGGTGGATACGATCGCCAGACGATAGCGCGGCCTGCAATGAACCCCAGAACGAAGCCACTTGGCGCAGGGGTTCATAGAAGCGAGTAATGTAAACCAGGAAGCTAACTAACACTCCAATGGTTAGGTAACCACCGGCCACCAGGCTAATACCGTAGGTAATGGCGATAAGTTGCGCCATCTGACCAACAAAAGCATAAAGCGGAGTAAAGGCGGTGTTGGCCAATTCAGAACGCATGGTTGCTTGATAGTTTTCGTCATTAACCTGACCTAGGCGAGTGCGGAAGTAGTCTTGACGATTAAATACAATCATCACTTTAAAATTCTCAAGATTTTCCTGCACAGCCGCACTGAAGTTACCGGTGGTTTGCAGACTGGCTGCGTTTTTTTGCTTGATATAGCCCGAGGCTAGTTTGGCAATAAGCAACAAAGCCAGGGCGGGTATTAGTGTAACTAAGCCTAATTTTAGGTTAATCGATAGTAGGGAAATGCCTGCACCAACAATCATGAAGGCATTGCCTACAAATTGCATGATGGCCTGAGAGAAGAACTGGTTAAGCTTTTCGGTGTCGTTATTGATACGTGAAATCAAATCGCCCGCCTTGTTTTGGTTAAAGAAGGCCATCGGCATTTGCTCGAGCTTGGTGAAAATCGCATTTCGCAGGTTGAACAACAGTCGTTGCCCAACGCCACCCATGGCGGTGGTTTGTATGTACATGGCCACAAAAGCACCCAAAAATACGGCCAGGAGTTCCCCGGAAATCCGCAATAGACCGCTTTCGTCACCTAACAAAATATAATGGTCAAGTGCGCGACCAATTATTTTGGGTGCCGTCAGCTGTAAAATCGAGCTGGTCAAAATAGCCGCCAAAGCAACTGCCATGTACAGTTTTTCTTGGCGTAAAAACGGCCAAAAAAAGCTTAACTTCGCTTTACCCGGGGGCTTACTAAGCTGATAGTTCATATGCTTGAGTGCTGCGTTGT
>CAZXUX010000029.1:9323-11384 GCA_964644265.1 uncultured Gammaproteobacteria bacterium
CCGGTGATTTTTTTAGTAGCTCGCTATGTGTGCCGGTTATTAATACCTCGCCTTCCATTAACAGTACGATTTGATCGTAGGCCTCAGCGGCGGCTACTTTTTGGGTCACCGAAACCAGAGTGAGGTCAGGGTAGTTTTTGGCGATATTAGCCAGAATTTTCTTTTCTGTAAGTACATCAACACGCGCCGTAAAATCGTCCAAGTACAAAATCTTTGGCTTGGCGGCCAAGGCTCGGGCCAACATTACTCGTTGCTTCTGGCCGCCAGACAGACTGGTACCGCGTTCGCTCACCATGGTTTCTAGACCCTCGGGCAAGGCGGCTACGAAATCAGTTAATTCAGCAGTAGCAAGGGCCAGATCAACATCAGCTTGCTCCTGAGAAAGAAATATTTTGCCGCAACGACAAATTAAACAAGGCGCTGTCTTGAAAGACAATACCTAAGTGCTGACGCAACTCAGCTTGGTCGTAATCGTTAATTTTTACACCGTCGTAGGTAATGCTACCGGAGCTGGGCAGTGTGAGTCCGGCTAGCAAATAAACCAACTGCGTTTTACCAGCGGCCGTTGGGCCAATGATGGCGGTTTTGCTACCTGGCTTAATGGTCAGCGAGACATCCTTGAGGATTGACTTACCGCCATAAGTCAGACTTACGTCTTGCACTTTGACTTCGCCTACAAAGTTTTCAACGCGCTGGCCACCGACCGGTAACTCTGGCGCATTCAGCACTTCGGCAACGCGGGTATAAGAAGCCGCAGCTCGCGCCATCATGTTGCTCATGAAGCCAAGCATGAAAATGGGGAAGATCAAGATCACTACGTAGTTCATGAAAGCGGCAAAGTCACCAACGTTCATGCTGCCGTGAATAATGTAATGACCACCCAGTAGAACCATGATCAAGCTGGCGCTGTTGGCGATGAGCGTGATGACTGGAATCAAGCCGGCAAACATTTTTAAAATTTGCATGCCGGTATCTAGGGCATCGCTGTTGCTTTTGACAAAGCGTTGGTATTCCAGTGCTTGCGCATTTAAGACACGAATTAAAGCCGCGCCCAAGATGCTTTCGTTAATGACCGCGTTTAAGCGATCGATCACTTTTTGGCTTTGGGTAAAGAGCGGACGAATTCTAGAAAACAGGACGAACATGGTAAAGCCGATGAGTGGCACGATGGTCAGTACGGCCAAGCCAAGTCTAAAGTGAATAGACAACAAGAAAGCACCAGCGCCAAGAATGATAAAAACCGACGACAGCATGGTGGGAATGGCCTGCGCCACGAATTGTTTAACAGCATCTATGTCTGACGAAAAATTAGTCAGTAATACAGAGGTTGTTTTTTCTTGCACGTACAGAAAATTCTGTTTCGCTACACTGGCCGCCAACTGGTTACGCAAATCGCGAGCCACTCGTTCGCCCACACGCGACTGAGCAAACACTAAGGCGCTGCCAAACAGCAAGACGCCAAACGCTAAAAAGCCAAACTCCCAAATAACCGTTACGGCCTCGTATTGACCAAAAACAAAGCTATTAATGGCTCTAGAAATAATTTTCGGCACCCACAAGCTTAAAAAACTTTGTCCCAAGGCCAGAGCAACCAAAATGGCGATGGGTAAGCGATAGGCTTTAACTAAGTTTTGCATAAAATTAGCGGTCGCTAGCAATAAGTTTTTCTTGGATGAACTTGAGCTGTTTAAGTTCTTGGTCGCTGAGTACCTGTAATCGTTTAGCCATGAGCGCCGAACGTTGGGCGATAATTTTTTTTAACTGACGTCGGCCGAGGGGGGAGACGTGTAGGGAGTGTTTGCGCCGATCTTGGGCGGAGATTTTTCTGGTCACCCAACCGCGTTTTACCAGACCATTAATCAATTGGGTGCCGGCGCTGGGGGTCATACCGAAGCATTTGGCCAAATCTTTTACGCCAAAATTGCTGTTGTGGATTAGGGCAAAAAGTACGCCCATTTGCGCATGAGTGGGCGCATTGCCTTTGTTCGCCTCGGGCTGGTGGCCTAACATTAGGCGCCGCATGGCGCCCATGTTTTGAAAGATGTCGGTTATGAGCTGTGC
>CAZXUX010000030.1:0-11144 GCA_964644265.1 uncultured Gammaproteobacteria bacterium
GACATGCAATTTCAGGTTAGGGGTCAGCTTAGCCTCGGGAGAAAGATGAGTCAAGGCTAGAGTAAGAAAAAGCCCTTAGATTACCTAAGAGCCGAGTGTGCAGAGGTGGGTTAGAGTCCCAGCCACCAAGAAAACCAGTGGGGGACAGGACCTCTTCTGACCTCAAGACGATCGGTTGCAAGTTCCAGATCGAAGAGATCGAGGAGAGTGACTTTATGGAGAATTCCAAAGTATGTCGGTTCCAGGGAGTCGATATCAAATCGGAGGAGGTACTCAGTCGATCCCGGACCTTGGCCGCGGCTGTCGATTTCCGATGCCCAATAGTGCCGGAATTGGATCTGGCGTTTACGGGGCCGCCAGAGCCGATAATGACCAACGCATTCGCGCGGAATAAGGTATCCCCGCGACCGACCTTCAGCCGACTTTTCTTTATTTTCGTCCTTTACGCTGACTTCTCCTACGCCAGGTACGAAACCAGTGATCTGGTTATTGGAGGAGTTTTTCTTCGATTTGGGAAGACTGATCTCAAATGCTCCCGTGGTTTTCAGGGTACTGCCGTACCTCGCAATAATTCGGGCGGGGTCTCGCCAATCACCCTCTTCACTGATGAGCTGCTCGATAGCAGCATGAACCTCAAGTCTGTTCGGCGTCACTCTGACCTCCCGTGAAGGAACAAGTAAACTTAGCAAAACTTTGTTTAGCTGTAAAGCAAAGGCCGACCTTTCGGCCGGCTTTTGCTGACCCCTCCCTTCGCGAAGGGAGGGGCTGATCCCGAGTCATGTTTGTGGACTCAGCGAGATTCGAACTCGCAACACCTGGTGGCGACCTAGGCGAGGTTACCGTTACCTCCATGAGCCCATGAACTCGGGGTAAATCCGGCAGCTGCCGGATAAAAACAATAAACCTCCTCATTCGCGCAGGAATGAAGAGGAGTATTGCGCCACCAGGATTTAAGTTGTTGAGATACAACCCCACCTAAGTTAAGAATAGTTTAAATAGTTTTAGACCTTGTGTCAAGATTTTTCCACGAATAGAAAAATCCTTTAGTACTTGCCACTTTCGCCTTTAGACCTTAGACTTTTACCTATCTATGTCAGACGAAATGGCTAAAGCCTACGAACCTCAACAAGTCGAAGACGCCCTTTATAAACTGTGGTTAGACAGCGGATTTTTCAATCCCGACAACCTGCCGAACCTGGAATCTCGCACAGAAGTCTTTTCGATTGTTTTGCCGCCGCCAAACGTCACTGGCACCTTGCACATGGGTCACGCCACCATGCTTGCCATTGAGGACGCCATGGTCCGCTTTGCTCGCCTGCGTGGTAAGCGAGCGCTCTGGCTCCCGGGAACCGATCACGCCGCCATTGCCACTCAGTCAAAAGTCGAGAAGATTATCTTCCAAGAAGAAAAGAAAACGCGTTACGACCTCGGTCGCGAAGCGTTTTTGAAGCGTGTCGAGCAGTTCGCCCAAGAAAGCCATGACACCATCGTTAACCAAGTTAAAAAGATGGGTTCGTCTGTCGATTGGAGTCGCGAAGCCTACACGCTCGACGAAACACGCAACAAGGCTGTTAACGTTGCCTTTAAGCGCATGTATGACGACGGTTTGATTTATCGCGGTTACCGCGTAGTTAACTGGGATCCTATTGGTCAAACCACCATCGCTGACGATGAAATCGTTCACAAAGAAACCACTGCCAAGCTTTACACCTTTAAGTACAGCAAAGATTTTCCGATTTCGATTTCCACCACTCGTCCTGAAACCAAAGTGGGGGACACTGCCGTGGCCGTGCACCCTACGGACAAGCGTTACAAGAAGTTAATTGGCCAAAAGTTTACCGTTGACTTCGCCGGCGCCAAGCTCGATATCACGATTGTCGGTGACGATTCGGTTGACCCTAAGTTCGGTACCGGGGCTCTCGGCGTTACCCCAGCGCACAGCGCTATCGACTTTGATATTGCCAAACGTCATAACCTGCCACTCGTTCAAGTCATCGGCGAAGACGCCAAAATGCTTCCAGCTGCCGGTGAGCTCGTTGCCGGTAAGACGACGCTCGAAGCTCGACAGGTGGTTGTTGAATGGTTACGTGAGAGCGGCTTGCTCGAGGGCGAAGAAGACTCGGCTCAGAACTTGTCGACCGCCGAACGCACTGGGGGAGTCGTCGAGCCGCTGCCGAAGCTGCAATGGTTTGTTGACGTGAACAAAGAATTTACCCGGGACGGTCAGCAAGTGACTTTGAAGTTGCTCATGCAGAACGCCGTGCGTTCCGGTGAGACCAAAATCATCCCAGAACGCTTTGAAAAAACCTATTTCCATTGGATTGATAACCTCCGCGACTGGTGCATCAGCCGCCAGATTTGGTTCGGCCACCGGGTGCCGGTTTGGTATCAAGCCACGGACGTCGGACGTCGGACGTCGAGTGATGACCCGGCGCACGACGCACGACGCCCGTTCGTGGTCGGAGACAAGCCAGAAGGCGACAACTGGGTACAAGATGAGGACACTTTGGACACCTGGTTCAGCTCCGGTCTGTGGACTTTCTCCACTCTGGGTTGGCCAGATGAGAACGCCGCTGACCTGAAGATGTATCACCCTACGACTGTCCTCGAGACCGGTTACGACATTTTGTTCTTTTGGGTCGCTCGCATGATTTTGATGTCGACCTACTTAATGAACGAGGTTCCGTTTAAGACCGCCTACCTCCATGGCCTCGTTCGCGATGAGCAGGGTCGCAAGATGAGCAAGTCACTCGGTAACATCATCGACCCAGTCGACATGATCGCCAAGTACGGAGCCGATGCGACACGTCTCTCACTCGTCCTCGGTAACTCGCCTGGCAATGATCTTAAGTTGTCAGAAGACAAAATTGCCGGCTTCCGCAATTTCACCAACAAGCTTTGGAACATCGCACGATTTGTGTTCACAAGAGTAGAAAACGTAGAACATGTAGAAGTCGTAGAAGTAAAAACGCTGGCGGATCGCTGGATTCTTGGTCGCTTTGCCGAAGTCACGGACAAAGTGACAAAGCTTCACGAATCGTACGATCTCTCACTCGCCGGCGAAATTCTTCGCGACTTCACCTGGAACGAATTTGCCGATTGGTATCTGGAGATCGCCAAGATCGAAGACAACAAAAATGACATCTTGAATTACATTCTCGAGCGCCTTCTTATTTTGTGGCACCCCTTCATGCCGTTCGTCACTGAAGAAATTTATCGTCAGTTTGATCGTGGCCTAATTATTGTCGCTGAGTGGCCAGCAGTTGAAAGTTTTAAGTTGAAAGTTGAAACTGAAAAAACATTCGCCACTCTTCAAGAAGTGGTTGTTGCCATTCGTAATCTTCGCGCCCAGTACAAGATTGAGCCAAAGAAAGAAATCGAGGTCCATATTGTATCGGGGGAGTCGCTCGTCGAGCTGCAGAATGTAATTGAGGGCCTTACTCGGGCAAAAATTGTGTTCGGCACTGAGAAGCCAGAGCAATCAGCAAGCGCCGTAGTTGGCAACATCACCATCCATGTTTCATTGGCGGGTTTAGTTGACCTGGAAAAAGAGCAGATTCGCTTAGCGAAAGAGCTAGAAACGACCGAAAATTATCTCGCTAGCCTTGAGACTAAGTTAGCGAACAAGGATTTTGTGGCTCGCGCTCCAGAAAATGTTATTGCCGCCGAAAATGCCAAGTTGGTTGAAGCTCAGGCTAAGAGCAAGGCTTTGACAGAACAACTTGCTGCCCTTAAAAACTAGGTACAATAGACTACGTATGCCTCTACGCGTTCCCAAAGTGAATACCGATCTCGCAGCTATCAACGAAGTCCTCACGCGAGGTGTAGTTGATTGCATCGAGATCGAACATCTCAGAAAGGTCATGCTCGCTGGCAAGCGCCTGCGCGTAAAATTTGGCATCGATCCCACTTCGCCGCACATGCACTTGGGTCATACCGTACCGCTTCGTAAGCTCCGACAATTCCAAGATCTTGGTCATCAAGCTGTGTTAATCATCGGCGACGCAACGGCTATGATCGGCGATCCAACGGGGCGGAGTGAGACGCGGAAACGCTTATCGCGCAAAGAAATCGATGCCAACAAGAAGACTTACGTTGAACAGGCGGCAAAAATTTTAGACATTAAGAAAACAGAAATTAAGCACAACGGTAAGTGGTTCGACAAAATGTCTGCCGCAGAATTTTTAGGCTTAACCTCGCTTGTTACGGTTCAACAGGTGCTACAGCGCGAAGATTTTAAGAAACGGATTGATGATCCCGAGCATCCGCTATCAGCTATCGAACTTACGTATCCAGTGATGCAGGGCTACGACTCAGTCATGGTGAAGGCCGATTTGGAAATTGGCGGTCATGATCAGTTGCTCAACGTTCTCATGGGACGACGCATCCAGCGCAAGTTTGATTTGCCAGAGCAGGACGTCTTAACGGTTCCCCTTGTCGCTGGTACCGACGGAGACCGAAAGATGTCTAAGAGCTTTGGTAACGCAATTTTCTTAGAAGCTGAACCACAAGACATGTTTGGTCAGGTTATGAGCATTCCGGACTCTCATATTTTGCCCTACTTCACCTTGTTGACCAATATCTCGTTAGACGAAATCGAAGGCATGAAGCTACAAATGTCGGCAGGCACGAATCCTCGCGATTTAAAGTTACGCTTAGCTAAAGAGATAGTGAATATATTTCATGGCGAAAAAGCTTCACAAAAGGCTCATGATCTCTTTGTGGCACTGATTCAGAACAAGGAGATACCATCTGAGATGCCAGAACACAGAGTTGCCCAGGGTAAGACATTGATTGATATTTTAGATTTGTTGATAGTCAGCTTGCAGTTGAAGGAGAAATGTCTGTTTATCAGGGATTGCCACTGGTTCTACAAAAGGGCAAGCGCCACTTTGTTCGTCTCATATCATAGTTAAAAGTTGAAAGTTTAAAGTTAAAAGACTGATCGCGAGTGAGGTCTTGGTTGCAACTTCCAACTTTCAACTTTCAACTTTTAACTTGCAACTGTTATATGTACGCGTTAGCTGCTGCCAAAAAAGAGATTTTTACTGCCCTTAAAAAAGCTTTGGGCAAAAAGTTTCCGTTGACCGCTGACATGCTCATGAATCCGCCAAAGCCGGAGTATGGGGATGTTAGTTTTGCTTGTTTCGCCCTGGCTAAAGGCATGGGTCGCAACCCAGCAGAAATTGCTGCTGAATTAGCCGCCAAAATCGGTGCCAGTAAATACATTAAAGAGGTGAAATCAGCTGGTCCCTACGTGAACTTTTATTTTTCAGAATCAAGTTTTAACGCCCACGTGCTGACTGATGTAAGCAAGAGCAAGGCGCGTTATGGTAAGTCGACCACCGGCAAGGGCAAAAAGATTTTGGTCGAGTATGCCAACCTAAACACGCATAAAGAAGTCCACGTCGGCCACCTGCGCAATCTTTCGCTTGGTCTGGCGACTGTCCGTTTGCTCCGCATGAACGGTTATGACGTAGTTCCAGTTTCTTATATCAACGATTTGGGAAATAACGTGGCGCGTTGCTTGTGGGGGATTGAAAAACTGCATCCTAACGAAGAACCAGAGGCCGGCGAGCGTCTTAATTTTTTGGGCAAGGTGTACACCGAGGCTACAAATGCCATTGGTGACAACCAAGTGGCTAAAGACGAAGTGTCAGACATCCAGCGCCAACTAGAAGCCATGAGCGGCCAGTGGCTGGCTTTGTGGAAAAAGACTCACAAGTGGTCAATGGACGGCTTAAAAGAAGTTTTCGCTGAATTCGAACTTGAGTTAGATCGCATTTATCTTGAGCATGAGCTGATTGACGAAACTCATGCCATTATAAAAAAGCTACTGACCGAAGGTTTAGCTAAGGTAAGCGAAGGCGCAGTCATCGTCGACCTGGAGGCGCAGCACTTGGGCATTAACTTGCTGCGTAAAACAGATGGCACGCTACTCTACAACGCTAAAGATTTAGCTTTGGCTTACAAAAAAGAAGACGATTACCATGCCGACCGTTCGGTCTACGTGGTCGACGCTCGTCAGTCGCTTGCCATGCAGCAATTAGCGGCCACTTTGAAAATTATCGGCTTCCCGCGGGACGTGTTTCACTTGTCGTACGACTTCGTCACCCTGCCAGAAGGCGCCATGAGTTCACGTAAGGGCAACATTGTGCCTTGGTCAGATTTGCGCGAGGCCATGTTCACCAAGCTTTCGGCGGCCACCATAGAACGTCATGCTGATTGGTCTGCGCGCAAGGTGGCTGCCAATGCTCGAGCATTAACAATGGCCAGCGTAAAGTTTGCCATGCTTAAGAACGACCCAGACAAAGTGCTTACGTTTAATATGGAAGAGGCCATGGCACACGAGGGCTTTTCGGCTCCGTACATTCTGTACACCATTGCCCGCATTTCCACCTTGCTTAAAAAGGCGGATCTTTTGCCAGAACATCACCCAGAGTTTTTGACCGAAACAAGAGAGCAGGCCTTGCTTCGCCTGGTGGCCAAGTTCCCGGCGGTAATTCAAGAGGCGGGCGCCAGCTTTAACCCATCTCATGTGGCGCAATACGCTTTTGAGCTAGCTCAGGAATTTGCTGGTTACTATGAGTCGATCCACATTTTGGCCGACGAAAACCATGATAGGCTATCGGCTCGTTTAGAACTTTGTAATGCCGTGCGTCAGACTTTAACCAACGCTATGTCCACCTTGGGGATAACCGTTGTAAAAGAGATGTAACATATTGCGATAGCTGGTAGCCTGTAGCGTGAAGCGGTATGTAGGCTTTACGCCTTACGCTACCAGCTAGAAGCTTTTCAGTAATAAGTAAAATGCAATATGGCAAAAACTCCTGGAGGGGAAACGGTAATTGCACGCGGCGTACGCGTTCAGGGCGATATCGCTGTTGATGGCAATATTATTATCGAGGGCGAAGTGCAAGGCACGCTGAGTGCCACGGGTGATTTACATGTTGGCGAAGGAGCGTTGCTAGAAGCTGATATTAAAGTCGAAAACGCCGTAGTTGCGGGTAATGTTCGCGGCAACCTACGAGTGGTTCAGAAGCTAGAGTTATTGCCATCGTCAAAGTTTTTTGGTGATGTTACCGCAGAAATAATTTCGGTTGGTGCGGGAGCTCAAATGAACGGCACTGTTCACATGGGTGCTGAAGAATCTGCTAAGGGCGGACGTTCTCGACGCTCCTCGTCTGAGTCAGACGAAAGCTAAGCAGGGCAGTTGCCCGGCAAATATCATCTGCTGGGCACCCAGTCTTTGTGTACTCCTACATCTACGACGAATTTTTGCAGGACCGTCGCTACGAGCGTGATTTAGCCGTGCTCGAAACCCGACTGACGGATCTAGGTATCATGGGTAAGGTTACGCGCCTGGCTCTGTTTCGTGATGGGTTGGACATCATACGCGATGAAGTCAGTGGCGGCGTAGATACTATTGTTGCCGTTGGTAACGATCAGACCTTGCGTCGAACAATAGAAGCCGTTGGCGAATCGAAAACCGTTATCGGTTACCTGCCAGTTGGCAGCAAAAACATTTTAGCTGACCTGTTGGGTATTCCGAGTGGCGCCGAAGCCTGCGAAGTGCTCTCAGCTCGACTCGTTCAGGATATCGATGTAGGCGAAGTCAATAGCCGACGATTTTTTCATGTTGCCGAGGCCGAGGGCACCGGACTCGTGCTGCACTGCGACAATTCCTATGTGTTAACAGCTAACGGCAAAATCAATTTCAGCATCCGTAACCTAGCCTTTCCCGACAACGCCGGCATCGCCGACCCAACTGACGGGCGGCTAACTATAGTTTTACGGCACCCCCGCCTGTCTTTATTCCGTAAGCGCGAAGACGTGAGTAAAATTCATATTAAAAAAGCCCGGCTTTACGCCGAGCGTCATGTGCGAATGTTGGTTGATGGGGAAGAAATTCAGGCTAAGGAATTTGATATCCGCTCTATTCCTGGGCAGCTGCGTCTGGTAATGGGGAAGGATCGGAAATTCTAGCCAAAGTTTTTAGTGTTGTTAGACCCAGTAAAAATAGCGCAGTCGAACTGGCGGCTGACAGTAGGCAGTACTGGCAGAAAGCATGCAGTATAAAAGCCTGCACTACCGTCATCCAAATAGAGAAAAGTAATCCACCAAACGTTAACAAGGAAACTGCTGCCAGCAGTTTTTTATTTTTATGCTCCAGGTACAAGTAACCGCCAAAAAAGACAGTTAAATAAAATAATACGCCCATCACTACAACTGGCACGCCGAGTATCTCGCTGTAGGAGCTAGATAACACAGTGTCGCAACGGTGCGTTAGGTTGCACTGAATGGGTACGCCAAAAAACCTATGAGCCGTTAGGTACATGGCATCTAGAAAACCTAGAAAAGCTACGGCCATTAAAGCCAGGGCCAGTTTACGCAGCGTTTTTTCGATGTGCATACCAAGAGTCAATACTATAAGCTCCACCACCCAAAAGAATTAACGAGGCTAGGGTGGCGAACAGTGTTACGTGCGCAAAGACGTCTTCTTGAAAGACGAAGAACGACAGGGCGAGCATGGCCAGGGTTATTGTACTAACAAACCGTGTGCGAAGACCCAGCAACAAGGCTAAGGCCACCAGCAGCTCGGTCAAGCCAACCGAGAGCGTCCACATGCTCGCACTAAGAGGCACATATTGCATTAAATGGCGCTCGGCTACTTCTGCGAACAGGTGCGGATTAAGTAGCTTCTCGTAAAAAGACATGGCTAACAGGGCGCCGCCTAGGCCCAGGCGCAAAATTAGCGGCACGTACTTTTTAAAGCTTTCTGGTAGCGCCAGGTTTGGTATATTGAGCAAGTCATCAAAGCCCGGCTTGCTGACGCCTAGTAAGACAAAGGCTAAAACTGCTGCTGGCAATTCCAGACTGCCCAAAAGCTGCGGATGGCCAATGGCCGCTGCTATGTACAAGACTAGCGCGCATAACGTAGCCGGCGCAACTAGCAGGCCGCTTACCAGCAAGAAGCCGGTTAATATCTGAACAAAACCAACCCACTCGCTGCTGCTAGCCGCGGGGGAGATTAGGTGTCCGGTAGAGCCGGCGCCAATCAAGGCCAGGCCCACACCAACCCGCAACATCAGAGGAATAAACTCATGGTAGGTACGGCTTCGCCCCCGGAAGAATTTTATTTTTTCAGTTACCCAGCCGATTCTTTTTTCTGCTAAATAACATAAGGCAATTACCAAGACGGCAGCTGCTAGAACTCCTATGTTTGCCGCCTCTTGCAGAGGACTCAATAAGAAATCCATATCGGATCCTTGCGATTCGACTTGGACCTCTGGCGACAAAACGTAAGAAACATGAGCGAGCTGCACGGACATAGTTATTCGCCTAGAGCATTTTTTAGCAGGCCAGCAAAAGCTTCATAACTGCGCGGATTTTCAATCGGCGCGCCATTTATAAAGAAGCTCGGTGTGCCATTGAGACCGGCATTGTTAGCGCTATCAAAATCAGCCTCCACGCGATCTTTGACTTCCTTGCTATCAAGATCGGCTTTGAACTGCTCCACGTTTAGCTCTAACGCCTCAGCGAAAGCAACAAACTGATCGGTTGGATTGCTTAAGTTTGCCCAAGCACTTTGGTTGGCGTATAGCACATCATGCATTTCCCAAAATTTACCCTGTTTTGCTGCGGCCTCCGCGGCTCGAGCTCCAGCTACGGCGTTCGGGTGGACACTCTTTAGTGGGAAATGGCGGAACACGAACTGCACGCGATCTCCATACTCCTCAACCAACTGTTCGCCGACCGGGGCGTAGGCCGCGCAGGCCGGACATTGAAAATCGCCGTACTCTACAACCGTCACAGTCGCCTGCGGATTTCCACGAACGTGATCCTGGCTGCTTACCTGATTGTCTATGGGATTTGGCTGATCAACATCTTGACCCTCGGCTAGCCAAATCAAGCCGGCCATAGTGGCGACTATCGCCAAAACAAGGCCCAGCGTCCGGCCTGTTTTACCTAGCTTGGCACGACGCGCCCTAGATCGGTCAGCTGCAGCTTGAGCGGCTTTGCGTTCATCGCGAGTTACGGTTTCTTGCTGAGAATCAGTATTTTCCATAGATAATTAAAGAATATTGCCAATGTAGCACGTGCCGAGGTATTTCGCCAGCCATAACGGTTCCTTCGTTTAGAGCGTGGTACTCTTATAGATGGTTAGTTGGAGGTGTGAGATGTTCCTTCGCCTTGCCTGGTGGCTCGGCCTTTTCCTGGTGCTCGGCGGCTGTCGGCCGTCGGATACTGTAGAGGGGGTCTACGAGAGCTGTCTGTGCAAGGCAAAGCTCTCTTTCCTCATCAAACTCGACAACCAGCACTCCATGCTGTCGGTAACGCTGTACCGTGGCTCCGATGGGGATTTCCACGGCTATGCGTTGCTCGATGGCTCGTTCAGCGTCATTGGTTTCTGGGTCGGGGACAGCGGTAATGATCCGTACCCGCTCAAGAACCTGTCGCTCGACCTGGACACCGGAAAGGTTCGGGGGACTCTGGTGGTAGAGGATTTTCCAAACATGACCATCGAGGGCACGTTCGGAGAGCACTATCGGAGTGTCTACGTGGTCGTGAAGGCCAATAGCCTGCCCGGTATCCCTGACATCTGGATGGGGGAGATGGCTATGTACAAGGTTGATGCAGAGGCGGACGATCCACCCGTCGATTCGGGTACCGACACGACCTTGGGCTCGACCTGGCACACGCCGTGAGCACAGCAGTTCCCCACGGGCGCTAACTACGCCCGTTTTTTTATCTGCCTTCCACTGCCTTCGCAGTAACATAAAAACAGTTTGTTTAAACTCGTTTCAAGCAATTAGCCGAAAATAGTTCAAACAAACTGTCTTTGTGGTGGACGCTGAGGGATTCGAACCCGCGACCTACTCGGTGTAAACGAGTCGCTCTAACCAGCTGAGCTAAGCGTCCAAACTAAACCGTCCGAACAGTACATGATTTATTCATTCTTGCCAAGCGCCGCCACTTATTGTATCTTCTGGCCATTGCAAATGACGATTGGCGCACCGATAAAACCTATTAAGTTGGGAGAGTTTCTAGGAGACGCGAGGATCGACCGAGACGTACTGAGCCGTACGTAGAGGGAGAACCGGAGCGGCGACGACGAAAATCGACCAACTTGGATAGGTTTT
>CAZXUX010000031.1:0-10875 GCA_964644265.1 uncultured Gammaproteobacteria bacterium
AGTGTTATCGTCGCCAAGCTACGGCTCGTCATTTGCCAATGTTCCACCAGTTCGAGGGCTTGATGATCGACACTCAAGTAACCATCACCGAGCTCAGAGGAGTTTTCGATTTCTTTGTGAAGCGTTTCTTTGGCGAGAATACCAAAACACGTCTGCGCCCATATCATTTCCGCTTTACTGAACCAAGCTTCGAACTCGATATCTCCTGCGGCGTGTGCGGCGGAGAAGGCTTTGTAAACGGAGCTAAGTGCAAGCTGTGCAAAGGCGGTTGGCTGGAACTCGGCGGTGCTGGCATGGTTCACCCCAACGTCTTGAAAGCAGGCGGCCTCGACCCTAAAAAATACAACGGTTTTGCCTTCGGTTGGGGTGTCGAGCGTACGGCCATGATGCGCTCCGGTTTGAACATCGACGACATTCGCATTATGTATCGAAATGACCTTCGCTTTTTACAGCAATTTTAGTCACGCACGTCGGACGTCGTCCGTCGGGAGAATAAGAAATAATAGAAATATGGAAGCTGGCTATAAGCAATTAGATGTGTGGAAAAAAGGCATGCAGCTCGCGTTAGATGTTTACGAGGCAACCAAGGCATTTCCTGACGAGGAGAAATATGGTCTAGTCGCTCAGATGCGACGAAGCTCCATCTCGATCCCGAGTAATATTGCGGAGGGATATCGGCGTATGCTGCCACGAGACTTTGCTCGATTTGTAAGAATTGCCTACGGTTCTGGAGCTGAGCTGGAAACGCAGATTGAGCTCTCAAGAGGTCTGGGTTTTATAAAGTGTGAATCAAAGATAGATCAGGCGTTGAATGACGTAATGAGCATGCTTAACGGTTTACGGCGCAGCCTAGCCGAATCACCCGACGTCCGACGTGCGACGTCCGGCGCAAAAATATGAACATCCTTGCTTCCTATAAGTGGCTGAAAGAATACTTAAAAACCGATCTCTCGCCCGAGGAATTTGCTCGCGAGCTCAGTTTGCGTTCCATGTCCGTCGAGTCGATCGACAAGAGCGCTGAAAAATACGCCAACATGGTGGTGGGCGTGATTAAAGAGGTCAAAGCACATCCTAAGGCTGACCGTTTGCGCATTGCCGTAACCGATGTTGGCAATCAGACAGTCGAGATTGTGTGCGGTGGTTCGAATCTAGAGGTGAACCATCGCGTTTTCGTGGCTTTGCCTGGATCGAAAGTGCGTTGGCATGGCGAAGGTGATCTGATCGAGCTCAAAGAGACCGAAATCCGCGGTGTAAAAAGCGTTGGCATGATTTGTGCGCCTATCGAAGTTGGCTTCGATAAACTGCAAGGTGACGAACACGAGATTTGGGATCTGACCAAGCTCACTGACGCCGCTGCCGGTACCTCGGTAGTAGATGCCCTGGGTCTTGATGACACTATTTTCGATATTGAAGTCACCACCAACCGCCCAGACTGCATGGGCATGGTCGGCCTCGCCCGCGAAGGTGCCGCCGCCATAAAAGCCGATTTTTCCCCTCCCTCGACAACCGACAACCGACAACCGACAACCGGCACTTTTGAAGTCACGCTCAACGCCAAAAAACTCTGCCCCCGCTACATGGCAGCCGTAGTGAAAAACGTGAAAGTCGGTCCTTCGCCATGGTGGTTACAATTGAAACTCCTGCAAGCTGGCCATCGCCCCATCAACAACATTGTCGATATTACCAATTACGTTCTGCATGAGCTGGGTCAGCCCATGCACGCTTTTGATGCCGATCTTCTAAAAGGGCGAAAGCTTGAGGTTCGCCTGGCCGGGAAGGGGGAGACGATTTTGGCCCTTGATGGAGTTGAATACAAATTGTCCGCTAAAAATCTTGTCATCGCTGATGCCGAGCGCCCGGTGGCGATTGCTGGCGTGATGGGTGGAAAAGAAACCGGCACAACGGCCGCTACGACCACCGTGGTCTTTGAGGCGGCAACGTTTGACGCGGTGTCGATTCGCAAAACAGCGCGTGAGTTGAATTGCTATTCCGATTCGCAATTAGTTTTTGAAAAGGGTTTGTCGACTGAAGCTTTGCCGATGGCTTTGGCTCGCGCAGTTGAACTCGCCAAAGAACTTGCCGGTGGCGAATTAGTCAGTGTCAGCGATCAGCGGCTTGCTCCGTACGAGCCACAAACTTACCCAGTACTTTATAAGAAGATGTGTGCTCGTATCGGCGTCGAAATTTCCAACGAGCAGATCGACGAGATGCTTACGCGTCTTGGATTTGTCTTAGAGAAAAACGGCAATCGAACAGTCGCCACTGTTCCGTACTGGCGCGATCACGATGTTGAAGCCGAAGTCGATCTGACGGAAGAAGTGGCCCGTCTCTACGGTTATCACTTGATGCCCTTGGCGTTGCCTTCAGCCCCGCCACCTACCTATAGCGACGACGCCACGCTGCTCGCCGAAGGGCAGGTGAAGCGCTTCCTGGCCGCTGCCGGATACAGTGAATTCTTTGGCTATTCGTTTATCGATGCTAAGACTTTGGAGCGTTACGGCATTTCACCTGAGACCGCGGTAAAGATCTTAAACCCACTTTCCGAAGATCTATCACACCTTCGTCCGACTCTTGTTCCTTCGCTACTGCGAGACATTGAGCGCAACCAAGCAAATATTCCGCAGGGCAAAGTGTTCGAGCTTTCGCGCGTGCACATATTGCGCGAAGGCGACTTGCCCGATGAACGCTTCCGTTTGGTGATTGCTCAGTACGGCACCGATGACGGCGAGAAAACTTTCCGCGAACTCCGCGGCACCCTCGAGGCCTTGGGTGAACGAAGCGGTTTAACTTTCAACTTTCAACTTCCCCCCTTCGCCAAGGCTCCGGGGGGTGGGCCGAAACCAGGTGAAGGCCTATCAACTGATGAGCGCTGGCACCCCAGCCGTCAGGCGACGATCGCTTTCGATGCCGGTAGTGGGAAGCAAACCTGCGGAACCATCGGACAGGTTGCGCCGACTATCCAGGAAGCTTTTGGGATTGGTCGACCCGTCTGGATTGTCGATCTTGACCTAGAGCTGTTAATGCCGCACCTAGCATCAAAGCTGAAGTACGTGCCGGTCTCTAACTTCCCAGAAGTGCATCGTGATTTATCCGTTGTAGTCAAAGAACAAGCCCACTACCACGACCTAGCTGATTTGATTAAAGCACAAAATGTACTCATAACCGCCGTCGAGCTAACGGACATCTACCGCGGCCAGGGCGTCCCCGACGGCCACAAGAGCCTAACTATTTCCCTCACCTTCAGCGCTTCCGAACGCACTCTCACCTCCGCCGAAATTGATGAGCTGATAATCCAAATCGGTCACGCGCTAGTTGGTAATTTCGGCGCAGTCTTGCGGAGCTAGTAGCTATGAGTCGACCCAGAGCGACAGCGAAGGGTCCGGTTGGTGGCTATCGACAGGTTGCAACGAGCGTTGCTTCACTCGAGTTTCCGCTCCCCGATAGTTACCACTTGAGGGACCCTTCCCCCGCACCTTTTGGCTTTAGCAGCTGAAAAAGGTGCGGGGTCAGGGTCTTATAGCGCCCATCGCGCCACGCACATCGGCGTAATGTACACGCCAACAGCAACAGCTAATTGCTGCCAGCAATGAGGTATACTGCACTCAATATGCTCGACTCCCTCGACATTCTGTTTATCGTTCTGGCTTTCTGCGCCCTGTGGTTTACCGCCTTTCTTTGCTGGCTGCTTTTCCAGGCGGCATCGCTGGTTCGCCGTATTCACGGCATAGTCGATGAGCTTAAAGAGAAGGTAGTAAAACTCGAAGACTCGATTAGCAGCATGAAACGCAAATTCGACGGCAACATCGCTCTGGTCACCGGCATTGCCGATGGCGTAAGGAAGATCATCGACGCCATGCGCTCAAAAGAGCGTGATCCCGAAAGACACGATGAAGGATAGGCCAGGCAACTGCCTGGTAAAAAAACACCCCGCACCTTTTTCAGCCGCTAAGGCTTAAAGGTGCGGGGTTTTCGATTCAGCTCGCGCGTTCCGCGAGCAGTTGTTTGGCTTCGACGATCAGCGGATCGTCTTCCGCCATGCCCAGGCGCAATGCCGGAACCGCGACCAGATTTTCCTTGATTTCGCTCAGACATCTTCTGCCGAAGTTCCGGTAGCCAATCAGCTCGCTCGGCTGCTTGATGAGCAGCTCATACATGTACTCGACGCCGTTCTGCTCCAGTACGTTCTCGACTCTGATCGAGAAGCCCATGTGTGCACAGCGCCGAATCAGTACCTCGACCGGGTTGTCGCTGGGCATTAACGGAAAGAACGGTGCTGACGGGGGTCTACAAGACCCACGCAGCTTCGCTTCACGCAACTTCCGATCTCGCAGTTCGCGCAGCAGGATCTCTACGAGGAGATTCCGGTTCGGGGCGCGGCGAGACGGGAACTCGCTATTCAGTTTTTCCAGGTCCAGCTTCAGGAGATTGGCGATCTCCAGATTGCTGAAGTAGGGCCGTAGCGCCTCTATTTTTTCCCTGGTCAGGTGATGGAATCTTTTTTTGGACACTCATCCTCCATGTCTCAAAAGTTAAGAGACGGGTAATATTAGCGCAATTTGTTATTTTTGGCAACATACCAAAACCCCGCCTTGAGAGACGGGGTTGGTTGGTCTCGGGCACCGGCTTTCGCCTGCTATGACCACATTAAGCTTGGTGAACCAAGTCGCTCACGAGCGACGTGGTGGACTCAGCGGGATTTGTCGGCCTTCGCCGAGGCTTCGGCCGATCCGCCGTAGCTTTAGCGAAGGCGGAAACCCGCACCTCTTGGATGATAAGCCGATAAGGCTAACCAATTACCCCATGAGCCCAATGTGGCGCCCGAGATACTGAAAATAGGCAACAAAAAAGACCCCATCTCCACTATTTTTCACAGGGAGTATAGGGTCAATTTTGTATCATCCAAGAGATAACAATATTCTGCCTATTTATAGGCTTTTTGTCAATCGACCTTTGTTCATAACCCCGGTATATCTCCCTCGAAAATAGCGGGGAAGTTTGCTAACCTGCCGATGTATGTTGAAGCTGGAAGGGGCGTCTGAATGGGTAAGCGAATGTCTTAAAAAGATTCTATTATTAATAGTCGGAACGTTCGTCTCTTGTTTGATTTTATTAGTTCCGGTTTTTTTCTTGGAAAGATTGGTAGAGAAAATACCTACAGCAGATGTGCTAATTCTGCCACTAGAGGTCACACTAGGCGCCATTTGTTTCATTTGTGTTTTTTGGTCTAGGGATTTGATAAGAAAATATTTCTACTCAGAAACTCTTTTTTCGTGGCCATTTATTCTGCTCGTAGCCTTTCTCATATCACCTTTTTTAGTTAATTTGATCACCCAGCAGCTAGATGTACTACGCGGAATAGAAGATTCCAGGATTTTATGTCACACACTAGCTGTAATTTTTCTTCCGGTTTATTTAGTAATATTATTTAATAGCCTTTACTATTTATTTTATAGCGGAAACGTAAAAAAATTTTTACCAGCCCCAAAAATAACTTTTGGACCAGAAAGTATAGGAAGTAATCCGGGAGATGATAAATACGATTTTACTTCTTTAATCAAAGATCGCATCACCGAGTTAAAGAGCATATCAAAAGACGTTTCCGTCATTGCTTTGATCGGCGAGATTGGACAGGGAAAGTCTTCCTTCGTAAGGATGTTGGCCGAAGAGCTTTTTAAAGAAGATATTCCTCCGCTCTACACCTATCTCTCACTGATAGAAGTGAACGAGAGTGAGAATCTATTGAATCTATTCGCAAAGAGGTGGACGGAGACATTATCGGAGAGATATCCGGTTGCGAGGCTTTCTTCTGCAGTTAATAAGATCAAAGTTTTTACAGATTCGCTAAATTACACCTGGTTGAAATTTTTCCATTTTGTATTTGATATATTAGAAAATATTTTAGGTTCTCGTACCAGGAAGCGGGGTATTGAGAAGGGGTTTGTCAACCCAGAAATTTCGAACGTTTTTTTAGGTATTCCGAAAATACACGAAGATATTTGGCTTTTTGCAGTCGAAGATCTCGAACGAGCAACATACGAAGAGTTATTCAGACTCATTGAGGTTATAGAGCGAATAAAAATGGCGGCCATTCATGGATTCCCAATAAAAATAGTTTTTCTTCTTTCTTATTCGGCTACCGATCTTTCTGAGTCGCTTGATCCAGACAATTCAACCAGATTATCCATCACTAAGAATATTCATGGCGATAGTGACGTTGAAGGAATAGTTTCTCTAAATAGCCAAAAACGCATCTCTGAAATTATCTACGATTTTCTCTTCCGTCTAAAAACCGTGGGGCGCTATTGGTTACTCCCACCCGAGAAGAGAGAACTAAAAGTTGCAAATATAAGAGCTAAAATAGCCTCTATAGTACCGAATGAGGCTGTATTAATAAGTGACTTAGACGCCGTTATAAATCCTTACAGGCATCAAGGGGTTCGGAGTTTGTTGGGCGACCGTGAGGTGTGGGGTATCGCAGTTCATTATTTGGCAAAAAAAACACCGAGAACCATTGACCGAGTTCTAGAGGGCTTTATCACTATAGTTATAAAAAATGGTACTGACCAGAATCCAGTAATCCGATATTGCGACCTGTTTATGCTGGAACTGTTGAAACAGTGTCATCCCCTTATCGTCAGCTACTTATCTAATAATTTGGATAGTTATACATATCATCAAGACAGGTTGTACGCGAATCTAAAGGAGTATATAGCCTCCTTGGGTTTTGATTCTGAGGGAGTAGATACAATTCTTGACTTATTATCGTGTATTGCATTGGGAATTTTTTCAAATTTAAGCAACTTTGAGAACGATGAGAGATATCCCTTCTCCAGTTCTAAGCCCGAGAACTTGAGGCTTGTTTTAGGAGATTTTTCAAAATCGAATTGATATGGACCCCAAGGATTTTGTATATCTTCACGTGCACTCGCACTACTCCTTGCTGGAGGCCTTGGCTAAGCCAAAAAAGCTGGTTGCTCGAGCCAAAGAGCTTGGCATGACCGCTTTGGCGCTAACTGATAACGGGGCGGCTTACGGATTCGTAGAATTTTGGAAAGCCTGTAAAGAAGCCGAGATCAAGCCAATTTTGGGTTGTGATATTTACGTCGCTCCCTACAAAATGACCGATAAGCGCCCACGCCTTGATGATCGTCCGGGGCGTTTATTGCTGATTGTTGAAACCGAGGAAGGATACAGAAATCTCTCTAAGATCATCACCTCGGCTTACTTGGAGGGTTTCTACTATAAGCCGCGTGTTGACAAAGATTTTTTGCGCGCCCACTCCAAAGGCTTGATTGCTTTAAGCGGGGCAGTGTCTGGAGAAGTGCCCAATGCTGCCGCTAACGGAGACTTTGAAAAGGCCAAAGAGTTAATTGCTACCTACAAAGATATCTTTGGTCGCGACAACTTCTTTTTAGAACTTATTAACCACCCGGACATGCCGCGGCAAGTTGAAGTCAACGATGCTTTCCGCAAGCTAGCGGTCGAGACTGATACGCAGCTCGTGGCCACGCGCAACGTGTTCTACCTCGACCCCGAGGATCGCGAAGGCTACGAAGCGCAGCTGTGCATCCAGCGCGGTCGAACGCTCGAAGAATATCGTCGCACCAACACTGACGAAGTCGATTTGTCTTTTGGCACGCCGCAGGAAATCATCGAAGCCTTTAAAGATGTACCTGAAGCCGTTCTTAATACGCGGCGAATTGCTGATCGAGTTAACTTTGAAATCGAGTTAGGCAAAAACTACCTTCCGCATTTTCCTTTGCCAGAAGGCAAGAGCGATAACGAGTTCATGCGCGACCTGTGCATCGCCGGACTAAAAGAACGTTACGCTGATCCCATTCCGGCTAACGTTATGGAGCGCTTTGAGTTCGAGTACAGCACCATTTGCAAAATGGGTTTTTCGTCGTACTTCTTGATTGTTCAAGATTACATCGTTTGGGCCAAAGAACATGGTGTGTTGGTGGGCCCGGGTCGCGGTTCGGCGGCAGGATCAATTGTTGCTTACGCGCTTCACATTACTGACATCGAGCCCTTGCGTTACGGCTTGCTGTTCGAGCGTTTTTTGAACCCGGATCGTATTTCTATTCCCGATATCGACACTGACTTTGCTGATACTGGTCGTGGCAAGGTGCTTGAGTACATCACGCAGAAATACGGAGCTGATCGCGTAGCGGGGATCATCACTTTCGGAACGTTGATGCCGCGGGCTGCAGTGCGCGACGCTGCCCGAGTGCTTGGCTTGTCGTTCCAAGAGGCTGATCAAATAGCTAAGGTTGTACCGCCCCCGGTACAGGGCAAACACACACCGCTCAAGGTAGCTGTCGCCGAAGCGCCAGATCTTAAAATCCTATACGACACTCAGCCCATGTCACGCCGCGTGCTTGATTTGGCTATGAAGCTCGAGGGCAATCCGCGTCACGCCAGCCAGCACGCTTGCGGCATTGTGATTGGTGACCGACCTCTCGTCGAACGCGCTCCGCTGCAGGCTGGCCAGCACGAAGACATGGCGTTAGTTACCCAATACTCGCTCAACTCGGCCGAGGCTGCTGGTTTGGTAAAAATGGACTTCCTTGGGTTGTCTAACTTAACCGTCATTGAAGACGCTTTGGATATTATTAAAGCGGTAACCGGTGACGTCGTTGATATCAATACCATCCCCCTCGACGATCAAAAAACTTTCGAACTCTTGGGTCGTGGCGACACCACTGGTGTCTTTCAGCTTGAATCTGACGGCATGAAGCGTTACATCCGCGAGCTCCAGCCAACAGCGTTCGAAGATATTATCGCCATGGTCTCGCTTTATCGTCCGGGTCCGATGCAGTTCATTGAAAGCTTCATTCGCCGCAAGCACGGTAGCGAAGAAGTTTTGTACGATCACCCGCTCATGGAAAACGCCTTTAAAGAAACGTACGGCATTCCGGTTTACCAAGAGCAGGTCATGCAACTCTCCAAGGACATGGCGGGTTTTACAGCTGGTGAAGCTGATTCTTTGCGTAAAGCCATGGGCAAGAAGATCGCTGAGCTCATGGAGAAAAACAAAGTTAAGTTTATTGAAGGTTCGGTCAAGAACGGAGTTAAGGCTGAATTAGCCGAAAAGATTTTCAAAAAACTAGAAGACTTCGCTGCCTACGGTTTCAACAAGTCACACGCCGCTTGTTATGCCATGATTGCTTACCGTACGGCGTACCTAAAGGCTTATTATCCAGCCTGCTTCATGGCTGCGCTCATGAACACAGATTCTGGCAGCATTGATCGCATTACTATTGAAGTCGAAGAGTGTTCGCGTATCGGCCTGACTGTTTTAGCTCCAGACATCAACGAATCATTCCCGGGCTTTGCTGTGGTTAAAGGCACTAACAACATTCGCTGGGGCTTAAGAGCTATCAAAAATGTCGGTAGTGAAGTCGCTGAAGTAATTGTTAGAGAGCGCAAAGATCACGGACCTTTTGTTGATTTGGCTGATTTGTTATCACGCGTTAAAAGCAATGCCTTTAATCGTAAAACGTTAGAGGCTCTGGCCAAGTGCGGCGCTTTAGATCGTTTTGGCGATCGAGTGACCATAGTGGCTAACCTCGATCAGTTAGTGCAGTTCAACAAACAAGTGCAGCAAGAAAAAGATCGTAATCAGACGTCGCTCTTTCAGTTGGATTCAGGTATGGCCGCTAAGAGTTTGGAGCTACGCGCCGCGCCACCCATGCCGCGCAGCACCTTGCTCTCTTGGGAAAAAGAGCTCTTGGGTTTGTATGTGTCTTCGCATCCCACGACTTTGTTTTACGATAAGTTCCTGCCTCACGTTACCAGCTCAAAGGACATTCTCAACTTAGCCGACGGCACGATGGTCCGCGTGGCCGGGGTTATTGGCGCGGTTAAGCAAATATTTACTAAAAAGAAAAACGAACCAATGGCCTTCGTTCGTTTGGAGGACCCTAAGGGTTCGTTAGAAACCGTAGTTTTCCCCAAGCTGTACACAAAAATCAGAACCAAACTTGAACCCGACACCTTCGTTTTGCTTGCCGGTAAGGTTTCGGTGCGTGAGCGCCAAGATACTGAGGCAAAGGAGTGGTCGGTGCTGGTTGATGACTGTTTAACTTTTACCGAATCAGATATCCCAGAATTTGCCGCCATGCTGGCTCGCGGCGGTTGGCACGATGGTGGCCAAGAAGCTGCGCCCGACCAACCACCCAAGATAGTGGCCCCGCTCGACGGTTTACCAGCGACCATCCAAGGCTTAGCTATCAACGTGCCGGCCAAACCAACTCCCGAGATGATTTTCCGTTTGCGTGATGTGTTGCGCGCCGGACCAGGCACAGCCCGAGTTTACCTGGTAGTCGAATCCGGAGAAGCGATGAAGAAGATCGCTACCGAATACAGCGTCGCGCCATCGCGAGAAATGCTTAAGAAAATCACGAGTGTCGTCGGCGAAGGAACGGTGAGTATTATCTAATATCTAGTTGAAGCCTAAAATAATACCCAGTACACTACCAGTATCTACTCAATCATCTCAGGAATTATGGAACGATCTCGCTCGTCACAGCCCGAAAATCATCAGACCCCAGAGCAAAAAGAACAAGCTCGCCGCGAAACTTTTAAAGCGCAGCGTCTTGCCGAGTTAGGTCAGGACTATGAGTCGACGCTGGCCACCTTCGCGGAATCTCCGTCAGGCGAGGGCGAAGGTAAATCACGTTCAGATATAGAACGGGCTGTAGCCCGGTCTCTTGATGAGCTGTCCACCAAGTTAAGAGAAGTGCCTGAGCTTCAATTCGGCGATGCAGAGCAAGCTATTCTTAAGTTAAAGCTCGCCCGTCATTATCAGAATCATGACAATGTAGATCTCAATACCCTGTTCGACGCCCTCATCGAGACTCCTAAGTTCAT
>CAZXUX010000032.1:0-10660 GCA_964644265.1 uncultured Gammaproteobacteria bacterium
TTGGCTAACGCAGAATTCACACAGATCCTTCCACGGATTTACACGGATGGAAAAAACTCGAGCATGTGTGCTCGAGTTTTTTGTAACCAGCCATCATCTGTGTGAAATTTGTGAGTGAAAATCCGTGTAAATGAGGTCGGATTATTTGACCATGATTCCTTTGAGCAGCTCGACGGTTTTTTTGTTTTTGAGCTGGACTTCCAGACGTTCGCGGTACTGTGGGCTGTAAACGTATTCTTTAGCTTGAGGATCTTTGTCTACCTGAGCGGCAATTTTGTCGACTTCGGCGTCGAGTTCATCACTTGTTGGAGCGATATTTTCGAGCTTAGCGATTTCGGTCAGGATGATGGCGACTTTGAGTCGGGTCATGGCCTGTGGGGCGAGATCGAGTTTGATTTGTGGAATGGTTTTGTTGATTGACTTGAGGTAATCGTTAAACTCCATGCCATTTTCGGTCACCCACTGGCGCATTTCGTTAATCATTTTTTCGATTTCTGTGTTGACTAGCAAATCACTGATTTCGCTAAAAGTTGATTTGTTGGCTAGCAACTCAAGCAACTCTTTTTCTTGGCGACGCGATTCTTTTTCTTCCTGCTCCTCGGTAATATTTTTGACAAGCTGGGCTTCTAGATCAGCAACATTTTTAAAGCCAAGGCCGGTAGCGAATTCGTCATCGAAAGCCGGAGTTTCTAAAATAAATATTTCTTTTATTGCAACGGTGAAGTCGACATTTTGTCCGGCGACGTGTTTTTGATAGTGCTCTTTGGGGAAGGGCAAAGTGAAATTGCGCTCCTCGCCTTCTTTGGCGCCCAGAATTTGCTCAATGAAGCCTTCGATGTAGTAAGACTCTGCTGTGTAAACGCCATGATTTTGCGCTTCCCCACCTTCAAGAACTACGCCGTCTTTCTTCATGGTCATGTTAATGACGGCTTTGTCGCCCTTAGCTAGTGCGTGATCTTTGTCGGCGCGGACTTCCTTGGTGCGCATGCGCAAGAGATCTTTTTTGGCCTGAGCGATGACCTCTGGAGTGGCTTCGACAGACTTGGGAGCGACTGTGAGGTTTTTATAGTCGGCTAGTTTGGTGGCGTGAGGCATGAGGGCGATTTCGGCGGTGTAAACCATGTCATTACCTGGGGCCATTTTTTCTACGTTGAAATATGGCTGACCAACGGTTTCTAGATCTTCCTCAAGCATGGCCGCCACAAAAGTGGTGCGAATCAGCTCTTCGGAAGCGCTTTCCAAGAGTTTCATTTCGCCAAAACGCTCTTTGAGCACCTCATACGTAGCCTTGCCCGGGCGGAAGCCAGGAATCTGCACCTCTTCAGATAGGTGTTCTGCCGCATGGCGCATGGCGCGCTCTACCTGTTCGGCTGGAACAGTGATGGTGAGTTTGATCTGAGTGTCGCTGACGCGTTCTAGGGTATGAGGCATATATTTTTTCTCACCATTCCTTGGTTTCGGCACAAACGGCATTCGAAACCCCCGGAAAGCTAATTTCAAGCTGGACTCCAGGATAGGTAATTATTAAGGATTCGTCAATGGTTAGCCCCATTTACGGTGTCTTGGTGGTGCAAAAGCTTGGCTCAGGGCGATTTTTTTGCTAGACTTTGAGTTGTACGATATAGATTATTTATTTCGTGCTTTACGACTAAACAGCCGCACCCAATTGTCGTTCGCTTCGGCCTGGCGATTATTCGCTCTTTGGTGTTTTTAAAGGCAATTTTTGTACGTTTTTTTGGTTTTCTTTTAAGACTTTTTAGTCCCCTGGGACGGCTTTTACTAAAGGTTGTAATTTTGCCGGTCTACGCATTGCTTTTTGGCTTACAACGTCGTTTGGGGCAGTTTTATAGGCCTGCTAAAAATCGATTGATGTTTTTGGTTACTAATCGCTATGTGGTGCACGCCACGGTGGTGAGTATTGCTGTGGTTGCTGGTGTGGTTAACATTCAGCTTACCGAAGTCCGGGCGGCGGCAGGTACTTTTGGTCAGCAGAGTTTATTGTATAGAATCGTCACCGAAGAAGACGTTGAAGTGATTGAGGAGTTTGCCGAACCTTTTGGATCTTCAGCAGCTTATGCTGACTTCGGTAGTAGCGGAGTGCTTAAATTTTCAAGCGGCGCAACTATATCGCCATCAACCAACACGGCCATGGCTTTGGGTGGTGGTAGTTTGACTTTGACAGCGCCTAATACCGACAGATCTTTTGCTGATTCGGTTGTGCCAAGAACGGCGACAATCACCTATGTCGTTTCCGAAGGTGATACGTTGTCGACAATTGCCCAAAAATTTGGATTGTCGTTAACTACTGTGCTTTGGGCAAACAATTTGACTTCACGCTCTTTGATTAAGCCAGGTATGAGTTTGGCGATTTTGCCAGTTGATGGTGTAGAGCATTCGGTGAAGAGTGGCGACACGCTGTCTTCACTAGCTAAAAAGTATAACGTTGAAGCAGATGCGATTTTAGCTTACAACAATATAGATAGTTCGGCGGCTTTGCAGGTAGGCCAGAAGCTTTTGGTGCCGGGCGGTAAGGTGCAGGCTGCCCCATCGGTACCTAGAACCACAGTTGCGGTGCGTGATGTTTTCACCACGGCGCCATCGGGATCCGGTGGCAGCACATCGCTGGCTCCAGGAGCTAAGATGGTTTGGCCGACTGATTTGCGTTACATAGTGCGTAAGCTAAGCTGGTTTCACACGGGTTGGGATATTGACTGTAATGGTCATGCTGACGGCACATCGACTAACGATAACTATGCCGCTATGGACGGTACGGTTCAGTTTGCCGGCGCCAAGTCGGGCTACGGTTTAGCCGTTGAAATTAATCACGGAAATGGTTTGGTGACTCGTTATGGTCACTTCCATACTTTGTATGTTAAGGCCGGTGAAAGTATTACGGCTGGTACGCCGCTTGGTCGTTGTGGTTCAACGGGTAACTCAACCGGTACGCACCTACACTTTGAGGTAATTGTTAACGGTGCGTTCCAGAATCCGGGAGCTTATCTGGGCTACTAGGTTCGGATTGTAGAACATAAATGACAGCCGTTCGCGAAAGCGAGAGCGGCTGTTTTTTATGTCAGAGTTCCGCGATATTGAATGGCCTCAGCGACGTGTTCGGGCAAGATATTTGGTTCTTGTGCAAGGTCGGCAATGGTGCGAGCAACCTTAAGAATACGTGCGTAGGCTCTGGCAGAGAGATGTAGCCGATCAATGGCGTGACGTATTAGTGTTTTACCGGCGTCATTGAGGACGCAAATTTCTTTTAACTGTGGTGTCCTAAGTTCAGCATTAGTAAAAATACCCAAATGCTTACCTCTGGCGAGCTGATTTTTGCGAGCAGAAATAATGCGAGCGCGAATTGAGGCTGAAGATTCGGCGGTTTTAATATTGACTAGCTTGTCTACCTCAACGCGCGGTACGTGAAGCACAAGGTCAATCCGATCAAGCAGCGGACCAGATATTTTGGCTAGATATTTATCTATATGATGCGGTGCGCAATTGCAGTCTTGGAGCGGATCGGTGCGTCGGCCGCAGGGACAGGGGTTCATGGCGGCAATGAGCATGAAGCGAGCTGGGTATTGGTGGCTGCCAGCAGCTCTAGAAACCGTTACTACCCCGTCTTCGAGCGGTTGCCGTAGACTTTCCAAGACATGGCGCGAAAACTCCGGTAGTTCATCAAGAAACAGTACGCCGCGGTGAGCTAGGCTTATTTCGCCTGGTTTCGCCCAGGTGCCGCCGCCAACTAGCGCGGTGCTGCTGGCGGTGTGGTGTGGCGAGCGGAAGGGTCGAGTTTGCATTAGGGTTTCTTGTTTAGTGAAGGCGCCGGCAACTGAGTGGATGGAGGTGATTTCAAGAATTTCTTCGAACGATAGCGGTGGCAAAATCGATGGTATAGCCCTGGCTAATAATGTCTTACCGCTTCCCGGAGGGCCGATCATAAGCACATTGTGGCCACCGGCTGCGGCAATTTCGATGGCTCTTTTGGTTTGTTCCTGGCCTTGGATATTGGCCATGTCATCACCAACTTGTTCCCCGGTTGTTTTAATCGGGGTTGGTGGTTGTAGGGCTAGCCCGGGACTGCCAAGATTGCAACCGACGACGTCACTTAGGGTTTTGGCTGCATAAACCTGAAGTCCTTCTACCAAGGCTGCTTCGGCTGCGTTTTCTTGAGCGACTATGAGCGTGTGAAAGCCTTCTCGTTTGGCCATTAAGGCGGTAAGCAAGATGCCGCGAATAGGCCGTAACGACCCATCCAGGGCCAGTTCGGCTAAAAATAGGGTGCCTTCAGTTTTTGCTAAGGGGTAAGCGTCTTGAGCGACTAACAAGGCAATGGCGATGGCCAGATCGTACGAAGGCCCCTGTTTGCGAACATCGGCTGGCGCAAGGTTGATAGTAATAACTGTTCGAGGATATGGCAGGCCGCTATTTTTCACGGCGGCGCGCACACGCTCTTTTGATTCGTTAACGGCGGCGTCAGGCAGGCCGACTAAATGAAATTTTGGCATGCCGTGAGCTATATCTGCCTCGACCCTTACAGGAATAGCTGACAAACCAACTAAAGCTGAGGCGTAAACACAAGAAAAACCCATAGCCAAGTACGGTACGGGAGTAGATTTAGTTTAATTTTGCTGTGCGTGCCCTTCGACTTTGCTCAGGGCCTTCGGGGAGTTGCTGCGACTGTACCAAAGGATCAAAATAACGCCAACAAAGATAAGCACATCAGAAATATTTATGGCTGAGGTGCGCAAAATAATAATGTAATCTGTGGTGAAGTTGTTTATTAAGCGGTCGAACAGGTTATTGAGCGCGCCAATGAAAGCGAATAGCGCACCTAAACTGGCGGCTGGGTGAATGTTTTTATATTGCAAAATTAGTCGTGCCAGGAGGATTAGCGCCAGAACGGTTAAGATGGCGATCACCGAGAGAGGTAAAGGAATATCAAATAGAATGCCTGGGTTTTTGTGGACAGCTAAAGAAAAAACAGGCAGCAGATCGGTTGCCTGTTCTTCTGGTAGTAAATTTAAGGCTAAAACTTTAGCTAAACCGTCAGCTAGGCCAAGAATAATGCCGATTAGTCCTAGAATTGTGAACTGGCGGCTGCTTAGACTTCTTGAGTCAGGGTTTTTTTGCACATTACGCAAGAGGTTGAGGTTGGTCTGGCGCGTAGGCGGTCCTCGGTAAGCTTCTGCTTGCAGTATTTGCAAACGCCATAAGTGCCGTTTTCGATAGCTTTTTGCGCTGATGCAACGTCCTTTAGGGCAGACTCAAGTTCCTGCTCTAAAGAAAGGTTGTCGCTAAATTGAGCTACTTCGGAGGCGTTTTCGTCTTCTGATTCGCCGAAATTTGGATAATTTGCGTCAAAATCGGTACCGGCGGCTCGCGGATTACGGTGAGCAAAGCGGGAGAGCTCGGTTTCTAGTCGCTTTTTTTCCTCTTCAAGGAGTTTTTTTGCTTCTTCAAGAAATTGCGCTTTCATAATGCTATAAGTTGTAAAAACAATAGCAGATTTTTAAAAAAAGAGAAAGGGACGTCTGGCAACAGGCGTAGGTAGAAAAATCCTGTGCGGAAAGACGTCCCTCGAGGGGCATGAAGTCGGAAGGCGGGAGGCATTGGGTTGTTACGGCCCAGTTGTTGCTGGGTAATAACGACTCAATGCCCCACGAGTCTCCGAACGCATGATCGAAGGAACTGAGACCTGCTCTACCCCACCTTGGGTGTCCTTGCTTGCCATGTACATTGAAGGCTCAGCGAGTAAGCCCACGTGCTTATGGGTGTGAAAGGAGAGTACAGCAGTGAGGTATTTCCCGAAGAATAGTGTGTGGGACCTTCGGGAAACTTCCCCTAAGTCATTGCCCCGCTGGATGCGGGAATGACGGGATTGTTTAAAGAACATTTACATAAGTCAGTATAGCACCTGAACACATATTGTAAACACCCTGGTACACCCAATGAATATTGGTTATTTATGTTGCTTGTGGATAAAACCTCAGGTTTCGTATAAGTGGCAATTGTGGATAACTTGTGAGTTATCCCGTACTTATCCACACGTCACCAACAGAACTTTATTTTGGATTTGGACCAGCTAACTAACTCGCTTTGCTGTAAAAAAGTGGAAATGTCTTGGGCTTGGTACAGGTGTGGCTCGGGCGCTAATTTTCTAAGCTGCTGTGGTGCCAAAAAGCCTACGGCAGATGGCAGGCAACTGTTTTCGAGGGTGTTTTTTTCGCTAATGCTACTTGTTCGGTTACTTATGACCAAAATGTTGTCGGCCTGAGTGGCTCTGACAAGGCTGCTTGGCCCGGTGGCGATAACGCGATTTAGATTTAAATCATGGGCGATATCTACCTTTACCTCTGGTCCTCGGAGTTGGTTTTGGTTTTCTTGGTCGTTTGTCCAGTCTTGTCTGGACAAATCTTGTAATTGCACTAATTCTTTAGTTATTTTTCCTAGACTTTCAGCGTTAATGGTTGAGCTCTCGAGGCTGAAGCTGTAGGCAAGGCCAGCGTCGTCTGTGCCGATAATCATTGAAAATCCGTTAGTCATGGCTGAAACAAGATCTTTAATTCCCGGGTAAACAGCAGGAATGTTCGGCATGACGCCCTGGGCAATTTCCGGAGATACCGCAAGGTTAGCTAAAATTGTTGCTTGGTCGTTTAAAAATAAACCAGTGCTTGTTTTTGTATTTGGTAGCGAGATGCGTGCGATAAGGCTATCGTCGTTTAATGTTATAGGACTTGATTTGATACTTTCTGAAGCAAGTTGGCTGATTGACCCGTCATAGATTGGTAGCAGGAGCCATGGCGCAAACGTGCGGTGATAGGCAATTTCTTGTGTATTGCTAAGCGTTTTTATTCGATAATCACCCTTGGAGGTTATGCCAAGCAGAGCAAAGGCTTGTAGATCCTGGTTTGATAACTTGCGGTCGGTTGCTAGGCCGACGGCGCGACCGTTGGCGTCAAAGAAGATGACAATTTCGGTTTTTGCATGAAGTAATTCATGTTCAATGACTAGCGGTAGTTGGGTATCGAGCATTAGGCCCGGTGCAGCATTGGCAATATCTTGTAAATTTTCTGGAGTTTTAAGCAAGCGAAGGGCCGTGGTCGCTGTTTTTGGCCAAGCTAAAGTGCGATTGTGAAATGTGATTAAACGGTAAAGTAAAAGGCCTAAAAATATGCCAAAAATTACTAACATTACCAGCCAAACCGCCCGCCAAAAGCGTTGGCGGGCGGGGCTTGGGGTACTTAGCGGTATGGTGAGTCGTGCTTCTGTCATGTCACGTAACTAGTTAGTAGCGGCGAGGCGAACCACCCGATTTTGCTGGTCGAGCGCTGCTATTGCCAGTGGACGCTTTGCTCTTCATTTCGTCGGTATATTTGTTGCCCTCGGCCTGCTTCATAGATAGATTAACACGTCCTTTTTCGTCTATTTCAATCACTTTTACATTTACAACATCGCCTACATTGACTATGTCGCTAACCTTTTCTACACGCCAAGGCGCTAGTTCGGACACGTGCACCATGCCATCTTTGCCCGGTAGTATCTCTACAAAGGCTCCAAAGTCCATTAAGCGCACTACTTTGCCGGTAAAACTTTCGCCAACTGTGACCTCTCTGGTGAGATTATTGACCCAGTCAAAGGCTGCTTGAGCTGCCTCGGCATTAGTTGAAGTTATGAGTACCAGACCGTCTTGCTCGATGTCTATAGAGTTTACTCCAGTTTTGGCGATGATTTCATTTATCATTTTACCGCCCGGGCCAATGACTTCGCGAATCTTTTCAGGATTAATACGAATCTTGATAATTCGTGGAGCATTTGGCGAAAGTTCCGGACGCACGGCAGGAATGGCCTGCTTCATGACATCGAGGACTTTAAGGCGTGCCGTATGAGCCCGATTAACTGTTTCAATGATGATATCGTGCGGGATGCCATCTGTTTTGGTGTCTAATTGAATGGCGGTGATGCCCTTTTCGGTGCCAGTGATTTTGAAATCCATGCCGCCCTCGCCATCTTCTAGGTCTTGCAGGTCGGTTATTACTTGGTAGCGTTCACCGTCGCTGGCCAGACCCATGGCAATGCCCGCCACTGGAGCTTTGATTGGTACACCGGCATCCATTAGGGCCAAAGTTGCGCCACAGGTTGAGCCCATTGAGCTAGAGCCATTAGAACAAAGGGTTTCTGAAACTACACGAATAGCGTAAGGGAAGGTTTCGGCGTCGGGCATCATGTACTGCAGAGCCTTTTCTGCCAGAGCGCCGTGACCAATTTCGCGACGACCGGCGCCACGGAGTGGTTTGGCTTCGCCAACCGAGAACGGCGGGAAGTTGTAGTGATGCATAAAGCGACGTTCGCCGACAATTTCCATGCCGTCGAGGGTTTGCTTGTCGCCCGGGGCGCCAAGGGTGCAGATAGAGAGCACGTTGGTTTCGCCACGCAAGAAGTATCCGCTACCGTGCACGCAGGGCAGTAAGGCTACTTCGGCTGATAGCGAGCGAATGTCGTCAATACCACGACCGTCAACGCGACGCTTTTCGTTGAGAATTTTTTTGCTAATTTCTTCTTCGATGATGTCTGCGACCAGGCTGGTACCAAGTTTTACGGCATCGCCTTCGATACCGCTGTCTTTTAGGAATTTGCTGGTGCGAGCTTTGACTTCGTCTTTAGCCAGGGCGCGTTCAGCTTTGCTGGCCTTGGGTGCGCCAAAGAATAGTTCTTCAGTTTGAGCTCGTACAAACGGATCGATCATGGCGCGGAGCTCTTCTTTCTTTTGAGCTAGAGCCTTTTCTTCGTCGTTTTTTGGCGATAGCAGGTCGCGCTTGGCTTTGCCGATGTCGGCGCGAATTTGATTTAACAAGTCAACAACCGGCGCTAGGCTTTTTTGACCGAATTCGATAGCGCGAATGATTTCTGACTCTGGCGCTTCATCGCAGCCGGCTTCGAGCATGAGAACTTTTTCTGCGGTTCCGGCAACGTCAACGTCGAAGCGGGCTAACTGACGCTCGGCGTAGGTACCATTGAGTATAAAAGTGTCTTCGTTTTCTTTTTTGTTAACGCGAGCTACAGCAATTGGTCCGTTCCATGGAATATCTGACATGTGCAAGGCACATGAGGCGCCGATCAAACCAGGAATGTCAGCGTCATTTTTGCCATCGAACGACAGCACAGTCACGATTACCTGAACGTCGTTGGTAATTCGCTGATCAAACAAGGGGCGAATAGCGCGATCGATAAAGCGAGCGGCAAGTACAGCTTCGTCGGTCGGGCGACCTTCGCGTTTAATAAAGCGAGAGCCTTTAATGCGACCTGCGGCGTAGAGCTTTTCTTCGAAATCAACCATGAGAGGAAAGAAATCGAGGCCTGGGCGTTTGTCTTTTGAGAGCACGGCGGTAGCTAAGACGACGGTGTCGCCGTAGCGCACGGTGCAACTTCCGTTAGCGGCAGGTGCGAACTTACCGGTTTCGATGGTTAATGTTTTACCACCAAATTCAATTGAATAAGTCTTGGGCTGCATAGTTAAGTAGCGTCCACCGGGAGCGAAAGATCATGAGATAAGATCTCAAAACCTTCTAGTCCCCGGTCGACATTGGTTATGAATAAGTGATTAATTCCCCTGACGTTACGTCGTGCGTCGTACGTTGGGTACTCCGGAGAGCCCGATGAACGACGTCCGACGACCGTCAGAGAGACTGGATCACGCATTCATGGCTGGTTTGTTGCGCGGTCGGCGGCGAGACGGTGATTTTGGTTTAGTGTCAGTTGTTTTTACTGGGGTTGGGGTCGGTCCGTCAAAGGCTACAGGTTTATTTTCGGTCGCGGGGGTAGTTGGAGCGGCTGTTTTAATGGCTCCGCTTTCTGCTTGCTCGGCAATGACGTCGTCAAAGGTGTCGACGGCTGAGCGGCGGAATTGCTGCATCGGACGATACTTTGGGTCGCGAATAAGAAATGATCCAAGATCGTCTGATAGGTTGGTGTAAACGTCGGCCGCTTCGACAAGTTTGGTTGAGGTAGACTCGCGGAACGAGGCTACGTGGAAAATACGACCGCGGTTTTTTACGTACTCGCCAAGCGGCACGTAGTCGCCGTCACCAGAGACCATGACAACGACATCGAGGGTGTCGAGCATGCGGATAACGTCGACTGTTATGCCTACATCCCAGTCGCCTTTTTTGTGACCTGAATCGTATTCTAAAAGTTCTTTGGTATTAACTTCAATGCCCATGTTGTGTAGAGCTTCAAAGAAAGGGGTCTCGTCGCCGGTTTTGGTAGAAATGGTGTAAGCGATGGCTCTAATTAGTTTTTGGCCGGCTGAAGTTTTTTCTACAATTTTTCCAAAATTTACTTTACTGCCGTAAATATTCCGAGCACTGTAGTACATGTTTTGCACGTCGATAAAAACACCAACGCGGCGGTTGTTGAAATCTAACATAGTTGTGAAAAAAGCTGAGCCGTTAGCCGTTAGCTATTGGCTATTAGCCGTAAAAACGGCCAACGGCCAACGGCTGGTAGCCATTGGCCGTTTTTAGTTATTCTTTTATCTTAAGGCCAAGTTCGGCTGCGACCTTGGCGTAGGCTTTTGGATCTTCGCGCTCCAAGTATTTTAGGAGGCTGCGTCGTTCCGAGACCATTTTGATCAACCCACGGCGTGAGCTGACATCGTTGCGGTGAG
>CAZXUX010000033.1:0-10458 GCA_964644265.1 uncultured Gammaproteobacteria bacterium
AAAAATCAACCGTGATAATCAAGCGGTACAAAATGCATATCATACACCTGCAGCAATAGCAGAACTCTCCGGCGATATTTCTGAAGCACGAGCGCGCACCCTGCTGCTCACCATGCATGCCAAGGCCGATTCTTTAGAGCAACCGTTGCCAGGCGACAGCAACAGGACGCTAAGCGACACTCTAAAGTCCCCTGAGCCTACGCCAGACGCTACGCTAGCCGCCAATGAGGCGCGTGCAAGACTGGTGCAAGCCATGGAGTCGCTCACCGAAAGACAACGCGTGGTGATCACCATGCGCTTTGGACTTTTGGACGGCGACGGCGCGACACTCGCCCAAATCGGAAAAACAATTAATACTAGCCGAGAGCGAGTACGTCAAATACAGACGGATGCTCTGAAGATTCTACGTCAACGATTGGGGCAGGAATAGATCAAGCAGCGTCTACCGACGCTGTTTTTATTAAGCCCCGATTCTAAAGTGGCACACGTCACCATCTTGCATGACGTAATCCTTGCCCTCGATCCGCAATTTACCTTTGTCGCGGGCTCCAGCTTCGCCACCGCAATCAACAAAATCTTGGTACGAGATAACTTCCGCGCGAATAAAATTCTTTTCAAAGTCAGTATGAATCACTCCCGCTGCTTGCGGTGCCTTCATACCCTTTTTTATTGTCCAAGCTCTGGTTTCTTTTTCGCCGGTGGTCAAAAACGTAATCAAATCCAGCAACTCGTAACATTTTCTAATCACCCTATCTAATCCGGACTCCTTCATGCCAAGAGCCTCGAGCATTTCTTTGGCTTCCTCAACTGACATGCTAGCCAGCTCGGCTTCAATTTTCACCGAAATAGGAATCGCCAAACGGTCTGGACCAAGCGGAGAAACCCAATTAGGGTCTGCCGCCGAGGCTTCGTCAACGTTAACCACGTAGAGAATCGGTTTATTCGTTAAAAGATACACGCCTTTCACCGCTTCTTGCTCTTCTTCAGTAAGTTCAACGCTTCGAGCCAGCTGACCTTTTTGCAAGGCATCGTTCCATTTTTGAAAAGCTGAACACTGTGGTGCTAAATCAGTATTCTTGCCACCTTTCATTTTATTCTTAACGCCTTCCAGCATCTTTTCTACCGTTGCAAAATCAGCCATGGCCAACTCAAGTTCGATAACCTCGACATCACGCTTAGGATCCACTGAACCATCTACGTGAGTAATGTCACCGTTTTCAAAAGCGCGGACCACGTGAGCAATCATGTCGACTTCACGAATAGTGGCTAAAAACTTGTTGCCAAGCCCCTCCCCTTTGTGCGCACCCTTAACTAAGCCGGCAATATCAACGAACTCAATGGCTGTAGGTATGGTCTTTTGCGTTTTAGACATTTCAGACAACACCTTTACCCTTTCGTCTGGCACCTCAACCACGCCAACGTTCGGCTCAATGGTACAAAACGGAAAATTCGCACAATCAACCTGCTTTTTGGTTAAAGCAGTAAACAGGGTGGATTTTCCGACGTTGGGCAAACCGACTATACCTACATTGAGCATATTGCGATTACAGTTCACTTATCACCTATAACATATAACTTATGGACACAAGGACTTGGCTCGCGATTACCAGCGAAAAGCCTTGTGTCCATCTGTTATAAGTTATTTATTATATTTTGTAACAGTTTCCGCCAAGAGTACACGAACATTGACTTTTTAGCCAATTTTTGCTATTATTGAGCATCGTACCTTGCAACAAAACACCCCGGAGGCAGCATGATTTTCTTGCTTTTCGCCCATTCGAGCCACGCGGAGGAGCCCACCCCCGAACCCGCGACCCGGGAGGCCATCGTGCCCCAGGAGCCGATCATGACCCGACGGTCGATGACCGGCGCCACGCTCTCGGTCGTCGGCGTGGCCGGCATCGTGGCCGGAGGCATCGTGGGTGGCCAGGCGACCGCTCACCTGGAGCGGCTGCAGACCCACGAGTACAGCACTCGCGCCGAGTTCGAGCGCGAGCGCGAGGTCTACGCCCGCGAGCGCATCGCCTACTACGGCCTGGTCGGCGCCGGGATCGGCAGCTTCAGCGTCGGGCAGACGCTGATCATCGTCGACAACGTCGGCCCCGCCCTGCCGCTCATGGGCTGGGACGCCTTCATGCTGGGCGTCAGCGGCCGCTTCTAGGTCGCCCTGCCAGCAACAACCCCCCACTCTCAGTTGAGATGTGGGGGGTTATTCGTTGCAATCTCTAACCACTCAACTACGGCGTAACAGGGACCTCTTCAGGCACACCATCGTCAACCGGTTCTGGTAGTGTGTCAGTTGGTGCAGTGCCGCCGCTACGCAATCTTTCAAGTCTCTGCATTACGGCCGTGTTGTCTGGATTCAATTCTTTAACCTTTTCTACCTCAGCAATCGCTGCCTGAATATTGCCCTCTTGTTCGTAAATTACCGACAAATACCAGTGAGCGTTTGAATAATTAGGTGCCAGCTCTAACACTCGATTTAATTCAGTTTTCGCTTGATCGTTCTTACCCTGCCTTAGGTACAAGAAAGCTAACTGCATACCCACGCCAATATCCTTAGGCTGTGCCGTGCGCACCGCCTCCATATCCTTAACCGCCTCGGCTATCTTGCCCTGACGCTCCTCTACAAAAGCAAAGTAATAACGAGCCAGAGCATATTTTTCGTTTAGCTCGGTTGCCGCCTTCAGTTGTTCCTCTGCCTTGGTTAAGTAAGCCACGCGATCAGCCTTTGCCTTTTCGGCTACAGCTGAATCATCAGAAGTTGTCAGCGGCACTTGAGCATCGGCCAAAATTATATAAACCCGGCCCAGATCAACGTGCAGACGTGGATTAGCCGGCCACAAAGCAATTGCTTGCTCGTAGGATTCTATAGCCAAAGGCCCCGCATCCTGTGTTAGCGGAATTAATTCGCGGAATACCAAACCTCTTATATCCCAATTGCGTGAGTCGCGCGGCGACAAATCCTTTGCACGGTTGGCCGATTCAACAGCGCCAGCTAACAAATTCTGGAAGCGTTCGCTATCGGGAGTTTCTTTGGCTGCTTCTTGCCCGGCGTCAACCAATAACCTAGCAGCAAAATCCCGCAAGTACGCGTCGTTCTTCCATAAACTTGTGGCCTTATTCAGTCGATCAATAACCTCCAATCGGTCTCCGTTTGTCTTAGCCAAAGTTAACGCCTGCGCGTAAGCCACGTTTGCTACATACTTAGTAACCATCAAATAACCAACAATTACGCTACCAACAATCGCCAGCAAAGCACCGGAATACGTTACTAACCGTGCTTGAGGCGAGTGCCCTAAACTCAAAACCCTGGGCAATGGCAACAATTCCGCAAGCAACACACCAACCAACAACCAGAACCAAATCACCAGGGTCATGTTGGTCGGGTAAAGCACGGTGGCTACCACCAAAACCAACCAAGCGGTCAATGGCGGAGCTATGGCCGCCAAGGCAACCCTAGAACGAGCTGTGGCTAATCTGTAAAACGCCGCGCCAACAATAGACAGTACAAACGCCACAAACGCTAAGCCGCCTAGCAACCCGTGCGTGGTCAACATGGTCAAAAACTGACCAGCTCCACGGTTAAACATCAGGTCCCAAAAGGCACTGTTATTTACAATGTTCGGAACGTATTGCGTGTAACCAAGCCCAAAAGTACCGGGTCCGCTACCCAGCAACAACGCTCCCTCACCCCAAACACCACGAACTACGCCGATAGTGGTACTTAATGACGGTGCCACCTCTGGTCTAAAAGATACGCCAGAAAATGGGCCCTTAAACAAAAGAAAAGTTACTGAGACCGTAAACAAAAACACGGCTGGAATGAATCGGGTAGGCGAAGGAAAGTGATCGGCATAAAAAAACCCTAAGCCAAGCAAAACCAAACTAACGAATATACCCAGGCCCCAAATCATCGGGCTATCTAAGAACAATAAAATTATAGCCGCCAACAAACACAAAACACCGACAGCTATTTTGGAAACCGTGTTGATAATTTCCGCCTGCTTTTTGTCTTCTCTCACCAACCACCAACTACTGCCCCAAGCCACGGCGGCCAGCAAAAAAACGCACAGAGCTATTGGCGAACCAACAGCGTTAGCAAACACGCCCAAATTTATTTTAACCAGGGGCAATAATGAAATTACGGACACCACTAAAGCAGAAGCCACAAGCATCCAACCAAGTCGCCTGCCTTCTTCAAATCCCCTATTCAATAGCGGCATTATTACAGCCACCAAAAGTAAACAGACGGTGGTCAAAAAACTGGCATCTTCGCTGCCTAGGGCTCCCGTCCAACTTGCAAAACCGACCCTAGAGAACATCGTCGATAACAAAACCGTCAGTGAATAGATACCTATAGGTAACAACAAATAACTAGCACGAACCTCTACCTGTCTTTCTAATAACGAACTTACCAACCAACCCATCACCACCACGCCGGTAACTACGAACAATAAAATCTGCTTATTAATCTCCAGCGCCTCTGAAGTCCAGGGCAGAGCCAGCAAAGGTACGCAAAAGGCCAAAAACAATAACGACCAGTGAGCAATTTTCCTAAGCTTATCGGCAAATGGATGGGTCATAAACTATAGTTTTAGCCTTACGATGATACCTCAGAATTCGATGCGCTGTCCGCAGGGGCCTCGTCGACACTCGTGGGAGGTGGGTCGACGACCACTTCCTCTACCGGATCAGCCACCGGCTCTTCTGGCAAGACCTCGGGCTCTGGCTCGACCACCGTCTCTGACGTCGCACCAGTGTCGGAATCGCTGGTCGGTTCGTCGATTGCCGTGTCGCCGGCACCCGATTCATCGCCCGGAACCTGTTCACCGTCACCGGCCAGGTTATCAGGCGTTACCGGTTGCTCAGGCTCTGTTAGCGGCTCATCTGGTTCGTAATCTTTGTGATAGGCAATTACTAACCAATCAACCAACACTCCGTCGGCGCTACCCTCTGACCTAATAGTAAAGCCAGAAATCGTCCGCTCAGCCACATACAGCTGACCAGTGACACCCGACGGGGTTACCAAAACTCGGTAAGTAGCAAGCGGCGAAATAATATCGTTGAACTTAGGGTCGATCTGATCGAATTCAACTGTTGCTGCGCCATTTTGCAACTTTGCCGTACCAGACAACTGGATTGTCATTTCGCGACTTGCCGCGGCGTAAGTTTCTACCTTTTCGTTTTGGAACGAATTTACTAATTGCACCAAACGACCTTCGGTCACTAAATCGCCGAGCTCACTAATCTTCCACAAACCATTACCACTAACTATTGATGACAAGCCCAAAATGCTTCCACTCATTGAAAGAGATCCGGAAACATTTAGATTAGATACTGCGGTAGAAGCTCCGGACACTGCGTTATTTGCTCCTGGAGCCTGGTTTGCTCCACTACCATCGTAATAAGAAGCTCTAACAAAAGCCACCACCCGACCATCGGCAGCATTCATAGCTTCTAAGGCGTAACCCAGGATCGGGCCAGGCTGCGTAGCCTTCATGGCATACCCTGGACGCGAAGACGTGGTTAGCGGATCGCCAATGGCAATGGCTCCGTTTTCGTTTGTTACCTTAGTTGGCACACGTCCAGCCAGAGCGATTGGATAATCCCCCACCTTAGAATTTCCTGCTAAGAAACCAGGGCTAGTAGACACCACACCGGCGATTCTGTCGTCGTATGGTACGCCAGTAGAACGTTTCATCTGTTCAGCTCCGCTACCAAAAACCACCACATCACCAGCGGCTAAAGGCTCAGGCGATGGGAACATTTCCGCAAAATCGTAAGAACCCGTGCCAAAACCAGCGGCATTCGTTCTTACATAATCCATGAGCGGTGAGCCACTAGCATCGTAATAAAGGTACTTGTCAGTCTGCATCGTGCCCTGATTAGACAAATACAAACGACCAGCAATGGCTAAATCGCCCTCGTTGCTAATAAAGGCCGTTTCTACGCCAGCATTATTTTTAATCGATAACCTGTAGTCAGTGCTGCTAGCAGCATCCGTGTGCAACGCAAACTCCACATTCTCTGCAGCTGTGCCGTTCCAGGCAGAACCACGCAATGCCAAGCTATTAGAATCAACCGCTTGATTGCTGGCCGTTGCTTGTGCGATTGGCGCCAAGGCTAACGTATCGTTAACCGTTGTTGCAGTTCCATCACTGCCAATGGTTCCAACCCACCAACCGTTATCTACAAACATTAAAATGGTACCTACTCCAGAACCAGTAAAATCATTTAACGCTCGGCCGACCACTTGCCCTGGCTGCGTTGCCTTCATGGCGTGACCATGCGTACTTGAAATCGTCAGATAATCACCGGCATGAATAGCTCCATTTTCATCGCTGACATGTACCGGTACACGTCCAGACAAAGCAATCGGCATGGGATGCGCCCCGTTGTTCTTTACATCACTACCGATCGTCTGGTTAGGTGAAGTGGATACGACTCCGAACACTTCGTCGCCAGACAAGGCGCGCTTCAATACTGGCAGTGTCTTTGTAACCTTGTCGGGCAAAATTTCGCCGGTAAATGGGTTGCTCTGGCTGGCCTCATAAGTAAATGTATCGTCGCCAAAAGCCACGATGTCACCGTGTCCAACATTCGACTCGGTCTCGTACCACTCAGCATAGTCATCTGGCGCTGCCGAACAAACTACTATGTCCCTATTAACTGCCGTGGTATCCGAATCCGCTCCCGAATGACACAAACCGTTTGTCGTAGCCGTACCATTCAGACCAAGTTGAATGTCACCAGCTATATCCATGTCACCTTGCCGGATATCAAGCGACAGACCAGAACCAGCATTATCAATTTCGACCACCGCGCCAGTGGCGCCTGAAAAACTCTGATCAAACGTCGCGACTGTACCGGAATAAGTGATGGTTCCAGATGTTTGAGTAGCAGCGCTAATGACGCTAAACAAATCACCGGTGTAGTTGAGCACCGCCGTGCCCGCACCGCCATCGTTGACCACCAGTGTCTGACTAATCAGCTCAGCCTGACCGTCAACGTTCACGGTGGTACCCGATGAGGTACTTGAGATAATACGGCTAATAAACTGATCAACTCCAGAATTAGTGCCATTAGCCGTGTGAGTCGGAGCATTTGTAAGCAAGAGCAGCGCCGAAGCCGAGGTTCGGCCAGTTGCCGTAGTAGACAAATTCATCAAATCGCCACTTGTTAAGCTATTTGCCGTGGCCGTAATGGCCGTTCCCGTGGTAGCCGAAGATGTTTGCGTTATGCCGCCGCTAATAGACACGTCTCCATCAAACCGGCTTGTGCCATCATCAACCCACAAAGCATAGGTATTAGTAATTGTCGCGTTGGTACCAGCTACTGGAGCACCCTGAACGTACAAGTTAGCCGCATCGGTAATTGTCGAAGCACCAGTAAACGCGTAGGTCGGCTGGCCAAAAAATACTTCGCGTTGCGTAGTTATGGCACCAGTAGCCCACTGACGAGTGTAAGCATCGGACGAAATGTTGTTTACCTCTGTCGAGGCCGTCTGGCTTGTATGGTTTGGGTTGTCGAGAGCTAGAATATGCCTAGATCCACCACTCACTGCCGAGCCAGTTATATTCAGCGCGCCGTAAAACAACACAGCTGCGCGTTCGCTGCCGTTGTTATGGACTTCTAAAATTCGTCCCGTGGTTCGAGTGGCCGTTGAGTCGATGATGACATCAGCTACGTTACCTGCTGCCGCCGTTCTATTACCCGTTAAGAGCAGCGCGCTATCCGAGGCGGTAACCGCAATTTCTGACGAATTGGTTACTGTTCCGGCCAAGGCTAGTTGAGTTGCAGTTGAAGTGTTAGTGATAGTCGTAGCTCCGGTGGTAGCCACATCAAAGTTAGTGAAATCAATAGCTCCGGTAGTACCGACAATATAGTTATCACCCACCGAAATTGCGTTGGTGTAATCGGTATCAGTGACCACAATAGCCGTAGTTGCCGCTGCTGAAGCAGATAAGGTCAGCACACCGGTTGCCGCAATAGACCAATCATCACCACCAGTAATAGCCACCGTGGTGCTGGCGTTACTGTTACCAACAGTCAGCGCATCAGCACTGGTAGAATTTGTGGCAATATTTACTGTATTACCCAAGTCGGTGGTCACGCCACCAAGGTCTATAGTAGTAGAGTCACCTGTTGCATCTAGGAAATTAAAAGTTGCCGATGACGACGTAAAGTCACCACCATTAACCGCTAAATCGGCATCCAGACGCACATTGCCGTCGTCCACCCACAGGGCATAGCTGTTAGTGATTGTGGCGTTTGTTCCAGCAGCTGGCGCACCCTGAATGTAAACATTGGCTGCGTCGGTAATCGTCGAGGCGCCCACAAAGGCATAGGTCGGCTGACCAAAGAACACCTCACGCTGAGTTGTTAAAGCACCAGTCGCCCACTGGCGGGTGTAGGCAGTAGAAGAGATATTGCTAACTTCAGTAGAAGCCGTTTGCCCAGTGTGGTTGGCGTTTGTTAGTAGCAACGTATAGCGAGATCCACTAGGAGCCGCCGAAGCGGTAACGGTTAAAGCCCCGTAAAAAGGCACCGAGAATCGTTCGCTACCATTATTATCGACCTCTAATAACTTACCGGTGGTACGAGTAGCCGTAGAATCAACGATCACGTCCGTAACGTTGCCAGCTGCGGCCGTTCGGTTACCCGTGAGCAATAACGTGCTATTGCTTGCGGTCACAGCAATTTCCGACACGTTTGCCGAAGCTCCGGCCAATGCTAGCTGCGTCGCTGTTGAAGTATCGGTAATTGTAACCGCACCAGTTGAAGCAACGTCAAAATTAGTAAAGTTGATAGTCGGCGTCGTGCCGCTCAAGCTTCCGCCATCAATGTTTAGCGTACCGGTCGTACCCCCATCGGTCAGGGTTAACAAATCATTTCCTGAAGTGTCTTCCCATGTAAGAGTACCGGTTGAACCTTCAAATGTTCGAATGCCGTCAAATAATACAAAATTTGCACCGGCACTTAGCGCGTTCGTGATAGATGTGTCAGCCGCATTGATCGCCGTAGTCAACACGCCAGGCGAACCGACCGAAAACTCAATTCCAGAAGCCACAGTCTCGTTAACATCTGATTGACGCAACAGCAATAAACCATCCGGCGTACCGGTAGCTCCGCCATCATCCTGGTTAGTAAAAGCCGCCAGATAGTTCAGATTAACATCGGTAGCAGCTGTATCCGTAAAACTTAAATCAAAGGCAAACAAACCAACATCGGTAGCATGCGTTGAGGTTAAAGTGAAGTTTTCGGAATCCGTTCCATCGGTAACAAAAGCAAAGTCCACGTCATCAGAAAAAGCAGAAACCCCAGTTGGCACAGCAAAAGAGGTAAACGAAGCGGCTCCAGCAGAAGAAATACTCCAGTCATCGCCTCCAACAATAGATAATGTGGTTGAAGCGTTGCTGTTACCAATTGTAATGGCATCAGCACTAATCGAATCAGTTGCAATATTAATGGTGTTGGCCTTGTTGGCGCTTACGCCACCAATATCTATAGTAGTGGAATCAGCAGCAGCATCTAAAAGGTTAAATGTAGCCGCCGTTGAGTTTAGACTTCCGCCATTTACTGAAATATCGTTAGAAGTAACGATATTACCGGCCGCAGAAATAGACCAGTTGGCATCAGTAATCGAAATGTTATCGTTCGCCTCACCGATAGTAATGGTGTCAGCATCGGTATTAGTACCTAACGACAAGGTGTCACAAGCCGCCGAGTTACAAAGCGAAACCGACGTGGCATTGGTGTTGCCAAGTGCTAGCGCGCCAGCAGCGTTGGTGTCTAAACCAACTCCGGCGGCAACGGTAATAGCTCCGGTAGTCGCTACGTCAAAATTAGTAAAGTCAAAAGCTCCAGTTGTACCAATAATATTGTTATCACCAACCGAAATAGCGTTGGTGTAATCGGTATCAGTCAAAACAATTCCTGTTGTAGCTGCCGCCGAAGCCGACAACGTCAATACACCAGTTGCCGCAATCGACCAATCGTCACCACCGGTAAGCGCCAAAGTAGTAGAAGCATTGCTATTACCAACCGTTAATATATCGGCACTGGTTGAGTTCGTAGCAATACTAATCGTGTTACCCAAGTCAGTTGTCACACCACCAATCTCTAACGTAGTCGAGTTGCCAGCTGCATCCAAAAGATTAAAGGTAGCCGATGTTGAAGTTAAGTCACCACCGGTAACAGCAATGTCACCACTTAGCTCGGTTGCTGCAGCGGTAATATCTAAATTGCCAGTAGTATCAGCCGACAAAGTTGGATCAGCCGTAGCGGCGGTCGCGCTATAAAGGCGAATGGTTCCAGCCAATGCGCTGTCAGTACCAAGATCTAGCTGAGCAGCGCTCTCGTCAAAAAACAACGATGCTCCGGCCACCGTGGTATCACCCACTACCACGTCATCCGTGGTACTCGTTAGGTAAGTAAACGTACCGGCGTCAGTCC
>CAZXUX010000034.1:0-10102 GCA_964644265.1 uncultured Gammaproteobacteria bacterium
CGACGGAAACTTTTTGCGTTATAAGCAAAAGCACAACCAGATACACGGCATGTTCATCGATAAGCGGATTGTGTTCTGGCGGTAACGACGTAGCAAGCAATAATAGAAACATCATCAGTGCTCCAGAATAGCCAGCTACTCGCAAACCAATACCCAGCATCAGGGCGATTCCTATCAGTAGTAACCCGACCATAAATAGCCAGTCCACCAAGGCGTTTCCTGCTAGCGCTTGGAAGACTCCAGCTAACGGTCCGTGGGTGGCAAATTTTAAATAGCCAAAAGTCGGCGAAGTGCCGTCAATCCAACCCTTTCCGGGCTCGGTGGAAAAGCCCAGCCCCCAAACTTTGTCTGCAAAAGCCCACAAAAAAATCCACCCCAACGACAGTCTTAACACTCCCCACAGCAGTTGTTCTAAATTTAGTTTCATATGGCTGAGTATAGACACGTCCACCCGGCGGTGGGCTAGTCGGTGGCTGTGCATAAGCATCAAAAGTACAGCAAAGCTGCGTGTTGACCGGTTGGCAGCAGGATCTATAATTAACAGACACGGTATGACTATTTGTCCAGCCGAATATCGATGTCGCAATTGCCACAAACTGCTTTTCAAGGGCGTGTTAGTGGAAGGCGAGATTGAGATCAAATGCAAGTCGTGCAAGGCGGTTGTCTCCGTGCAAGAATCACAATTTAATGATCTTCTTTGCATGATTGAGAATTGCCCCAACCGCATCCACTGTCCGTCAGCACAGCCACAACCATAGTTACCGACAAATTCTTAAAGAAGCCTTTAAGGCTCGCGCAAGCGAGTTTTTATTTTTATGACCACGGTAATCTTGTCCAACAACACAGAAGACGAGCAGGGTATTTTGCCTAAGAGAGTTTTTGTAGATGCAATTAAAACCGTCGACGAATATCTGGAACGTTCAGATTGGCGGGTTAACGCTAACGCTAATCAGGGTTACTCGCTTGGCGGCATGATTTTAAATATTTCAGGAAAGATTATTGCTAACTATTGGTTGCACAAGATTTACCCCGAAGAAGTCAGGCGAGCACACATCGAAGGTGACGTTCACATTCATGACCTAGACATGTTTTCGGGTTATTGCGCTGGCTGGAGTCTACGGCAGCTGTTACTGGAAGGTTTTAATGGCGTTTCTGGCAAAGTCGAATCCGCGCCACCGAAGCACTTCGATACCGCGCTTGGTCAAATGGTTAATTTTTTGGGCACTCTACAAAATGAATGGGCTGGAGCGCAGGCTTTTTCATCGTTCGATACCTTCTTAGCACCGTATGTAAAAAAAGACGGCTTGAATTACGAAGAGGTGAGACAGGGGATTCAGCAGTTTGTTTTTAATCTCAATGTACCTTCGCGTTGGGGCATGCAGACGCCTTTTACTAACATCACTTTAGATTGGAATTGTCCGGCTGACATGCGTGATCAAAAGCCGATTATTGGCGGGCTTGAACAGTCATTCACTTACGGCGACTGCCAACCGGAGATGGATATTATCAACCAAGCGTACATAGATGTGATGTCGGCGGGTGATTGCAAGGGACGTATTTTTACTTTCCCGATCCCGACTTACAACATTACAAAAGATTTTGACTGGGATCATAAAAATGCTCAGGGGCTGTTTGAAATGACAGCCAAGTATGGCATTCCGTATTTTCAAAACTTTGTTAATTCACACCTGAATCCCGGGGACGTTCGTAGCATGTGTTGTCGTTTGCAACTCGATTTGCGTCAGCTGCGAGCTCGCGGCGGGGGGTTATTTGGTTCGGCCGAAATGACCGGCAGCGTTGGTGTGGTTACCATCAACTTGGCGCGCATCGGCTATTTGTCTAAGGACAAAACGGAGTTTTTTTCGCGGCTCGCTTATCTCATGGACACGAGCAAGACGTCGCTAGAATTGAAGCGCCAGGTGGTCCAGCAGAACATAGATTCCGGCCTCCTGCCGTTTACCAAGCGCTATTTGCCATCACTGCGTAATCATTTTTCGACTATCGGTTTGAACGGCATGAATGAGGCCTGCACAAACTTATTTGGCCGAGAGTTCGACATTACCTCTGAGCAGGGTCGAGAGTTCGCTATGGAAGTGCTTGATTTCATGCGCGAGCGCTTAGTTCAGTATCAGGAAGACACGGGGCATCTTTATAACCTGGAAGCCACACCGGCCGAGGGCACGACCTATCGTTTTGCCAAAGAAGATCGCAAGCGGTTTCCAGACATTCTTCAGGCAGGCACCAGTGAGGCGCCGTACTACACGAACTCCTCGCACCTGCCGGTTGGCTATACGACTGATCCGCTAGCCGCCTTGCGTCATCAGGATGATTTACAGTCTCGTTATACCGGCGGTACTGTTCTGCATCTATTTTTGGGCGAACGTATTCACGACTGGAAAGCGTGTCGCGATTTTGTGCGCCGCGTAATTGCTAATCATCGCTTGCCGTACGTTACCGTGACCCCGACCTTTAGCGTGTGCCCGACGCACGGTTATTTGTCTGGCGAAGTCGAAACATGCCCGACCTGCCAGGCATCGTGCGAGATTTGGTCTAGAGTGGTGGGCTACTTCCGGCCCGTGCAGGAGTGGAACAAGGGCAAGAAGAGCGAATACGTTGAGCGTGAAGAATATGTGCCCACAGCCAAAGAACCAGAAACGGTATGCGTCTAGCTGGCTATCAGCCACTCACTCTAATTGATTACCCGGGTCATTTGGCGGCCATTATTTTTACTCAAGGTTGCCCGTTTCGTTGCGTCTATTGCCATAATCCCGATCTGCTGCCGATTGTTGGTGCTAACGAATTACCAATAGACGAAGTCTTGGCCCATCTTAAAAAAGACCAGGCCATGCTCAATGGTGTGGTAGTTACTGGTGGCGAGCCAACGTTACACCCCGATCTGCCAGACTTTTTACTCCAACTAAAAAGTCTTGGTCTGCACGTTAAGCTCGACACTAACGGCGTTAATCCACGCTTGGTTGAGAAGTGCTTAGCTCTAGGGTTAGTAGATTTTGTGGCGATGGACATTAAGCACCGCTGGGAAAAATACCAAGATATTATTGGCTCAACTCCAGATATAGTGATCGATAATTGCAAAAAAACACTTGCCTTGATTCGTGAATTTGGAGTGGCGCACGAATTTCGCACCACTGTTTATTCGCAACTTCATACAGTGGACGACATTCTGACTATCGCTGGGTATCTGCAGGCGGGGGAGTCTTATGCCTTGCAGCCGGTACGGGGCGGGGTTACCTTGCAGCCAAATTTACCCCTGGGAGAGCCGCTTGATTTGTTTGACCTGAAGCAAGACATCACCAGCGCTTTCCCGTATTTGCAGGTAGAAATTAAAAATTAAACGACTAGATAAATAAAAAAATACAGCCTAGGCTGTATTTTTTCTCTAACCTAACCTTTTTGCATCATGTTCCACATCATGGCCAGCAAATAGCCCATGATGTAGCCGAATAAAAATGTAACGATTATCAAGCCGGCAGCCAAGGGTAGCGAAAAGGCCATGATCTTATACGCTGGCTCAATCATATGTAACTTAAGAATAAAATCTATGCATGCCTGCGCTACGCCAGCTGCTACCAAGACCGACCATACTAGGTGCACGGTGCTGAGCAAGCCACCGAACGCTAGCCCGGCCTGATTTGGATTCAGTCCCTTGGCCATAAGATGAAAATAATTATTAATTATTCATCATTATACAGCTTCGCCGAAGGCTTCATCTTTTGTATCGGCTAAGGCCTCGGCTTTAGTGTGGTGCACTGTGCCATCGAGATGATTGGGCGGTACGTAAACCGTGGCCACCACTAGTGGCTCATGACCAGTGTTAATGAAGTTATGTTTGGTGCCGGGCGGCACTATGGCTACATCGCCAGCGCCAATGGGGAATTCTTCGCCGTTAAACACGGCCTTGCCCTGGCCTGATTGAAAGTACAGAATTTGTTCGACGTGCGCGTGTGTTTCTTCGCCAATGTCTTCGCCGGCCTCTATTCTCATAACCACCAGCTGACTTTTATCAGCGGTGTGTAGCACGGTGCGGAAATTTTGGTTATCGGCCGCCTGCCTAACGATGTTTGTGATATATGGTTTTGACATATGGTTTTAGATTATTGGTTTTCTAGACCGGTTGTACAAATAAACAGCAATGCACAGGCTACTCACTGCAGCTAAGAAGCACCAGACTGAAACGAAGCCGCCAGGGTATACCGTGAAGGCCGCAATTTCAGTTGCTAGACCAAGTAGGCCAAACATTACGAGTGCGCCTCGTGACGACATCAGTAGTGCGCCAACGGTGGCGAGAGTGTACAGCGTCTTGCCAAGAGCTTCCAAATGCCACGGCACAGCTACTGCGTAAACAAAATTGCCCTCCTGCACGCTTACGCTTAGGGGGTATATAAAGAGCGCCACGCAAATACTTGAGGAAACGCACAGACCGATTACTACTAGCCAACGCAGCCATTTTCTTCGCCGCTCCTCGGTCTCTATGACGTAGGTCAAGAGCGGCAAATAGGTCGGCCAGAGCAAAAAGGCGAAGAACAGATAGGCGTAGCCAAGAGCCTGACTCATGCCGCTGGGGTGAACGGCTAACCATTGCCAGCCCTCCAGTGCTTGTTGTGCCGCAAACAACAGCGGCACTAGCGCCATCAAGCGCTCTGATTTTGTGGCTAACTTCCACGAACCAGCGCCAGCCACTACTAGGGCGCCACTGGTTACGAAGCTGGCGGTCGCCGAAAAACACATAGGCCGAGATTCGTTGATAATCAACCATAGTTTATCACTAGATTGGGCTAGTTGGCTGGGTGTAAGCGTTTAAAAAATCTTGAGCCAAGTTTCGTTCACGCACGGCTTTGGCCAGGCTTTTCTCTAGGGTCGCAAGTAATTTTTCGACTGCCGTGAGGTCGCCGGCAAAGCCGTTGGCAGCCACCCTGGCAGCAGCGCAGTGAACATTGACCTGCGCGGCAATGGTGTCGATGACGCTAGCCCAAAAGCGACGTTGCTGCCCCGCCACATCGGTCAAAGCAATATCATGCTTGGCAAAAATCAGCGCGCTGGCGCTATTGAGGCGCCCCTGCTTTAAGTCTTCCTGCCAATCATGAGCATCATCGCAGAGCTGCCGAGCGGCAATTAGATTCAATAAAAATTCCTTGGCTGCAGCTATTTGCACCGGACGCGTGTCGCTACTGGCGACGCGTTTTAACAGCGCGACGGGGGCTAAAAGCACTCCGAGCGAGCGTTCAGTTAGGTAAGCTAGGTCTGCGTTTGGCATGGTTTCTGGCAATTTGCCGTCTACAATCCGCCAACTCCGCTGCTCGGCTAGATTCATGGCCGCCATGCGATCTAGAACATCTTGATGCCAACTTAGCCAGTCTGCTTGGTGAGAGAAGGCCTCGTTAAATAACTGCGCAGACAAACGTTGAAAAACATTTCCCAGCCACAGATCGCTGGCCGGAGAGTCGCCATCAACTATGTCATCAAAGGTTGTATAGGCCAGCCACCCAAAGAGGTGCGCTTGTGCCAAATCAAGATTTACCTCTGTATCAACGGGCAGCCCGCTGACCGCTTCGGCAATGACAAAAGGGAATAGGGTTAGGTTGTGTTGAGTGTCTGCCAACAGGTGGCGAGTTAGGGTTTGCCCCAGGGCCGCCTTAAGTGGCTCCCGGTATGTTTGTAACGCCTCTTTTGCTCGCTGGACAATCTTTTGTTCAAATTCTAAGCCAGGGTTTTTGATTGGCAGACTCTGGCGTTGCAGGGTTCTAGCCAGAGCTTCTTGGCAGACTGCTAAAGTAAACGCTTGGCAACCAGCGTAATCCTTCACTTCGCCATGCACGGCATCAATGCAGGCGCCTTCAGCCACTATAGGTTGTTCCTGGCAGCGTCTGGCTAGTTCTTTGGCTGCGACATCGAGTTCGGCTGTTGGAATTTCTGTAAACCAGCCAGCCGTAGCCAGGGCTAGGGCTAGCGTTTGCGTGCCTGGGATGTTTACGGCACGGCGTAAAGCTGCTCTACATTGGCTGGCTAATAAATCACGCCGTTCGCCCTTGTACCAAGAAGCCAAGAAGTAACAAAACAGCAGCCGATCCGGGTAGTATGGCGAAGTGCAAGAGCTATCACTTACGGCTTGATCTAAAAAGCTGATTAACGGGGGAGGCGAAGTATCAAAATGAGATAAAAAACGACCGACATTTGCGTTCACTACAATGTCTACATCTTGCCACGCGTCTTTGGCTTCGGTTGGTACTAGCCAGGTGCGATACGGCCCGCCAGCCGTTACTTCTCGCAGGGTTAGTATTTTTACCGCATCAGCTAGCCACTCGCCCGGTAGGCCGGCGGCAGTTTCGGCTAGGGCAGACAAGGCGCAACAGGTGGTGTCTAGATCGTCTGGCAGGGGGCGCTGAACCATTGCTGAGGCACCAGGCGACCAGTAATTCCAGCTCCCCAGGACTCTTCTGTATTGCCGTAGATTATTTTCTAATTTAACGCGAATCCGCTCGGTAGACAGATCAGGAAAGGCATTGAGGCTACCCAGGGTTATAGCCTGAAAGAATGTTGTTTCTTGCAAACTCGCGATCAAAAAATCTCCGCCCGGCGCTATTTTGGTTAACAGTCCGCTGTCAGGCAGAGTGCGCAGCAGTTCCCGAACTTTCTGCAATGCTCGTTCCATAACTATTCAGGGTTACGGTGAATACCGTGCCGTTCTGCGCATCACTCGCGACCTGCAAAGTGCCGTGAAAGTCTTCTTCGATGATCCGTTTGCAAACTGTTAAACCTATGCCCATGCCTTGGCTCGGCGGTTTGGTGGTGAAGAACGGCTCGCAGATTCGGCTAAGATTTTCTGGCGCAATGCCGCAGCCACGATCGCTGACGGTAACCACGATCTGTTTGCCAGTCCGATCAATCGCTACCCGCACCACTCGTTCTACAGGTGGCACCTGGCTGTGTTCGTAGGCATCGATTCCATTCCAAATCAGATTCAATAAAATCTTATGAAACTTTATGGCATTGCCAGCAATTACCGCTTGCTGATCGGCAGACCATTTTACCGTCACCTTGGCCTTTTGTGCTCGGTGCTCAATCATTTCAATTACCGAGGCTAGAACTTCGGCGGCCGCGAAGTGTTCATTGGGGCTGCTCGGTTCATTAATATGCCGTCGGACATCTTTTAAAAAACTTTCTAGTCGACCGGTCACTGCAGTGGCTCGTTCTAAATACACGGCCGCTTGTTTATGTTCTTTCACTCCTGCTTTTTCTAGCAAATTAAGATTGAGAGCGAGTGCTCCGAGCGGGCTTGCCAGATCATGAAAAAAACCCGTCGCTACGCGTCCGAACTCTACAAAGCGGTGTAATTGCGTGATCTGTTCAAGCTGGGTCTGGCGCAATTCCCGGGTGCGTTCGGTTACTCTTATTTCCAGTAGGTCTCGTTCTTCGCGCAGGAGGCGTTCGCTGTTACGCGCTCGGCTAAGCGAGCGCTCTATTTCGTGATACGCCAGCTGACACAGAAACGCTATAAACAGCAACATGCCAACTATGGCAATGCCATCGCCTAGAGTAAAAATTTCTTGATGCCAGTAGCGATTGACCGGCAAGTAGCCCGCAGTACCAAGCCAGGCAAAGCTGAATAGCGCCGCACCTATGCCAACGCTAGAAACAAACGCTGCCCGCGTGCCAAACAGCACGCTAGTCATAACGATCAAAAAAGCGTCAGACAATATCGCCTGCGGCAGGTCAATACCCCAACGAGCCGATGAGTAAAGGGAGGGAATTAGAAAGGCTAAAAAAAGTCCGGCCGAGACCGTGCGTAAATAACCGCGTCGCAACAGCCAAAGTAAGCCAATGAAAAAGAGTGGAATTAAGGCGGCGACCAACCACGAAATACCGCGATAGGCATTGCCCAGCCGCGTAACATCGTTAATAACTATAGCTAAACAAACAAGACCTAAGCAGAAAGAGGCTACTAGCACGGCGCGCAGTAGGATTTCCTTGCGTCGATCGTCCTCGTCGCGGCTAACCGGAACAAAAAATTCTTTTTGAAAATGTCGGATGCCCCTCCGGCACACCGTTAACCAGCGGTTTACTAATGCGTGTTCACGGTGTGCCATATGGGGATCATCTACTAGTCGTGCCACGGTGCTCCAACTTCGCCCTCCGCACGAACTGCGGCTTCGAGGCTGCGAGCATCGTTGCGGCTGCTGGCGTCACACAACAGACGGTTCAGCGTAGTTCCCATACGATGTTGTTAAGAATCTTTAGGCTAAGCGCCCGCGTCTATTATGGGGGAGACTGATAAAAAAAATATAAAATTAGCAACTTACCTTACATCAAACACATATCCGCAGCCAGGGATCGTATGAATTAGTTCCGCAGCATTAAATGCGGCTAATTTTTTTCTTATAGATCTGATATGTGCCTCTATCGTATTTGTAGCTAGGCCGTGTGCGTCGTCCCATACGTTTTCTAAGAGCGTACTTCTGGCCACTACGATGCCTCGGTTACGCATTAGGTATTCCAATAGATGAAACTCTTTTTTTGTTAGGCGGATTTCTTTCTCGCCCAGTGTGGCGCGGTGGCGAACAAGGTCAAGGGCAAGATCTTGAGCGCGCAAAGTATCTTCTTGCAGAGCCTTAGGACGGCGCAGGACAGCCCGCAGCCTCGCTAGTAGTTCATCGAGCGAAAATGGCTTAGCTAAAAAATCGTCAGCTCCCAAGTTAAGCAGTTCTATCTTTTTAGGGACATCAGATTCCACGCTCATTACGACTATGGGTGCATTTTTCCCAGCGGCACGCACTTCGGTGCAGACGGCGTTACCCATGCGCTCCGGTAAACATAGATCCAATAAAATGGCATCGTAGTTTTTGGTTCTAGCCATGAGTGAGCCCTGTACGCCATTTTTAGCGCAATCCACGCTATACATGGAACTCTCCAGGCAATCTCTCAGCGCTTCCCTCAAGTCGGCATCGTCTTCGATTACTAGAATTCGCATAGCAAATAAAGTATATAGTCTAGATTGCAATCAATCAATTTTTTACGCTCTTGGTAGCTATTTTTAAATAAAATATTTTTCAATTAAAAATCGTCAGTACCGACGGACTGACGATGTGCGGCGGTGTTTAAAGCTGGGCTACGGCGTATCCCATCTGGGTCCCGCCATTGCCAGCTCCAACCCAGAAGAAGACCACCACATCGCCGGGCACCACCTGTCCATTGCGGCGATCGTCGTCGAGTAGTAGCAGCGTGCTAGCCGCAGACGTGTTGCCCAGGAACGGCACATTGAGCGGTACTCGTTCCGACGGAAGCCTCAGAGTCGTGATGGTTTCGCCGACCTTGAGGGCATTGGCCTGATGGATGTACCAGCGAGCAATGCGGTCAGGGTCAAACGGCTGATCGATCTGCGGCCTCACGTGCCGCTCCCAGTCATCGGCCAGCTGTGCATGCAGCTGCTGCATGACCGGCACGAAGTTCTGGCTTACAGCCAGCGAATTGGACAGGAAGAGCGCCTGTTCGGCGTTGTCGGTATCAATCGGCCTATCCAAGCCGCCGATCGGGTAGTACACCAGGCGGGTATGGTTTACGCTTGACTGCCAAACCCGCAGGAATCGTGCTCCCGGGCTGTTATGGCCGAGCACCAAGGCTCCGGCAGCATCGCCAAAAATCGACGGCGTCAGCCAGGCCCAGGGGTCAGGGTGCCTGATATAGCGACCGATGATCTCGTAGCTGCTGGTAGCTGCCGACACGCACTGCGTGGCCACGAACAGCACCGGGGCATCGGGTTCTGCCAAGAGGTGCGCCTGAGCGGTCTTTAGCGCCTGCGCCGGAGCGGCACAGCCCAAATCCAAATGCAGCAAGTTGACGGTCGACCTAAGGCCGAGTCTTTCCCGCAGCTCACCCAGGTGATTTTGGAAGTGCAACTCGCCCTGCGTCACGGTAGCGTGAATGACCGTGCCGATGTCGCGGCCACTGAGGTCCGCGTCGAGTAGCGCCCGGTGGCAGGCACAGTCAGTCAGGTCGATGTCGTAGATTCCGCCTTCCGCCCTGGTTCGTTTGCGGTCAAGCGACAGGTCAAAGTCGAAGGCTCGCGTTTCGATGCCGAAGTGGCGTCGCA
>CAZXUX010000035.1:0-9758 GCA_964644265.1 uncultured Gammaproteobacteria bacterium
AGGCAGATCGGGGTTTCGTCGTAGGCGGCAGTAACGGCCCTGAATGACGTGTCTATGGCAGTAAGAAAAGCCTGTGCTTCCGCGGGAGTTAGTTCTTCAAGTTGTTCGGCGTGACGAATAGGGAGGATCATTATGTGACCCTCCTTGAGTGGTTCGATGTTAACCATTACGAACACATTGTTGTTTTTGTATAAAATGCGACTTTCGTTGTTTTCCAGAGCTTTGCAGAGGGCGCATTCCATAAATGGGTTCAATATTGTTTATTAGAATACTTCTTTGCGAATCCCTTGCGCAAATATATTGGTAAAAAAATTCAGAATTTGGTTGATAAATAAAATTCTTTCTTTTTATGGGGTAAACTGTGGCCATATGGACCATCCCCACAAATACTTGCTAGAAGAGTTTAAAATTTCGCTCGATAAATTAGTGCCATTAACGCCGCCCGAGGTGGTGGAGGCGGGAATGAAGTTGTACCAGGAGTTATTGGCTAACGAAGCGGCTACTGAACGCCAGATTCGTCAGGCTTTGGTTTATATTGGGCGCAGGGAATATCCGTATCGCAAGGCCTACACCGAGCTTTGTTCATCTGACGAAGAAAAACGATTGCAAGCGGCGGTTTTCGAGCGTTTAGAGCCAGAGGTGCTAGAAAAAGTGAAAGCAATTACCGACAGCGGTGTGCATGTTTTGGATTACGTGAATAGCAAATTGTTTGAACGTGATTTGTCGCCAACTGAACGTTATCAAATAGAGCAGGCCATTCTTTTGGCTCATGACATATTAAATAAACAGTGTGACGAAAGAGCCAAGGAGCGTGCCGAAACGTTTGAACAGCTGGTGGTTAAATGGAAGACCGAGGAAGATCGGCTGCAAGCGCTCGTTGATCAACTCCGCAATTTAGCCGGCCGTGACGCTACCTATGCTGACGAAATTCGCGGCAAAGCAGATCAACTAGAAGAGGGCTGGTCGATTGTGGAGCGCGATCCAGAGGAGCAGGAGATCAAGAAAGAGATTGAATATTGGAATGATTTACTTAAGGGATCCGAGGATGGGGTAGAGGCGGGTGTCTGATTGCCCATTTCGAACCCTTTCGGCAGACTCAGGGCAGGTGAAAATGATAAATTAGGTTTATATGTAAAAGGAATTTTTTGACGTAGCTAAGAAAATTGATCTGCCGACCAAAGATTTTGCAATTTTTGGTTCAGGGCCGCTTATAGCACGTGATTTGAAGAGCGGCTTTCATGACATCGATGTGATTGCTCGCGGTGATGCTTGGGGTCGAGCATGTCTTCTTTGGGGCGTAGAAAAGACTAATATAGGAGATGTCTCTAGAACCGTTATAGATGGTAAGGAGATCGAGGTTTTCGATACCTGGGGACCGGGAGATTGGGACGTTAGCGAGCTGATTGATGGGGCTGATGTTATAGATGGGGTGCGTTTTGTGAGGTTGCAAGAAGTCTTGAGGTGGAAGGAGTTAATGAATAGACCGAAGGACGTTGAAGATATTAGAGTTCTTAGAGAATTATTAAATAATTAAATACGGACGAGCCGCGACGGTTCGTCCGTGTGTTGAGATATGTCCGACTACAGGCCGTTCGGGTTGTAGTCCACCGGTCGGTAGACGTAGAACAGAGCCTCGTAGTCATTGTCTTCGTTGATGTCACCGAGTCCGATGTTCGTTTTGCCGAGCACCGATGTTCCGGTGCCTTGATAGGTCAGCCGAATCTCGTTGTAACCCAGACGCCACGTCTGAATGTCGGTGACGATCATCGTGTGGTCAATTGCCCCGTCGACGGGCGGCCAGTCGACAAAGATAAGGTCGCCCTTTTCGACCAGCTCGTAATCCATGAACTCGGTGAGCGTGTCGTGGGTGACGTACTCGAAGTGCAAGCCACGATAGGACGGCTGGTTGTAGCCAGCGTACTCATACAACTTGTTGGCTCCCGTGAAGGCCGGCCCGCGCGAGGAGTCGCTGATGAAGTACCATTCGTAGTAGCCGCCACCGATGTCGATGTCGTAGTTCGTTCGTTGGCCGTAGACGTACGACGGGCTGTCGGATTGCACCAACCCGGCCATGAGGACCTGACTCGCGAAGTTCGTGCAGTTGCCGCCGAACAGGGCGTCATAGTTGTAGAACGGATTCTGCCCACCACCGCTGCCGTAGGCCATGTTGTAGTTGGTCAACGCGTAGTCGATCGCGTCGACAGGATCGTATACCTTGTAGGTGTCGGCGAATGCCGAGATCATCGAGAGAGCCAGGAACATCGTCGCTCCTTGTTGTTGTCGCAGATCATTCCGACAGGATTGTCGAATGAGGCGGTAGGGTACCTCAAATGTTTACAAGAGTCAATTTTCAATATTGCTGAAATTCATTGTTCATGATAAGGGTTATATTCATTGATTGCGCATGACGTGGCTGAATTTATATCGTTTACACCTATGCAGAAGAAAGCTGCTTTGATAATAGTTACTGTTGTTTGTTTGCTCTTAGTGGCAACATATTTTTTTGTAAAAGCTCTAGAAAATGGCTTAAACTATAAGTTAGCGGTTAATGATAATGATTACCGCGAATACGTTATTGATGTTGGTAGTGATAATGGTGCTGGTTTTACTAGCAGAGCGTTTGATGAGATTAGGGTAGCGGAAAACGTATTGAGTTCAGGTTCGCCAGCCTCCGATGTTTCGATGCAATATGTAGCTTTGACACCGGATGATGAATCACGGAATGTTATTGAAAAGCGATTGGTGGGGAATGACATCTATACCCTCAGGTCGGCAGATGGAGGCAATATAAGCGAAGTTTATTCTGTTTATGAGAACGACAGGTTATTGTTTAGTGAGCCAATGGAATATGGTGCAGATGGACCAATTTTGGACTGGCGCGTAGTTGATGGCGAGCCAGCTTTTACCTATAGAGTAAGTTGTGACAGCGGAGCCTGTGTGACCGATATTTATTACGAAGGTTCGATCGCGGATAAATTTAACGTTCAAAGCCCTCGCTATTTGTTTGTTGAGAACGGTAAGCTTGGTTTTGTAGCGACGGATGCAGGTAATGACAAGATTTTTTTCGACGGTTATTTCATTACACCCGGTTTTGATAGCATACACACCTACAATTGTTGTTCACTGCAGGAAATTTTACCAACTGTTTATGCTAACGGGATTTTGTTGTTTTTCGCGCAGCGTGGAGGTCAAAATTATCTCGCTGAAGTAAGTTTGCGGTAACGAACAAGTAGCTAGAAAGAATCTGTTGAAGGGGATGGTGGATGGGTAGGGGCGCCTGTTTGGCCTTGTATTGGTGGTAAAAATTACCCCGAACTCCCCTAGGCATGGGGAGGGGGCTGTGTTACCATAATTGCGAGTTATGCAGATATCTTGGAATGGACTCGGTAGCTTTACGATTGTCGCCAAACCCGCTCAAAGTGAGGTTACGGTGGTGACTAATCCTTTTGTTTCAACCGAAATGAAATTTAAATCGACCCAGGCTTCGATTGTGGTGCAGTCGCACGAAGGTAAGGACACTAACAACCTTAGCGCTGTGTCGTCGGAGCATCCGGATGAAAATAAAGACGTGTTTATTGTTTCTCATGCCGGCGAATACGAAGTGCAGGGAGTTTTTGTTACTGGCATTGAAGCTTCAAAGAAAGATGGAACTCCGCATGCGATATACAGGTTTGATGCTGAGAATATTAAGGTAGGTTTTTTGGGAGCTATAGATAGAGCCCTTACGACCGCCGAGGTTGAGGCCTTGGGACCGATTGATATCTTAATCGTTCCGGCCGATAAGGCTTTACTGTCTTCTGCGCAGGCGGCAGAGGTAGTTGGCCAAGTTGAACCGCGCATTGTTATTCCTTCGTATGGCGACGCGGCTGCTGCAGGCGTTTTGCAGCGAGAAATTGGTTGCCAAATGGAATCCACCTCAAAGTTCAAGATAACTCGGGCTGGATTGCCTGAAGACATGAAAATGGTTACTTTTGAAAAATAAACCCGGCAGCTGCCGGGTAAAGCTCCGGCATCTTCGGCCGGGTTATATCTATGCAAGGTAAACAGCTCATCATTCCACATCATCCGCAGTTGCATCGCATGCGCATTGCAGCGTTGGTGGGTTTGTCGGCCTTAGCTGTGGGAGCGGTTGGTGCTGTGCAGGGCATGATGACGGTATCTAAAAATCGTTTGGCGCAAACACACAATGACTTTGCTGTAGTGGCAGAGTCGGTAGACAAAATGCACGAAGAAGCGGCTAATAAGACCCAGGATCAAAGTAAAAATTTAGGCGGCTTGGTTGAGGAATTGCGCCGTGTTTTGTCTGATCAGTCCAGCACAGATACAGCAGCCGAGTCTGGAGCAGAAGATTCGGCCACGGTAGCAACCGAGGGGGCTGAATCGACGAGCGCATCAAGTGACGGGGTGGCAACTAATACACAAACTGACGTTTCTCCAGTTGCTGAATAAGTTATGGCTAATCCTCAAAAAGATCAGTTGTCTGCGGATTTATTACCGGTTGGCATTGTCAAAGACCAGAGCCTGGTAGATGAAATGCGACGTGCGTACTTAGATTACGCCATGTCGGTTATTGTTTCGCGTGCGTTGCCGGACGTGCGTGACGGCTTGAAGCCGGTGCATCGCCGCATCCTTTACGCCATGTGGTCGATCGGTTTGCGAGCCGGTGGACGTTTTCGTAAGTCGGCCAACGTGGTTGGTGAAGTGATGGCTAAGTACCATCCACACGGCGATTTGGCGATTTACGAATCAATGGTGCGCATGGCGCAGGACTTTTCTTATCGTTATCCGTTGGTTCATGGTCAGGGTAACTTTGGTTCGATGGACGGTGACGCGGCTGCTGCCATGCGTTATACCGAGGCCAAGTTGAGCCGTATTGCCGAAGAGATGTTGGTTGATATTGAAAAGAACACAGTTAATTTTCATAAAAACTACGATGGCACGCACGACGAACCAGCGGTTTTGCCATCTAAGCTGCCGAATTTGTTGGTTAACGGCACTTTGGGTATTGCCGTTGGTATGGCCACTAACATTCCACCGCACAATGCGGGGGAGGTGATTAATGGTTTGTTGGCGATTATCGATAAACCAGAGACGTCGATTGATGAGTTGCTAGAAATTATTCCCGGACCTGACTTTCCGACGGGCGGAATAATTTACGGAGCCAAAGATTTAAAGTCAGCTTACGCCACTGGTCGCGGCGGAATTGTGGTGCGCGCGGCCGCAGAGATTGTCGAGGGCAAAAAGGACATGTCGCAAATTATTGTGACGGAGATTCCGTACATGGTTAACAAGTCGTCTTTGTTGGAGAAGATTGCCGATTTAGTAAGAGAGAAGAAAATTGAAGGCATTCGTGATTTGCGTGACGAATCTAACAAGGAAGGCGTTCGTATTGTGGTTGAATTAAAGAAAGATTCTTATCCACGCAAGGTGCTGAACCAGTTGTATCAGATGACGCCGTTGCAGACGGCCTTCCACTATAACGTTTTGGCCTTGGTTGACAGCATTCAGCCGCGAATTTTGAACCTTAAGCAATTGCTTGAGGAGCACATTAAGCATCGCCAAGAGGTGGTGCGTCGTCGCACGCAGTACGATTTAGATCGTATTGGTGATCGTTTGCACATCTTGGAGGGTTTGCGCATTGCACTCAAAAAGATCGATGAAGTAATTGCTACCATTAAGAAATCGAAGGATAAAGAAGAGGCCAAGGACAACTTGATTAAAAAATTCAAGATGACCGAGCGCCAGGCAGTGGCGATTTTGGAGATGCGACTCCAAAGTTTGGCTAACCTGGAGGTTTTGAAAATTGAGCAAGAGTACAAAGAAAAGACGGCTATCAAAGAAGAGCTGGAGAGTATTTTGAAGTCGGCCAAGAAGATGATGGCGGTAATTAGAGCCGAATACGCTGAGCTAAAAGAGACGTATGGCGACGAACGCCGCACTAAGATTGTAAAATCTGGTGTAAAAGAATTCTCGATGGAGGATTTGATTGCTGATGTCCAGACGGTAGTTTTGATGACCAAAGATGGATACATCAAGCGTTTGCCACCCGACACTTTCTCTCAACAGCATCGTGGAGGAAAGGGAGTAATTGGTCTTACAACCAAAGAGGAAGATGCTGTAGAAGCTGTCTTTGCCACAACTACGCACCAGGACATGATGTTCTTTACTAGCCGGGGTCGAGTCTTCCGCCTGAAGGCTTACGAGATTCCAGAAGCCTCGCGTACATCTAAGGGTCAGGCGATTGTTAACTTCTTAGAGCTTGGACCTGGCGAGAAGGTGACCACTGTACTAGCCGGAGACTTAAAGAAAGAGAAGGTTAAGTACATAGTAATGGTGACCACTCGCGGCACTATCAAAAAGACGTCGATTGATGACTTCGAGAACGTGCGTCGTTCTGGTTTGATTGCCATTAAGCTAAACGATGGCGATGCTTTGGAGTGGGTTAAGACTTCTACTGGTAACGATGACGTCATGTTGGTTACGGCCAGCGGTCAGTCGATTCATTTTGAAGAAAAAGACATGCGGCCCATGGGACGCGTAGCGGCCGGTGTTAGGGGCATGAAGATCAAGGGTGAAGATTCGATTGTTGGCATGGAAGTGATAACCAAAGATGACTTGAAGGCCGGCAATCAGCTTTTGACCATCATGGAGAACGGTTACGGTAAGCGAACAGATCTTGCTGAATACGGCGTCCAGAATCGTGGCGGTAGCGGCATTAAGACCGCTCAGATTACCACCAAGACCGGTAAGCTGGTCAGCGCTCACATGGTGGCCCAGGGAGACGCCCGAGACCTATTGGTGGTATCGGTAGCGGGTCAGGTAATTAGAATTAGCATTGATACGGTTTCTGAGCTCGGCCGCGCCACTCAGGGCGTTCGTGTAATGCGCTTCAAGAGCGAGGGGGACAAGGTGGCCACGGTGGCTCTGGTGGGCGGCGGGGAAGCGGAATAACCACTATAATCCCATAAAAAGCTTGACTTTTATGGGATTTTGTGTTATTATAGTTCGTCAAATTCGGAATGTTTCCGAAGGCGACAATGAATCATGTCAAAGGAGTCTTGTCATGACGACCCACGTTGTCAGCGACGAGCAGCTGGGCGTTCTCGCCAGGCGTCAGTACGATCTGTTCAGGCGGGTTCGCGAGGGCACGTTGCCGGTCGAGCTGGTGCTCAAGGGCATGCAGCAGCTGATCGAAGGCAACTTCGACGGCCTGCAGAGCGGCGTGTCGCGTCTCATCGACTGTGACGCCGCGCCGTGGTGTCCCTGGGGCTGGAAGGTGGTGGAGCACCGTCAGGATGGCCAGATCGAGTTCGATCCGAACAAGCTCGAGCTCTACCTGTCCGAGGAACAGAAGAACGGCCGGACCATCGTTGGTCACGAGCTGCGTAAGCACCTCGCCGAAATGCCGGTCATGAACGCCAACGTCCTCGATCACCTGCTGGCAAACCCCCAGCTGATTCCGGAAAGCTGGAAGAAGATCGGTTGCATCTTTTTCTGGGGCACCGTGTACCGCGACTCGGACGGCAGCCTGTGCGTCCGGTGCCTGTGCTGGGGCGACGGGCAGTGGCGCTGGAGCTACAACTGGCTCGCCGACGGGTGGGATGCCCAGAATCCGGCCGCGGTCTCTGCAAGTTAAGCACTTGGACTTTGGATCTTTGGACACGGTGTCCTTGGATCCTTAGTCCTTGTCCGACTTGCCTTACGGTCCATGCACATGATGTGCATGGACCGTTTCCTTTATATTAGCTAATACTTGACCTTTTTGAGACTTTGCCGTAAGCTCCTCCCATTGAATTCCACCTATGCCATTGCCCGCATTTCGTAACTCCAGATCTAAGGTTCGCCGACGCCGCTCGCACCATGCACTTAAGGCCATCATGACGGCCAAGTGTGCTAAGTGTGGAGCTGCTATTTTGCCGCACCGCGCTTGTGAAGCTTGTGGCGCTTACGCTGAACGCAGCGTTAAGCCAAAGAACATGGAAGAGATCAAGAAGGTTCTAGACAAAAAGGCTGGCAAGAAGCCAAAGAAGGCGGCTGCTGAAGTTACTGAAACTCCAGCTCCAGAAGCTAAGGCGTAAACAAAGAGTGGCTGCGGCCACTTTTTGCTTTAAGCAAAAGTTCTTGTTACGATGGTTGCATATGTCAAATCGTCACCTGGCCAGAACAATGGCCATGCAATGCCTTTACGAATGGGATTTTCGTGGGCGCAATGCGCAGGAATTGGATAGAATAATTGCTTTTGTAAAAGATGAATTTGCAAAAGATTTTGACGACAACGGATACGTTGAAAAGCAGGTTAGAGCAATCGCAGAGCACTTGACTGAGCTTGATGAGTTGCTGAATCACTTTGCGCCCAATTGGTCAGTCGATACCATGACGATTGTTGATCGTAATATTTTGCGCTTGGGTGCTTATGAGCTGCGCTTTGATGACAGTATCCCGTCTATTGTGGCTATCAATGAGGCCATAGAGTTGGGCAAAACTTTTGGCGGTGAGGCTTCTGGTAAGTTCGTTAACGGTGTGTTGGGTGCGGTTTATAAAGACATGTTAGACAAAGGCCAGAAGAAGCAGATTGATATAGAGATGGAGCAGAAAAAAGCCGAAGCACAGTTGCAAGTTGAAAGTACCAAGTTGAAAGGGAGTGATTCCCAAGCTGCTGTTTAAACTTTAAACTTGTAACTTTTGACTGAAAATAATTATGGAACGAGATATTAAAAAATTAGCTGATAGATTGGGGATTCCATTTAAGCCAGAAGGGCATTTGGAGCAGGCGGTGGTTCACCGTTCGTATTTAAACGAACACCCAGAGTTTCCCTTGCAACATAACGAGCGTTTGGAGTTTCTCGGGGATGCCGTGTTAGAACTCGTCGTCACCGAGTACCTCTATAACACTTACCCAAATCCAGAAGGCGAATTAACCACTTGGCGATCTGCTTTGGTTAATGGCGATAGCTTGTCGTTAATTGCTCAAGAGCTGGAGATTGAGGGTTATTTGTATTTGTCTAAGGGAGAAGAGAAGGACGCTAAGTCAAAGGCTCGTCGTTATATATTGGCTAACGCCATGGAGGCCGTGATCGGGGCTATTTATTTAGATTTTGGTTGGGACTTGTCCAAGGAGTTCGTAATGAAGCACGTGGTTTCTAAGCTCGACGAGATTATAGAAAAGCGTTTGTACATCGATCCTAAGAGTCGCTTCCAAGAAGCTGCGCAATCAAAGATGGCTATAACTCCAAGCTATAAAGTTCTTGAGGAGTCGGGTCCTGATCACGCCAAGGTATTTAAGATTGGTGTGTATTTGGGCAAAGACCTGGTAGCTGAAGGGCAGGGGGAGTCTAAGCAAGAAGCCCAAGTCTCAGCAGCTGAGAACGCCATTAAGGCCAAGGGATGGTAGACGGGAGTGCGCTTTCTTTTGCTCCTAGCTACTAGGGCAAGGAGCTACGGAGGGTGTCTTCGACAATACAAAACCGCCCTTCGTGCTCGAAGGGCGGTTTTGTGGTGCGAGCTGAGGGATTCGAACCCCCGACCCCCTGGTTCGAAGCCAGGTGCTCTATCCAGCTGAGCTAAGCCCGCACATTGGCTCGCTACTAAAATTTCGATCTGCTGCGTTGCGGAGCCTCTGCGGCTCTTCACCGTACGGCTCAGTACGCCTCATCGCCGCCCTCTCCGCGCCTTGCATATCAAAATTTTAGTACGCTCGCCCCGCACTAGAAACCTGCTTAGGTTATCAGAAAACTTGACTTTAGTCAAAAGATGACGCA
>CAZXUX010000036.1:0-9753 GCA_964644265.1 uncultured Gammaproteobacteria bacterium
GTTGCCGGCGGCTAAATAATCTATAAAGTGTCGATGCTCTGGATGATCGACCAGCGGATGGAAAGTGTGTTTGCGCTTCACGGTATTTTTTAGGTGTCTTTATTATAGATCATTGGTTGCAAGAAAAAAACCATCGTTTGAACGATGGTTGAGGCCTAGGTGTTTTCGTAGTGATGAATACCAGACAAACGTTCGGTCAGCAGCTGGCCCTCGATTTCCTCCTGCTCCAGGAGGAGGACGGTCATGACCTGCAGAACCGAGATGTTTGCCTGCATGATCCGTTTGGTTTCGTTGTAAGCCAGGTTGATGATTTCCTGGACTTCCTGATCCACGATTCGACGCGTGGCTTCGGCCCAGGGATCGTTGCCGATCAGGGACAAGTTGGGCAGCTGCTTGCTCATGCCGAACTGTTCCACCATGCGGCGGGCGATGGCGTTGGCTCGACGAAGGTCGTCGCTGGCGCCGGTGGTTACTTGCCCGAGCATCACTTCTTCAGCGGCGCGTCCGCCGAGCAGATGACGAATGCTGGCGACCAGCTCATCTCGAGTCTGCAGCGCGGCATCAGCTTCGTCTTCGGGTAGCGTGAGGTTGTAACCGAGCGCTCCCCGAACCGTAGTGACGATCGAAACGGTGGCTACGCGGTGCCCCTGACCATCAGCGGCCAAAGCAATGGCGTGTCCGCTTTCGTGTACGGCCACGGCCTTGCGGTCGGAGTCGCTCAAGCGGAAGCCCACGTTCCGATAGCCAACGATCAGATGCTCCACGGCATCGGCCATGTGAGCATCGGTCACGGCATCGGCCTTTTCGCGAGCGGCCAGACGAGCCGCTTCGTCAATTACGTTGGCCAGATCCGCTCCGACCATGCCAGGAGTCAGCCTGGCGATCTTGGTCCAGTCGGTATCTTGCGACATGCGAACCCGTCGGCTGTGAAGCTGCAGGATCTGCAAGCGATCCGCTGCCGTCGGCGCCGAGAACTGAATGCGGCGGTCGAAGCGACCGGGGCGCAGCAGTGCGGGGTCCAGGCTGTCCGGCAGATTGGTTGCCGCCAGGACGATGACGCGACTGTTGGAGTCGAAGCCATCCATGGCCACCAGCAAGGCGTTGAGCGCGCTGTTGGCATCCTTGCCGGCTGCCGAACCGGGATCGTTCAAGCGACGCGAACCGATGGAGTCGATTTCGTCGATGAAGACAATGCAGGCGCCGAAGGTTTCGGCCATCTGGCCGGCCACAGCGAACAAATCCTTGATGCGCTGAATGCCGGTGCCCATGTAGACACCGTTCAGGTCGCTGCCGCCCAGCTGCAGGAACGGCACGTCGGCCTCGCCGGCCACGGCCTTGGCCAGAAGCGTCTTGCCGGTGCCGGAGGGGCCGCAGAGCAGGGTGCCGCGCGGAACCTTGGCGCCCAGCCTGGCGAAGTTCTTCGGGTGCTTGAGACCATCCACGATCTCGGCCAGATCACGCTTGGGGCCAGCGTTGCCGGCCACATCGGCGAAGGTAACGCCGGTTTTGCCGGCCAGCTTGCCGGCTTCGCCCACCACGTCGCGATCGCGTTTTTGCCGCACGTCTTTGGTGACGGAGGTGATGCGATCGCTAATCCGCACGCCAAGGTAGCTGAGTCCGATCAGGCCAGCCAAGGTCAGCAAGATGTTCGAAAGGCCGACGTGACTATCCTGGTAGGTCACGCTGGCCTTAGCAGTCTTGGCCGCCCGCTCAAAGGCCGTCAGGTCAGAACCATGACGAGCCCGAAAGCACTCCCGCTTTTTGTCTTGGCTGATGGGCGTGCAGAGCTGCACGCTGTAGCCATCGATGGCTACCGTTTGGATCTGGCCTTGTTCTACTTTGACCAGAGCCTCGCTAAACGGGATGAGCTTGTAGCGCCAGAGCTGGACCGTGTCGGGCAGCATGCCGCCACACAGCAGCGCCAGCATGAGCCAAAGACCAAATTCTTTAAGGAACCATTTCATTCCTGCCTCCTGCCGCAATTAAGCGACTGACCAAACTATGGCAAAAAGTCGTTAGAGTCAAGCTATGACTCGTTGTTCCCGACAATCTACCGAGCACCACACGGGGGCGTGGCTGCAGGTTTCGCAGATTATGAGTTGCTTGTGGCATTCGTCCCAGGCGCAGTTGCCGAAGCGTTCGCTTGGTTGGTGACAAGCAACGCATTCGCCAACTACATGATAATCGGGCGTAAACTGTTCGGTCATGCGGTCATCGAAAACATAGAGTGAGCCCTGGAAATCCTGACCGGGAAATTGCTTCATGTAAGTACCGATACCACCATGCAATTGATAGACGTCTTTAAAACCTTGCTGCAACAAAAAGCCAGAAGCCTTTTCGCAGCGTACGCCGTAGGTACAAACGGTCAGTACTTTTTTGTCTTTTAAGTCGGCAAATTTATCGGCGACTTGTTTTAAATCACGAAAATTACGCATCTGGCTGTCGTGCGATCCGGCAAAATGACCAACCGCGTATTCGTAGTCGTTGCGCATGTCGATGATTTCAAACTGTTCGCCGCTTTCAATCCAGCGCTTAAGTTCATCGGCCGGAATGTGTTTGCCGGTTACTGCGTTCGGGTCCACGTCTTCATTTTGAGCTAAGCCAGTAGCGACAATTTCTTTGCGCGCCTTTACTTTTAGCTTTTTGAAAGCTCGTCCGGTTCCGGGGCTAGATTTGAACCAAACGTCAGAAAAATTACCAAAGGTTCCGGGTGAGCCATCTTGGGCATGTAGTCGTCGACCGTATTCAGCGATTTGCTCTGGGGTACCCTCAACCGTTCCGTTAATGCCCTCTCGGGCGATTAAAATACGACCGAAGATGCCGATGTCTTCACAGGTCTTACGCATCCAACTAACAAAACCAGCCGGGTCAGCTACCGGAGTGTATTTGTAGAAGATGATGATCTCGTAGGTTTTCATGACTAAACAGTATAGAATAAGAAACAAAAATCGGCAATTAGCATGACTAACCGCATTACTTTCACCATCAAAAGAAGCCGTCGCGCCAAGCGGATTCGTTTAGTTGTGCATCGTGATGGTCGGGTGGCGGTGAGTTGCCCGCACGGTGCAGACATGGCTCTAATTAGGCAGTTTGTGCTAGCTAAGCGCCAGTGGATTTGGCGTAAGCTGCAGGCCTTTAAAAACTCAAAAGGTAACTTACTTTCACAACTTACTCCTCAAGACTATAGAACTAACAAAGAGCGTGCCCGTCAGTTGGTAGAGGAGCGCATAGCTTTTTTCAACCAAATGCTTGGTTTAACTTTTAACCGACTCAGCATCCGCAACCAAAAATCCCGTTGGGGGAGCTGTTCCAGTAAGAAAAACATTAACATCAACTATAAGATTATTTTTCTTACTCCGCGCCAACAGGATTACATAATTGTTCACGAGCTATGTCACTTGCAACACATGAATCACTCACCAAAGTTTTGGGCGCTGGTTGAGCAGTTGATTCCTGAGTATCGAACGCTGAGGAAAGAGTTAAGGCATCACTAAATATCTTGAATTAAAAACACCCGCCTTGCTTGCCGATTGGGTCGGGAAGCAGGGCGGGCGATGTTCAGGGGTCGACGAGGTCGCCGGTCTCGATCTGGAAGTCGAGGTCGCGCAGATGCCTCACCAGCTCTGCGCGCTTTGCGACCATGGAGCCGACCTGCTCCAGTTCATAACCGACGTACTCGCCCTTGTGTTTCGTGGCGTACACGCTGGCGCTGTTTTCGATGGCCGAGCCGATCATCAGTAGCTCCCACTCGATGAGAGCATTGCGATCTGCCGACTTGCGCAGATCGTAGCGCCGACCGTTGTTGACGATGCCCTCGGCGTGCCACTTGGCGTTGCCCCAGCTGTCGTTGGGGAACCACGGCTTCATCTTGAGGAAAATGGCCTGCGACTTGGCGCTCAGTTCTCGGTGAAGCGCCTCGAGTTCGTCGTGATCGAACCAGGCCGATCGATCGCCCGCAAAGGCGACTTCGTAACACGGTCCGTGCGCATCGCTTGCGCTCTGCACGGTACCTTCCTGGCCGAGCTTGTTCTGGCGAGCCAGTCTCACGTCCTCGGTCCAGCCGCCCTGCTTGCTGTTGCTGATGACCCTGACCTCGGTGCCGATTGCTAAACGAACAACGTCACTCATGGATCCTCCTTTGACGAACGGGGCCGAGCTTAGCATTTCATGCGTGATCAAGCAACACTAAAAAATACTCGTTTATTTAGATCGTTTAGATTTTTTACTTAGAACCCATTTTACCGATGGGCTAATTGTTTTTTCTGGACGATGAATACAACCAATCCAGCAACATGGTCGGCGCTTGCCCTCTTTGAGCTGGCTAACGGTTCTTTCTACGTGCTCCTGTCTTGTCTCTGCTTTTTTAACAAAAGTCACCCAGCAAATCCATTCATTGCGGGCTAGGGGAGTGAGATCCTCCCAGGCTAAAAGTGCCGCCTTGCTTGCGGTAAGCGCTTGACGCAGGTCGGTTGGGAGCTTATGAACCGTGCCGTTAGAAATGACTTTGGTCATAGGGAATGAGCGAACGGCTATAGTTGTTGGCTTACCATTTACCAATCTTGGTCAGCTTACCTTTTTTGATGATATTTTTATAATCCCACTGAATTTTTTTGGCTTGTTTTAGCCAGCTGCGCAGGGCGGTGACTTTGATGTCTTTCACGTCCGTGTAGCGCATCTCGGCTGCTTTGAATGAGCCTTCGGGGTGCAGACCACTGTCTTTCAAAGATTGTCCGCTCCAAAAAAGCAGACGAACCGAATCTTTAAGCACGCCGTAGCCAACAATCGGATTGCCATCAATAAACCAAACCGGAATGGCGTGCCAAATTTTGTTCTCGGCGGTTTTTAGTTCTTCCGAGATTACGGTAGCCAGCTTATTGCAAATGGTTTTGTTTACCGCTTTTTGCGCGGCGTTGTATTTGCGAGTATCTGAGTTCATAAATTCACTGGCGCTACTTACATCATGCTAAGCACAGCAGCCGCGATCATCATGCAGCCCAACGAAGCCCCGTTCATGATAAGTATTTTGGTAACCACCCAGCGTGGCTCAGTGCCGCCAAAGAGCACGGCGCTAATTTGCGTGGGGACTATGAAGCCCAACCAACACAGTCCGGCGAAGGCGTAAGCGCTCCAAGTGCTGGTGGTGCCAGCAAGTAGCACGGCCAATACGCTGGTGGTTATAACGGTAACAACGAATTGCATGGCCAGCAGGGGAGCCATACCTTTCATCATTTCTTTTTGTACTTCTGGTGATTGCTTATCGAAACCGTGAATCTTGCCCCAAGTTTTGCCAAACACCGGCGTGTACCAAATGGCACCAAAGATAAATTGGAGTACTGAGGCAACAAACACTGCTAGGTAATTCACGGCCATAAAAGGGTTTTATTAGGTTTTGGCAAAGTATACATAAGTAAAGACTGGCGTCTACATTTTTCTACTATCGTAAGCCCAGTGCAGCAGAGCCTGCCGCTGCACTGGTCTGCAGGTTAAGTCGCCGGGCCGACAATTTTTTTTGACCTGGGCAATGTGCCTAGCGATAGCTCGCCAACGCTTAATTTGACGTTCGTCTTCGTTTGGCAGACGACGTCCCATGTAATAACGGCAATACCACTGGAACCAGCCACGAGGATCGTGCTTTTCGTTTATCCAACCTTTTTGTCGCCATACTTTGAGCGGTTGGCTGGCGTGTTGTTTAAAGTAATTAAGTGCATCGTTGTGAATGGGGGAGAGCTTGGCTTTAGCGTACCAACTTTTGGGAAATTCTTTTTTGCAGTCGGTCATGTATCTGCCACCAAAAACCCCCAAAGCCAACATTTGTTTGGGCGTAAGATCGGGCGTAAATTTAGGATCAAAATTTCTGCCTACCGGCGCTGTAAGTTCATAACGATATTTTTTTTGCATTTTATCGTTAACGACCACGATCTTTGGCTTTCGTTTTTTTGCCGCTTTCTTTTTTGGCATATCAAAAACATTATTTATCTAGACTAAAATAAAACTCGAACCGTTACTAGTTCGAGTCCTGCTGGTTCTGACGGCTATTCTTTGGCGAAAAACTCCACCGTCCACTCAATACCAAATTTATCTCTGAACATCCCAAAGTACGAACCCCAAGGGCTGTCAGCCAGCGGCATTTCAACTGCACCGCCAGCTGAAAGTCCATTGAATAATTTATCAGCTTCTTCTTTGCTGCTTGTACTGATTGAAATTTTACTTCTGTTTTCGTTTTCATTTACTCGCCCCAGGATTTCCGGAATGTCATTGGCAATTAACATGTTTGAGCCAATAGGCAAAGCGATACGCATTATTTTATTCGCTTCATTTTCTGCCACGGGAAATTCAGGACTAGCCAGGTCCTTAAAACGAGAGATCATCGCAAACTCACCGCCAAAGACTGATTTGTAAAAGTTAAAAGCTTCTTCGGCATTGCCGTTGAAGTTAATCCAGGGGTTGATTGAGGGCATATTGTTTACGTTAATTTTTTCGCATCCTGTTACTTTGTGGTTTCGTTCCTATGCTTACGTGCGTACGATTCCTTAATGAGAACCGCGAGAACATCGAGGTCGATATCAGAGAGTTTATTAACGTACATACAGCCGCCACCGGCCTTGTATTTACCGAGCTTCTTGAGGAGCGGAGATGGTTTGCCTTGCCACTCCAGGATGTAGAGCGAAAAGTTTCCCTTACGCGGCGAGAACCCGGTCCGTAGCCAGTCACCCTCGCTGCTCTTGGACTTATAGTGGAGCTTGCCATAGCCAATAATTGATGTGCCCCACATCACCGGCTTCTGACCAGTGACTTTTTTAAAAAGCGCAACGAGCGTGGCGGCATCCTTACGTTTTTGCTCTGGTTCAAGGGTTTTAACAAAAGCCGCAACGGATTGTTTGGTGGGTTTAGTTTTGGGCTCGGTCATATACGAGTAAATTTAGTGAATATAAAACTATATTTAATAAAAGTAAATTCGGACTCGTTTATTCTAGCCGCGGTGCTTGTTTGCTAGTCGGTTAAAAATTAATACCCCAGTTATTAGTAAGAGAAGGCCAAGGGCTAAGATTGCGAGCCAAGTGCGACTTATCAAAGAGCGTTCATGGGTCGCCGGTAGCTCTACTGTCTGCACGTTGCCTGCCAAGTCAAAGGCTTTAATCGTCACTGGCCGATCCAATGCCTGATGGCGCAAAGCATAGGGACTCGTGGCGCGAGCGCATCGCGAACGACCTTCGCAGACCTGGTAAAAGGCAACCCCCGAGCCTTTGTCTTGCGTGGCAAAGACTAGAAACCACCGACCACCGTAAAGATCGGGGGAGTTAGAGACAATTGGAGTAAAAACCTCGGGTGGATCCAGGTCTGGAGCGACGCCAGTCGATAATTCCACGCCAGGCTTGATATTTACCGACGCTCCCTTAAAAGTTAGCGGAATTTGTGTGCCTAAGCCATCGTTTAAATATAGGGCAGTGTCGGCACGATCTAGCGTTAGCAATCCCTCGTTGACCGCTGTTGCTGTAATCGACAGCGCTATGCCGGAAGATCCGCTGAAGCCGCCAGGGGCAATGCCAGCGAACTCGACTAAACGGTCAGTTAGTTTGGGAGCGGTCATCCAGAATTGCAAAAAAGAATTTCCATAACTGATACTCTCGCCGACCAGTCCTTCGGGCAAGGTGATTTTTGCGGCCAGTGTATTGATTACCTCACCTTCCGAATCAAAAATAAAATCAATCGTAAAAGGCGATCCTGGCGGGACCGATTCAGGCATGTGTACCGAAAGCGTGGCGGCCAAAAGCGGGAAGGCGGTACTTAAACCCACGACCAGCGCCAATAATAAACCAAGGCATCGCATAAATTAGCCAGTCCAATAAAAGGCCATTATTGCAAAGTCGACCAAGTCAACAATGCCATCCTGATTGATGTCTACATTTTGGGGTGGATTGGGTCGCAGATACCAATACGCTCCAACGGAAAAGTCCACAATATTAACGGCGCTATCGTTGGTTATGTCGCTCCGTGCTCGATAGATAGCCGGATAATCGCTCTCCAGCAGGTCGTCTGTATCAACTAAATCATTATCGAGCAGGGTGAGAGTAGATTCTGTGCTTGAAACCGATTCTTTTCCATCTTTAGAGGCTTTAGCCTCAATTTGATAATTGCCGGGTATCAGAAATTGCGTATCAAACGTAAGATTGTATCCACCGTGGATATCGGCCTTAATCTGTTCCACGAACTCAACAGCTGCTCTGATTACAATCGTCACCAAACTATTGGGTGTAGTTTTGCCAAAAACTGTCAGTGGCTCACCCAGGAATAGCTCGGTTCTATTGAGCGCCAAAGTTGGCGCCAAAAATATGCCATCGACCGTAGTTAAAGTTCCACTGGTTACAGAAACCGAAAAGGTGAACGTCGATGATTGTTGTCCGCTGTCATCTTGACTGTACAGTGAAAAGGCATAAGTACCAGAAGAGAGCCCAGATAATGATATGGAAAATCGCGCATCAAGATCAGCTACGGTCGAAGCTGATCGTTGGCCATCTTTAAGCAAAATCACCTCGCTTTGCGGAAAGGCTAAGCCACTTAGCTGAACACTTGCCGTGGCTCGGGTTGGCGTTTTGCTTTCACCGCTTCCGCCGCCAGAATTAACTATCGGCTGAGTGCAGCTCGAGACATTGAATGTGCAGGACGCTGTGCAGCCCAGGGTACCGCCATCGTAGCCCCGGGATTCACATGTTTCAGACTGCAAATCGGCTCCCTCGCATTCTTCTCCGGCATCTACAACGCTGTTGCCGCATAGAGAGATAATCTGAATGTTAAGCTGGGTGCCACTAGCAGCAAAAACGCCACGAGGTGACGGCACCAACAGACTAGCACTGAGTGCAAAGTCTACAAGCCAATGAGTCAGTGTCGAAAAGCGCATGTATTAATTAGCGGTAACAGTCAAGATCATAGGAATAGTGTAGTCGCTGGCTGCTGGTTGGCTAGCGGGAATCGTTTGCGAGATGGGGATGCCGGTTAGCACCCAGTCACCAACATCGTCAGAACCAGCGGAAGCGGTTAGCAGGGTAATGCTATTGGTTACTCCTTCAGAGAATGCTGCAGCGGATCCGAGCGAGATGTTTGACGTTGAGCAGCTGCCGCACGTGCCGGTGTTTAATGTGGCTGAAGTGGGGGACAGGGTCATTTGCCCACCCAAGCTATCGGCGTCGCCACCATCGCTACAGCCGCTACCCGTTGGATCGTTAAAATCATAATCAGTTCCAGCACTATTCCAAACACTTGTAGGTAGACTAGCGGAAACGGTTAGCGTCCATCCGCTGTTCGCGCCATTGTTGTTATCAATATATATTCTTTGCGAGCTTGAGCCAAACGTGCCGGTTGCAGTTTGGCAGGACGCTGATGTGTTAACAGTATTCATGCTGAAGGTCGGACTAGAAACCGAGGAGTATCCGGAATCAACTATGTCAACCGTGAGCGTTCCCGGCGTATAGGGGGTACCCCAAACAACATAATGATAATTATTCGTGCCTGAAGAATTTGTTTCTGTCGCAGTGCCCACGCTGAATCCGTTTGGGTTTATGGCGGTAATGGCGTTAGAAATGCTAGCTACGTTGATGAACGGTATAGCGCTTGTAGTTGGCATTTGGTCTGAACGCTGGACCCCCCTGGTGGCAGCTGTGCTTTTAGCCCAAAGATATTGCGGGGTAATGGTGGGGCTGGTGGTTATACTCTGCGAGGTGCCATTACCAGAGTATGTTCCGACGGTCATGTTGGTGC
>CAZXUX010000037.1:0-9506 GCA_964644265.1 uncultured Gammaproteobacteria bacterium
TTCAGAACGTCGTGAGACAGTTCGGTCTCCTATCTACTACACACGTCGAAAATTGCAGGGACCCATCCTTAGTACGAGAGGACCGGGATGGACGAACCTCTTGTGTACCGGTTGTTCCGCCAGGAGCATTGCCGGGTAGCGAAGTTCGGTTCGGATAAGCGCTGAAAGCATCTAAGCGCGAAGCCGACCCTAAGATTAATTTTCATTATGAGACCCCTAGGAGACTACTAGGTTGATAGGCGGCAGGTGGAAGCGCGGTAACGCGTGAAGCCGAGCCGTACTAATAGGTCCAGCTCTCTACTCACTGAGTGCGTTTGTTCGACCGTGTAAAATTCCCGACTACTTTGTTGCGGGGCCCCAATTTTTCTTCACCGTACTATCCAGTACGCCTCAGAAAAATTTACCCCGCGCCTCGTATTCGGAAATTTTACCCGGTCGAACGCGACCAGAGTGTTTAGCTCAATGTTTGTTTGTAAAAATGCCAGTGTCTTGGTGACACTTCCAGCAGGGTCACACCCGTTCCCATCTCGAACACGGACGTTAAGCCTGCTAGGGCCGATGGTAGTCAAGTGTGGCGAGAGTAGGTTGTCGCCAGGACACTGTCATTTTTACTCCTTCAGTTGAATCCAGAAACAAAAATCCCCGAGCGCAAGCTCGGTTTTTTGTTTGACGTAAATAAAATTATTTACTAATCTTAGCTAAGAGAGGTGCCAACATGTTGGAGAACATCTGGAAGTTCGTGGCGATCGCTGCGCTCTTTGGTCTGCCGGTGATCTTCGTGATCATGCGCGTGGTACGGGAGAGCCTCTACAAGGTGCGGCGTGACGCGGTGCTCCTGGCACTACTCGACGACACGGCGCCGGATCGCGGAATGTACGATCGCATTGTTGAGCGGGCATCGGGCAAGCTCAGTGGCTTCGGTGATAGACACCGAGGCAACTACGTTCTGCTGATCCGCATGATGCGTGAACAGTGGATCTGTTTTCGCGTCACGGATGGTGACGGGCTCTTGCGCTGGGCCCTTACTCCAAAGGGGGCTCTTGCGGCCTCTTGCCTGTACCACGGCCATCCGATCGCCAGCTGAACAGGGTTACGTCCTCGCCCCCACTTTGAGAAGTCTCGCCTCTCTACGGGGCGATTTTTATTACCTTACTCTTGACTTTTTTGCCTAACCTTAGTAACATTTGAGTAATATGTTAAAGACAAAAGTTGTCATTCTAGCGGCCGGAAAGGGTACCCGCATGAAGGCGGAGGTACCAAAGCCGCTTGTACAAATTGCTGGCAAACCAATGATCGCCCATCTTTTGGAGCGCATTGCTGAATCTGGCCTTGATAAGAAGCCAGTAGTTGTGGTTTCAGCTGAAAACATTGAGATTTTTAAAGCCACCCTCGGTGATGCCGTCGAATACGCGGTTCAGACCGAGCAACTTGGCACGGCTCATGCCTTGCGAGCTGCCGAGGCGGCCTGTGCTGACGCAGAATGCGTCGTCGTACTTTATGGCGACCATCCGTTCCTTGGCGCAGACGTCATCCGTTCGCTCCAAGAGCTGGTAGCTGGTCACGAGGCTCCGGTTGTTATGCTGACCGCTAAAGTACCTAATTTCGAGGGTGCTTACGAAGTCTTTAAGGCCTGGGGTCGCATTGTTCGCGATGTTGCCGGCAAGGTACAGGGAATTGTTGAGGCTAAAGAAGCCACTCCAGAGCAGCTGGCTATTACCGAAATAAACCCGGCCATGTTTGCTTTCCCAGGTCCGTGGATTTGGTCAGCTTTGCGCGAAATTTCAAATAACAATGCAAAAGGTGAATATTACCTGACCGACATTATCGAAATTGCTCAACGCCAAGGCAAAGAAATCGTCACCGCTTCTGTCGACGCTATGCAGGTGATGGGCGTCAACACTCCAGAAGAGCTGAAATTGGCAGAAAAACTACACTTAGAACAGGACTAAAGTACATGGGCTACTGCCAGGCAGCATGATAAGATTTGCTGCATATGGCAGTAACCATCGATGCAGTTTTCCGTGACGGTTTAATAGCGGCCAATGCCGAATGGTCTGCCGCCATCAGGCAATTACGTCAAACATTGAGCGGGCTATGCAAGTGGGCCCCGCTTTTTGTTCTAACCCATGCCGTTATAGCTGTTTTCCCGGTAGCTTCGAGCCTGCTCTTTGGCGCAACAATCGACGCACTTATCGGTGCCCGCGGAGTTGGTGTAATGACTAGCGACCTGACGACTGACCTGTGGCGTTTTGGAGGTCTAATTTTAGCTGTCTTTGTAAGTTATCTTTTTACAATGAAATTCTCTGGCTTGGCGGCCGCTTCAGGTCTAGCGATCGAGGGCTTTTTGGCTTCAAGTTTGTTGTTAATCGCCCTTGCTTGGTCAGTCCAGTGGGCTTTTATTGCCACGTTGATTTTGGCTCACCTTCTGCTAAGCATGTACGGCGCCAAGCTTTATATACGCCTGGCTATTCTTACGCTCGTTTTGGTGGCAGTAATCGTTACTATTAACAGTAGCCTAAATTTTACGGTGACCAGATCAATCACCGTGGGCGAGGGGCTAACCGTCATTGCCCTAGTCGCCTGGTCTGCGGTAATACTTAAGCTACGACTTCTTCGCACATCCTGATATGCGCCGTATTACTGACTGGCATGTTCATTCCCGGTTCTCTCGGGCTTGTTCAAAAGACCTAACGCTCGAAAACAACGCACTTTGGTGCACTAAAAAAGGCGTTAATGTTCTAGGTACGGCTGATTTTACGCACCCCGAATGGTTTGCCGAGATCGAATCTAAGCTTGTAGAGGCTGAACCCGGGCTTTATAAACTAAAAAGTGGCGAACACCCCACGGTGCGCTACATGTTAACCACCGAAGTCTCGCAGATTTACAAAAAAGACGACAGGACTCGTCGTATTCATAACCTCATCCTAGCCCCCTCAATAGAAACAGTACGCAAGATCAATGCTTGGCTTACAGACAAAGGCTTTAACCTCAAAGCTGACGGTCGCCCAATCCTCGGTATCGACTCAGAAGAACTCTACAAGCGTCTCAAAGAGATCGATGAGCGAGTGGTGATGATCCCGGCCCACGCTTGGACACCGTGGTTTTCTGTTTTTGGATCAAAGTCAGGGTTTGATTCGCTTGATGCTTGCTACGGCAGCATGACCGAGCATATTTTCGCCATCGAGACTGGACTATCGAGTGACATTTTAATGAACCGTTCGCTCTCTTCGCTTGATCACGTCTCAATCATCTCTAACTCCGACGCTCACAGTCCGCAAAACTTCGGTCGAGAAGCAAATGTTTTTGAATTAAGCGACGAAGAATTTTCGTTTGATGGTTTCATGAAAGTTTTAAAAGAGCGCGACCGGAAAAAGTTTTTATATACGATTGAATTTTTTCCCGAAGAAGGAAAATATCACATTGATGGTCATGCAGACTGCAACGTAACTTTGCATCCAGAAGAAACGCGACGTCGTGGTGGCTTGTGTCCGAAGTGCGGACGACCACTTACTGTTGGCGTGTTGTCGCGCGTTGATCAATTGTCTGACAGAAAAGATTTACGAGCAGTGCCAGAAAAATTTGTGCCGCAACGTTCCATTGTTCCACTGCCAGAAATTATTGCCGCTACTTTACGAGTGAAGTCAACGCACTCTAAAAAAGTTTCTGCGCTGTACGAAAAAGTTTTGCAAGATCTGGGAAATGAATTTTATATTCTGATCGACGCTCCACTACCTGACATTAAAACCGCAGGTGGCAGCGAGCTAGCGGAAGCGATCAGAAGGGTCAGGGCGGGGGAGTTATCTATTACTCCCGGATACGACGGAATATACGGAAAAGTGCAGATTTTCGGGGATAATGAGGTGTTAAAGACTACTAAACAGTCAACGTTACTGTAAACAAAAAAATCCCGGCTCTCATTGAGCAACGCCTCCTCCAATGGAATGCGTTTCTCTATCGAGTCGGGAATTTTTTTAGCGGCGCTTCTTTGCTGCCTTGCGCTTAGCTGGCTTTTTTGCCGCCTTGCGCTTCGCCGGCTTTTTGGCTTTCTTCTTCATGGCCATAAAAGATCTTTTACCGCCACCAATGTGGCGTTGCAGATAGTATAGCGAAATTTTTTTTCATTTGAAATTTTTTTCGGTACGTTGTTGATAACTAAATTTGTCTGTGCGTTAAATGTCCGACAAATTTATCCTGAACGAGCACGTTGTTTCACCGAGTGAAGGATCTTGCGAGTTTTCTATCAAGACGTAGAAGAATTTGCTGTCACATTATGGAACAATTTCTACCGTTGCACCAACAGCAGCCCAATTGTAAATCCACTCCGCATCGAGCAAGCTTGTGTTAACACAACCATGGCTCATGCGCTGACCGAAGTTGTTGTGCCAGTACGCCGAGTGAATATAAAACATCGGACGAAATTGTAAATTATATTTTACGTTTGGCAAAAAATAATTTCCTGGATTATTTGCGCCGAAATTCCAACCGTAATCTTTAACCGGAATTTTTTTCTGCACGGTAGTTGTGCCGAAGGGTGTGTCTCTTCCATACACGCCGGTAGAAACCAGGAATGTGTTTACTGGCACGCCGTTCTGGTATGCAGTGAGACGCTGCTCTGAGATGTCGACATGAATTAATTGGGTTTCTGGCGAAGGAGCTAGGGGAGTGGTGGTGACGACGGCGGCGAATAAGCCAATCTGTTCAGGAATCCCGGCTACAGCCCAGGACCCAGTCTGGCTTTCGCCCAGATTAATGCTAGCTGCAGGCGTACCGATGCTTTTGTAGGCCTTTGCTGTGCCAGATCCGAAGGCGCCAGTGGTCACCATTAGTTCGTTATCTAGTCCGCCGTCTATGTTGACTGCCGTGAGTGGCGCTCCATAGGTGGCGGTGGCCGAAGCGGGGAGGGCGCTAACAAAAGACAAGGCACCCTTGGTCATACTGAAGACCATAACATTAGGCACGGCGAAGGCTGCCGGTGCGACCAGGACATCGGCAATACCGTCACCCGAAAGGTCACCCACGGCAACAAAGGCACCGGTATTGTCTAAGGCGCTGCCACTAAAGACCTCATCTTTTAGTAGTCCGGCAGCTGTAAATACTTTAACGTGCGGTCCGCCGCTCACTCCCGCGCCGGTAACTATTTCTGGTACGCCATCGCCATCAACATCACCGCAAGCTACGTTAACACCGCCGCGAAAAGCTTCGCTATAGGCAAAAAACTGTTGGCCGGTCGGCGTGCCATCGGTCTCAAAGATTCGCACTTGCGGCCCACCGGAGTAACCCGCACCGGTCACAATCTCGGCCGCGCCATCGCTATCGAGGTCACACACGGCTACGTTCACACCACCTATAAAGCCTTCACCGTAAGCCAGAAATTCCACGATCTTAGAACCGTCTTGGCGAAAAATACGTACCAGTGGCTTATCGCCTTTACCGGCGCCGACAATAATTTCCGAAACCCCATCTTGACCCAAATCGCCAACGGCTAGCCCGCCAGCGTTATTGTCTGGATTTTCGAATGGCGCAAATGAGCTAATTACCTGGCCATCGGCTGAAAATATCTTTACCTCATTAGCAGTTGCAGCTTTGCTGAAGTTGGTAGCTATAAAAAGCGAACAAAGCAAAACAGCAATAATAAACCCATGGCGCATATGGCCTCTATTGTACCCGTAATTTTGGGGCTGCTGGGCAATTTGTTAATTTACTGCTGCTAGGTTGCAAAAAATTGTTTTCTTTGCTAAAATAAAACGTTTTATGCTTAGTGCCGTAAAGAAAAATCCTGTGGTTCGCAAGCTGGCGATTGAGCGCCATCGTTTGCGTCGTCAGCTTTCTTGGCATGCCGCAACCACCAAGTACGCAATTGAACGTGCGCTTATTCCGTTGCCATACAAAACATTCAGTCACAAGTCGTTATTGTTGCGTAAACTTGGCGACGCCGACATGCGCCTACAGCACAACAAGGTGACGAATTTACGTTTGGCCGCTCAGTGTATTAACAAGATAGTTATTCGCCCTGGCGAAACTTTTTCGTTATGGAAACTTGTGGGACGCCCGACGGCAAAGCGCGGTTTCTTGCCGGGCATGTTGCTTTCTAATGGTGACGTTACAGAGGGTGTCGGCGGCGGTTTGTGTCAGATGGCAAACTTGTTGTATTGGATGGTGCTTCATTCTCCGCTGACTGTGACTGAGCGTTATCATCACAGCTTTGATGCCTTTCCAGATTCTGGACGTGTGTTGCCGTTTGGTAGTGGTGCCACGATTTTCTACAATTACGTCGATTTACAATTTCGTAATGACACTCCGCACGCCTTTGAACTTAATGTTTGGGTTGATGATGAATACCTTCAAGGCGAACTACGCTGCGATACAGAATTGCCAGTGTCGTATTCGGTTCAAGAACGGGATCATCAGTTTACTTTTGATACCAAGCAAAATAAATACTATCGTCAAAATAAGTTGTACCGTAAACTTACTGATCGTAAAACTGGAAACTTATTAGACGAACAATTTTTGTACGCTAATTATTCCGAAATGAAATACCAGCCGCCAATTGGAGTACACATTACAACCATCTAAAAAATCTCTCCACTTGGGAGAGATTTTTTAGTCATCTGACGCCGCCATGCCGAGATCCTCCTTCGCCCGAGGCTTCGGACGGACGGGGAGATGGCATGACGGAGTCGGACGAGTCCCTGAAGTACACACAGTCGTGTGACTTCAGGGCGTGGCCCCACAGCAGAACGTGTCGTTCGCTGCAGGGCATTGGTTACTGAGCGGCTAGCCTTAAGCCGCTCACAAGTGGTACCGCGTGTCGTTGAAGCGGCCGCCATGGGCGGCGAGCTCACGGTAGTCGGCGATGAGCGCCGACCACTCGGTCCAGTCGCGGACCGGCGACACGATCGTGTTGCCGTTCTGCAACGTCGCCCAGACCGTGACCTCCGCACGCTTAGCGGTCGTTTCGCCCGGCCACTGATCGGCCGGGAAACGGGTCGCGTGAACCTGCGGGCCGCCACCCGTCATGTTGCTCGATCCACCGCCCTCCTTCAGGGCGGCGAGAAACTCCTCCCAGGTCTCGAACTTCTGACTCGGCATTTTCCCTCCATGAGAAAGGCGGCATGCCTGCCACGTCGATCGCGATCGACGTGGCTTGCCGACCAGCTCGGAATGAGCTGGATTTCTGAGCTGAGAACCATGATCGGTCCTCATCTGACACCACAAGCGAGAGAGATGCTTGTGGGGTCGGATGAGTCCCTCCGTTCGAGAACGGAGGGGATGAATGGACGTCGTCGTTGTGCGACGAGCGACGTCCGAGTGTGGTGCGGTTGTTACGTCTTCCGCACCGTGAACTTGTTCCCGAGACCCGACAGATCGAGCCCTCCGCTGGTCGACCGGGGAGCGGTCGCAGCGGGCGGGGAAGGGGCCGCCGGCTTCTTGACGCTGGGCGCCTCGGCTCGGCTCTTGAGCCAAGCGAGCGCACCGCCGAGGAACAGGTCGAGATCTTCGGCTCTATAGAAACCGAGAATCTCCCGTCCCTCCTCCATCCGCTCGAGGCCGGGGAAGGCGTTGCGAAGCCCTTCCTGGCGCCGAGCCCGGCCATACTCGGCGCGGAACTCGCGGGCAATCCTGCGGATTGCTGCCTCGCGGTTCCCGGACACGAGTCGGACGCACGCCTCCGCGAAGTCGCGGATGCGTTGTGCCGTCTCGAGCGACACTCGCGCGTCGCTCGCGAGGATCGGCGCCAGCTCGGCGCGCTCGCCGGCCTCTTTGGCGGCCTTGAGCTCGAGTGCGGCGGTCAGCCGCGCCTCGAGCTCGTTCAAGAGGCCCGGGGCACGCTCGACGAAGAGCGCAATTTCGCCAAGGTCACGGCGATAGGCCCGAGCGTCGGCGTCGATGGGGTTGACGTAGTCGCTCGGCAGGATGCCTGCCGCGCGATACGTCGCATTCTGGAGCGCCCGCTCCAGGCGCTCCGCCTCCGCCCGCACCTCGGCCTCCTTGGCCTTGGCGCGTTCGGTGGCGCGGTGTCTTTCGAGCGCTTCCACGGAGCGCAGGCGATTCGCCTGCGCTTCTTCGCGCGAGTGGAACCACTTGGTTTCCGCTCGAAAGCCGTAGTAGCTCATCTCGCAGGCGACCACGCCGTACGCGATGAGCTGCACGTTCGTGATCGCGCATCGGCCGTATTCGGCCTGCGTGATCTCGGGGAGCTTCGCGAGCGGATCTCCCAGGTTGACCGAGATCTCTGGACGATCAGTCCAGCGATCCCACCGCTCGGCATTCAGGTGCGCGAGCACCTTGGCGCGGAGCTCGGCTCCGTTCTGCGAGCGCGCCACGGTGTATCCGTAGCGATCGCAGAACTCGACTTCGAGCGGGGTGCCACCCGGGAGCTTCAGCTCCTCGGGCAAATCGAGCCAGCGCCGGTCGACGGCGGGGTCGTCCACACGGACGACGACCCGGGGAACGTAGCCACTCCCGCGGTACTCGACCTTCAGCTCCTCGCCGAGAAGCGTGACCGTATCCGGGTTATCCCGGAGCACGGCCACCTCAAGCTCGGCGTCGAGCGGGGGCAGCGCGAGCGCGGACACGTCCGCGATCTCCGCCGCCCGCCGGGCACCGTTGAGGAGCGGCCTGAGCCACTCCTCCATCTGTGCCTTCGTCAGGACCGGGAACAGGTCGTCCCCGGCACGGAGGTTCAACTCTCGCGCTCGGCGTTGCCGAGCGAGATTGCCGGAGATGACATCTTGGAGCATTGAGCCCCTCCTTTTTTAAGTTTCACCTGTGGACGCTCAAGAGTAATTCTTAAGAGTCCGGTAAGTGCCCCGCGCCTATTTGCTGTGCAAGCTGAATAGGTGCGGGGAGTGTGCGATTTCCGCCATAGGCGGACCAGCCTATGGCTGGTTTGTCGGTTAGTAGTAACTACCGACCATCTGGCTCGCGAGCCAGGCGGCGAAGGTATTCGCCGCGGCCACATCGTCCCAAGTGGGGACGACGTGTTCGTTGATCTTGAGGTCACCGAAGCTGTGAACCTCGGTTTCCATCACTACGTCCCCGGCGGGGTCGTAGCGATGGTTACCTCGCCGCACGCTCGTGCAGAGCTGCGGCATGACCTCGGCCAGCCACTCAGGCTTGACCGGGGTGGCGGTGTCGGCAAGGTGGAAGAACCCAGTTCCTCCACGCCGACTCTTGGTGTCGACCTTCCGCACTCCACCGATCAGGATCAGCTCCTGACTGGCGGGGCACGTAGATTCGCGACCCAGCTGGAAGTCTCCCAGTGGTCCGGTGAATCCATCACCGCTCCTCCGGGAAACATGGTCAACCAGGCCGCTGGCCAGCGCCTTGGTCAGCGCTTCGGCGTTGAACTCACGTTCTTCGCCGACGTATCCCGTCAGGGTCAGCGGGGAGTTCATCACCTCGTCGCGGATCTGGCGCATGGCGTCTTCGGCCATGCGGATCCGCTTGTAATTGATGAAGAAGGTGTCGCACCAGGCACGCAGCCCGGTTTCGACGTTGACCTT
>CAZXUX010000038.1:0-9361 GCA_964644265.1 uncultured Gammaproteobacteria bacterium
TCACCGGTTCTCATAACTTAAAAGAAATTATTCTTTTCCCAACTTTGAAGCCAGTAGCCAAGAGCGAAACCACGGCCGACGGGGTAGGGGAGTAAGCTATGAGTCGTGTTCTTGTCTTTGGCACCTTTGACGGTTTACACGAAGGGCATCGCGCTATGCTGCAGGAAGCGGCAAAATACGGACAAGTTATTGTTTGCTTGGCGCCAGACAGCGTGGTAAATCGCCTTAAGGGTCATCTGCCCGGTCAAGCTTATGAACTCCGCCGCCAGGCCTTGCTACAAAGCGGCTTGGCGACCGAGGTTATAGAGAGTGATGAGCAGGACGGCAGCTATCGTTGCCTGGAGCGAGCCGAGCCTGACCTAGTCGCTTTTGGCTACGATCAGGACGCCCTGCGGCTAAATTTTTTGGCCTGGCAACAGCAGACCCGTGACGACAGACCGCACCTTGTGCTACAACCTTACCGACCGGAAATTTACAAGTCGTCGCTTTTACGGCAGAATTGATAGATGTTTTTAAATTTTAGGTGTTAGGCATTAGGTTGTTAGGGCGCATAAAGCCAATCGAACCCTAATCGGCTAATGCCTAATGCCTAAAGCCTCTCGCGCAAGTAAACATAATATGATTGACCTCAAACAATTCCGCGAAAATACAAAATTTTTTCGTGAAGCTGCGTTAGCAAAAAACGTCGAAATAGATGTAGATCGAATTCTCGACTTAGATCGCCGAGCCAGAAGCTTAAAAGCTGAACTTGATGCTATCAAGGCGCAAAAAAATGAAGCCTCTAAAGATATCCCAAAGGCTAGCGACGAAGATCGTAAAACAATTATCGAATCAATGCGCCACTTGGATCGCAAAGCCGAGACAATGGAGAGCGAGTACACGCCAATCGCCGAAGAGCTAAGCGAGTTATTGTATAAGATTCCTAATCCTGCTTTGCCAGACGTAAAGATTGGAAAGAGCGACGCGGAAAATGAAGTTTTACGCGAGGTTGGTGAAAAGCCAGTTTTTGCTTTTACACCAAAAGATCATTTGACCCTGGGTGAGTCCTTGGGTCTGGTCGATGTCGAACGGGCTCGTAACGCAAGTGGCGCTAGATTTGATTATTTCATTGGCGACGGTGTGCGCTTGCAGATGGCTCTGACTTCTTACGCTTTGGCGGTCACCATGCAGCACGGTTTTGTGCCGGTCATACCGCCGCATCTAGTTACGGCTAAGGCTATGCGCGCCATGGGTTATCTGGAACACGGCGGACACGATGAAATTTATTATTTAGCCAAAGATAATTTGTATCTGATTGGCACCTCGGAGCAATCTATTGGTCCAATGCACATGGACGAAATAATCGAGGCTGATAAATTGCCCTTGCGCTATGTTGGTATTTCGCCATGTTACCGACGTGAGGCCGGTAGCTATGGTAAGGACACCAAGGGTTTAATTCGCATGCACCAGTTCGATAAGGTTGAAATGTTTACTTTTTGCGCACCTGATCGTTCGGTAGAGGAACATGCTTTGACTTTAGAAATCGAAGAATCATTGGTGCGAGGGTTGGGCTTGCCGTATCATGTATTGAATATCGTCAGTGGAGATTTGGGTTTGCCGGCAGCTAAGAAGTGGGACATTGAGGTTTGGTTTCCCACACAGGAGCGTTACCGCGAGACTCATTCAACTAGTAATTGCACGGACTTCCAGGCGCGTCGGCTGAACACCCGAGTAAGAACGGAGGATGGGACGGCTTTCGTGCATACGACCAACGGCACCGCTTTTGCGATGGGTAGAATTATGGCGGCTATCTTGGAGAACAATCAAAACGAGGACGGAAGCGTAAACATTCCAGAAGTCTTGCGTCCGTTTATGGGTGGCCAAGCGCGTCTTGGCTAGGCGCCCATGTGCTAGAAATTGCTCGAGCAAAAACCTGGTTAGAGATTTCGTCTAGCGCCGTCGCGAATAATCTCGCGACGCTGCGCTCGGTGTTGTCTGAGGGGGCGGTTTTGTGCGCGGTGGTCAAGGCTAACGCTTATGGCCATGGCTTAGATGGCATGGTTAGGCTGTGTAGTCAGAATGAGGTGGACATTTTTGGCGTCGACTCAATAGACGAAGCTCAGGTGGTGCGTAATTTGGTGCCGCGGGCCACAATTTTTATTTTGGGTACCACTTTTAAAGAACGGGCAGTTGATGTGGTGCGCAATAGCGCCATACAAACAGTTGCTAGCTTAGAATCATTGCTCGAATTGGTTGAGGCCGCAAAATCTGTAGGTCGAAAAGCGCTGGTAAGTCTAAAGTTAGAAACCGGCTTGAATCGTCAGGGTATAGACGGGCGCGAATTGTCGGCGATTATGGAAGCGGTTAAGGCGGCCGACAACTGGTTGGAGATTGTTAGCATAGCGTCGCATTTGGCTAGTTCCGAAGAAGTTGAACAACCAGAGCCAACCATGGAACAGTTGCAGCGTTTTCAGCTCATGTGCCAATCGTTAGAAGAACAGGGGTTGAGACCCCGCTATAAACACATTGCTTGCTCGGCGGCAACTTTGCTTTACCCGGCCTCTCATGGCAATTTGGTGCGAAGCGGCCTGGGCCTTTATGGTTTGTGGCCATCGGCAGGTGTGAAGCGTCAGGTAATTTTTGGTAAACGACGCCTTGAGTTGATGCCGGCTTTGAGCTGGAAAACCAAGCTGGTTCAGGTAAAGAATGTCGCACCGGGTGCTAGGGTTGGGTACGGCGGGTCTTATGTGGCGAACCGGCCCATGAGACTAGGTGTGCTGCCTATCGGTTATTATGATGGTTACGATCGTCGTCTGGCTAATAGTGGCGAGGTGATAATTCGTGGCGTGCGTTGCCCGATTGTTGGGAAGATTTGTATGAATATGACAATGGTCGATGTGTCACAAGTGCCAGGTGCTAAGCGGGAAGACGCGGTGATTTTGTTGGGTCGTGACGGCATGCATGCCATTACGGCTGATGATTTGGCTGAGAAATTATCAACCATAAATTATGAAGTGGTGACGCGCTTGAATCCGTTGATTCCGCGGATCACAGTATGAGCCGTAATTTTTTACAAGTTTTTGAAGCTCGTAGTTACGAAAACGAAGGAACTCAGCGACCCGCCTTTAAGCGTAAACGGGGTTGGCGCAAGGGAATGTTGTATGTGATAGTTTTTTTGTTGGTGGTAGTGGCGATAGGGGCGGCATCCTGGCTAATTTTTTCCAAAACTTGGCGTTTGACTGAAGTAGAAATTACAGGCGTACAGACTTTGAGCCAAGATGACCTGCGGTTGGTAGCTGTCGATGAGTTGTCTAAACACGTTTTTGGCTTACCAAAAAATCATCGCTGGTTAGCGCCGACAGATAAAATCAAAGAACGTTTGTTGAGCGCCTTTCCTTTACAGTCTGTCGAGATGCAAAAAGACCAAAACGTTTTGCGAATAAGCGTGGTAGAGGACGTAACGGTTATTGCTCTGCGTTCCGGTGATGCTGTAGGTTTTCTTGATCGCACAGGTCGCGTGTTGCGGTTGGCTGATCCGCTCGAAGTGGTGGCAATTAAAACTCGATTAAACGAGATTACGCCAAACCCCGAGGAGCAGGCTGGTTTACCGCTTTTACCAGCGCAGTTGCCTATTATTCAAACAGCGCACCCGGTAAGTATTGATGTTGGTTTACAAATTTATACTTCGACCGTCATGGATAATTTGGTAGCCATGGATTCTGGTTTGCAACGGCGAGATATTCAGGTGCGCCAGTATGTGTCGGAAGCGATTCGCGAGCCTTGGTTTAGGGTCATGAGTAATTTGCCGTACGAAATTTATTTTGACGCCGAGCATGACATTGAGCAGCAGCTAAAACTTCTGCAAACTGTTATGAAGGAGTACGAAGCAGATCCGCCGCTGCACTATTTAGATGTGCGCTTTGGTGACCGAGTTTTTATTCGCTAACGATTACTATGACGCATAAATTATTAGGACAAGCCGCACCAGATTTTACTCTGCCTGATCAAGAGGGGATTGAGCACTCGTTGACGGACTATCGAGGCAAATATGTGGTGTTATATTTTTATCCTAAGGATTTAACGCCCGGTTGTACCGTCGAAGCCTGTAGCTTCAGGGATAACGAGGCGCGCTTAACAAGTGCTGGGGCAGCTGTGCTAGGAGTTTCGGCTGATACCATTAAACGACACCTAAAGTTTGCTCAAATTGAGTCTCTAAATTTTCCGCTTTTATCTGACCCCGATTACTCCGTGTGCAAGGCCTACGGTGCTTACGGGAAAAAGAAATTCATGGGCCGCGAGTACATGGGAATTTTGCGCAATACCTACATCATCAATCCGCAGGGAACAGTTGTGCAGGTTTACGAAAGCGTAAAACCAAAGGTACACGTGGATGAGGTTTTAACGTTTTTAAAAGAACATAATAAACTCAGCTAATTACGTTTTGCGACACTAGGAGTAGGAGTGGAGGAGGGGAGGAAGAATTAAGAGGGGTTAGGAGGTTGAAGGGGGTTAGGAGGTTTTGACGAAAGGTGAAGGAAAAAATAAGGAATCCCGTAAAGTGGGCTAGTGAAATGGGTTACGTAGGGTAACAGAGAAATGAATTTTGAGGCGTCGTACAATAACTCTTATACGACACATGAGTTGAAATTAATCAATAAATACTGGTACTGTGTGGCTGTTCCCAAAAGGAGGTGTCCCCTGCCGCCTACTTCTGACGATAGGGGCATTGCTGCCCTGTTCGGATTCCTGTTGCTGCAGCTGTTTGTTGGTCTGCTGCTCATACTGACTGGAGTGTTAACCGTAACGCAGCTTTACTCGGGACACGATCCAGTACAGCTGTTCGTGCTTCATTTATTCGCCACGCCGCTAGTCATGTGCGGTCTGTGGCTGGTGTTGAGGGTGCTGCTGTGGCTTTGCTGGCCATTGCTTGCAAGGCTGACGAATAGCATCTGCACCAAGTGCCACCACAGGCTTCTTTAGGGTCTAACTCGTGTCGGCAGAGCCAAACTGCCGATTTTTTATTATAAGCGAAAAAGAGCGACGCATTTAAATGCGCTGTGTTGATTTAGGGGTACTAGGATACCTCTGTAATTAAAATCGTTTATCTGCGGCTCGCTTAAAATGCCAGGTATAGCGCCGGGTCTACTGGTATACCATCGGCGCGAACTTCAAAGTGAACGTGCGGGCCGGTAGAAAAGCCGGAGCCTGGCGCGCCAGCGCGTCCGCCAGATAAACCGATTACTTGGCCGCGATCAACAAACTGATCGGCTTTAACATCCATGCGTGACATGTGAGCGTACAGAGTCGCGATGCCGTTGGCGTGAATAATCATGACGTAATTGCCGTACATGGTGCCGGTCTTTGCCCAGGCGACTATACCGGGGGCGGCAGCTTGTATTGGCGTGCCTTGTGGTACGGCTATATCAAAGCCAGAGTGTTCAAATAGATGGCGGAAGGGGTATGTAGGGTCGTGAAATGTTGTGGTGATTCTGCCGTACACTGGCCAAGAGATTATTGTTTCCCCGCCCTGATCTGCGTCGGTGAGGCGGCGTTGAATTTGATCTTGTAGCGAGTAAATCTGATTGGTGATTGATTGTTGTTCTTGACGCAAATCGTTAAGCAAAAGTCTGTATTCGACTTCTGATTGTTTGGTCTGCATGGCCAGTACTTCTTTGGCAGATTTGCGGTCATCTAGCGACGCTACGCTAGTTTGCAGTTCAGCTTGAAGGTCGGTCAGCGAGGCTAAAGTTTGTTCGCGCTTACTGCGCTGCCCTTCTATGTTTTGTCTTGTTAGTTGGGTGGTGGCTAGGGTGTTTCGTAGGTCACTGTTGATGCTTTCTAGTTGAGTAGCGGCTGAAAAAATTTCGTGAAAGCTTTTGGCACCCAAGACAACTTCAATGAAACTGGCTCCGTTTTCTTGTTGATACAACTCAAAAAGCAGCTTATCTAGCATCTTCTTTTCACGGGCGAGTTTGGCGTCGGCGTCTTCTATTTGCGCATCTAACAACGAGAGCTCTAAATTAGTGGCTTCGATTTGATTTTGCGTAGCCGCGATATCTAACTCGGTTAGAGCTATCTCGTTTTCTATGAGCGCTACGTCGTTTTGTAGCGAAGCTGACTGCGATGACAGCTTAGAAATTTTGCTCTTGTATTCTTCGAGGCGTTTATTTATTTGTTCAATTTCTGCATTTCTGTTTTGAATGTCTGACTGTAGCTGTTTGATTTCGTCGGCTGTAGCTGCCCGGCTAATAAGTACTGACCCCCCTACCCCAAGGCAGGCGAGCGCGATAGATGAGATAGCTATGGTTAGCCTCCGCTTAGTCATTAGTTTAGGTAGAAATTTTTTTCAGGGCTATATCTAGTCGAGCCAAAGATTCTTCGCGACCAAGAACCCATAGGAATTCAAATGGGCTGGCAGATTTTTCTAAACCAGACAAGGCAACGCGGAGCGGCCACAAAACGTTGCCGTTGCCGGCGCCCTTACTTGCAATATACTCTTTTATAGCTTCTTCGAGAAGCTGAATTGTGGTAAACGCATTCTCGTTTAGATTAGCTAGCAATTCGCGTAGTGCATTTAAATGCTGGCGCGCGTCCGAGGAATCGGCTTTTTTCCAAACTAAAGTTTCGGCCGCGTAATCTGTTTTTGTTAAATAGGGCAAAATTGCTTGGCGCAGTTCGGTTAGTCGGTTGACCCTGGTGCGCTCTACGTAGCATGCCCGTTTGGCTTTTGGCTGGTCGGCTAAGTCTCCCAAAAATGATTGAGCAGCGGCGAAGAGGTCGTCTTCGTTTAGCAGATTTAGGTAGTGGTGGTTCATCCAATCAAGTTTTTCCAGGTTAAGCACTGCGCCTGATTTGTTTACCTTCGACAAATCAAAAGAGGCGATGAGTTGTTCTTGGCTAAAGATTTCTTGATCGGCTGTAGGATTAAAGCCCAGGGTAGCCACAAAGTTTAAGAGCGCGCTTGGTAAGTAGCCTTTGGCTAAAAAGTCTTCGACCGAGACATCGCCCTGCCGTTTGGACAACTTTTTCTTATCGGGGTTAAGGAGTAACGGCACATGCGCGTAAACTGGCATGTCCCAGCCAAGCATGGCGTGCAGAATAATTTGTTTGGGCGTTGATGGTAGCCATTCCTCGCCACGGAGTACGTGGGTGATGGCCATTAGGTGGTCGTCGATAACAACGGCCAGATGATAGGTTGGGAAACCATTGGTTTTAACCAATACCTGATCATCGACATCGTTATTGTTGAAAGAAATTTTGCCGCGAATGGCGTCAGTGAACACAGATGTACCGTCTGGAATTTTCAGACGTACAACTTTGGGCTCGCCGTTGGCGATTTTTTCGGCGATCTCTTCCCTGCTCAGGCGCAAACACAGGCGATCGTATTTTGGTGTCTGTTTAACCGCGGTTTGAGCGGCGCGCATTTGTTCAAGTCGCTCGGCGCTACAAAAACAGTAATAGGCGTGACCAGCGTCTAGTAGTTGTTGAACGTATGGTTGATAAATATGAAGCCTGGCTGATTGCACGTATGGTCCCCTATCCCCTTTTGAGCCCAAACTGCCGTCGGCCAATAAAATTGGGCCCTCATCGTGCGGTAAGCCTAGTTTTTGTAGCGTAGTAAGTAAAACTTCCACGGCGCCTTCAACAAGACGTTTTTGATCGGTGTCTTCGATGCGAATTACAAATTGACCGTTATGCTGTTTGGCTAAAAAATAATCCCACAGAGCGGTTCTTAGGTTGCCGATGTGCATGTAGCCGGTTGGCGACGGGGCGATGCGGGTGCGTACGTTCATATTGCAGGTATTGCTGGTTTTTAGCTGTTGGCTATTGGCTCCTAACATCACCTAGGTGAGCCGCTAACGGCTATTGGCCAATGCTAGCGATGGTTATTACTATTTTTGTTTTCGCGCCAATGCTGACAAATTTCTTGATACACGTTTTGTAAGCTTCGCCACAGGTGTTTTTGCCGAAGGGCGGTCCAGGCAACGACGAGCGGGAAAATGATGACTGCTTTAAATATACGTTTATAGCGCCAAGGTTCTTGCATAAGGCGCCAAAGCCATTCAAAGCCCCAGCGTTGCCAGGTGGTCGGGGCTCTTTTGACGGCCAATGAAACGTAATCAGATGCTCCGCCCATGCCCAAAAGTAAATTTATGCTCGGTAGTTTTTGTTTTAAAATGTGCATGATTTTTTCTTGCTTGCCGTGGCCGAGAGCAACGCCAACTACTTGTGGAGCGAGGCGCTCTAAGCCTGCCAGGGTCGCTTCTGAAAGTCGTGGGTCGATGCTGTCAACGATGCCCGGGTCAAATGTTTGCACATCAAGACCGGGGAATTTGTTGGTCAGAATCATCGCCGCTTGTTGGGTTTTTTTCGGCGTTCCACCAAGCAACACTAGTCGTTTGCCAGTATCGCGACATAGTTCTGCCAGGGTCACGAGAGTGTCGGTGCCCGTATGGCGATAATGCAGTCGCTGATCGGTTAGTGCCGCTAGGGCGAAGCGTAGACCCACGCCGTCTGGTAGTGCGGCGTCGGCTTCTTTTAGGATGTTGCGAAAAGTAGCGTCGTGCCGACTCTCGAGAATAATTTCTGGGTTTGGGGTGACGACCATTTTGCCCTGACCCGTGGCGACCCATTGCCTTAATAAGTCCCGCAGTTCGTCCGGGGAGATGTCGTTAATGGGAACGTCTAGAATTTCGTAGCGCAGCATGTAGATTAGGAAAGGTGTTCAGGTTTAGTGATGTGGCGATAGCAGATTTTAGTTAGAACATAAGCGGCGACGCCGCCGCCCAAATCCAGACTTAGATCGCCCATCGTGTCGGCGACGCTAGTTTGCGACGGACCAATAAGCGAGTTAACGATTTGGATATGATCAAGCGCGAATTCGAACCATTCCCAGCCGATGCCAATCGTGGCCACAAAGCCAATTACCACGCACCACTGAAAGGTGGCATTCGAAAGCCAGGCGCTGGGCGTAAAGGTAATCGATGCGATGTCTTTAGCCCACCAGGCCATGGCTACTAGACCCATGGAAAAACCGCCCAAAAAATGCATTGGAATGTCGAGCTCAGGCCAGATGTAGTACAGCGAAAATTTGAGCGCAATAATTTGGATCACGGTGACGACAGCCACCACTGTCGCGGCCTGTTTGATGGTGTACATATGGTGGTATTAAAGGCGCTTGGAGAAACAAACGACGAGTCTATTTTAGCCTATTCTTGGGTGCGGGTAAAGTTTTTGACAAGCTAAAACTAGCACTCTATACTTATGACTGCTAACTTGTAGTATTCTAGTTGTTAAGTATTCGAGTATTCGAGTCGTGCAGTATTCAAGTTGTAATAAAGATTTGGGCTCGAATACTCGGATACCGCACGTCTCAAATACT
>CAZXUX010000039.1:0-9238 GCA_964644265.1 uncultured Gammaproteobacteria bacterium
TTGAGGAAATGTACGGCGTTCGCCCGCTTAAGGTAAATATCATTCGCACTCACAGTAAAGAAAAGCGTTTCGGTCGCGTGACTAGCCGTCGTTCAGATTGGAAGAAGGCTATGGTCCGCGTGCCAGCCGGCAGCCGAGTTGACGTTTTTGAAAAGTAATATGCCGATTAAGCAATATCGTCCAATGTCTGCCGGCCGCCGCAATTCAAGCGTGCAGTCGTTCAAAGACATCACCAGCACCACGCCACACAAGGCGCTATTGGTGTCACAAAAGCAGCAAGCCGGTCGTTCAGGCGGTAAGATCGCCGTTCGTCATCGTGGCGGTGGCGCCAAGCGTCACGTTCGTATCATCGACTGGACTCGGGAGAAGTTTGATATTCCGGCTAAAGTAACAACCATCGAATACGATCCAAATCGTGGAGCTCGTATCGCCCTTTTGGCTTACAACGATGGTGAGAAGCGTTATATCTTGGCTCCAGATGGCGTTACCGTTGGTATGACCATCGTGTCGTCTAAGGAAAAAGGTGAGCCTAGCGTTGGTAACCGCTACCCACTGGAAAAGATTCCAGTTGGTATGACCGTGCACAACGTTGAGTTGCAACCTGGTCGTGGCGGACAAATTGTTCGCGGTGCAGGTACTAGCGCCATCTTGCTCGCTGTTGAGGGTGAATACGCAACTTTGCGTTTGCCATCTGGTGAAATGCGCCAGATCTTGAAGACCTGTATGGCTACGGTTGGTACCGTGTCTAACCCTGACTGGCACTTGGTTCGTTGGGGTAAGGCTGGTCGAACCCGTCACCGCAGTGTTCGTCCGACCGTTCGTGGTAAGGCCATGAACCCGGTTGATCACCCACACGGTGGAGGTGAGGCTCGCAACTCGATCGGTCTCAAATACGCCAAGACTCCGCAGGGTAAACACGCGCATGGCGTACCTACCCGACGCAACCGTCGCAGCGATAAGTTCATTGTTCGCCGCCGCAAGAATAAGAACCAGATCTAACCTATGACTCGTAGTCTAAAAAAAGGGCCTTTCGTTGCCCCACATCTGCTGAAGAAGGTTGGCAAGCTTCGCCCCGGTGATAAAACCGTGGTTAAGACTTGGTCACGAGCTTCAATGATTACGCCGGAAATGGTTGGCTTTACCTTTGGCGTGCACAATGGCAAAGACTTTGTTCAAGTTCGAGTGGTAGAGAACATGGTTGGTCACCGTTTGGGTGAGTTTTCACCAACGCGAAAGTTTGTTCGTCACTCTGGTAAGGCTGAAGCCGCGGCCGCAGCACCTGCGCCCGCTGCCGCACCGGCCAAAAAATTGACCCGCTAATATGTCCGAGAAAACTGAAGTCATCTGTAAAGCAAAGTTTATCCGCATCGCGCCTCGCAAGACCCGCTTGGTGGCTGCTTTGGTGCGCGGTATGTCGGTAGCTCAGGCTCGGACACAGTTGCAATTTTCAGATAAGCAAGCAGCTAAGCCGATGCTTAAGGCAATTAATTCTGCCGTAGCTAACGCGGTTCACAATCACAAGATGGACGCCGATTCACTATTTGTGTCTCGAGCCATTGTTGATGAAGGACCGAAGATCAAGCGCTTTACACCACGCGCTCAAGGGCGCGCTACGCCGATCCGTTTGCGCATGTCGCACATTACGGTTGCGGTTAGCCCGCGGGTGCAGGCAGAAGCCGTTGCCAAGCCAAGCAAGAAGCCGCTAATCAAGAAGCTGCGCGTACCGAAGATCAAAAAGAACGAAACGAAGTAATATGGGTCACAAAGTACATCCAAAAGTCTTCCGCCTGTCGACCATCTACACTTGGGATTCTAAGTGGTTTGGTCGCCGCGGCAAGGCATTCGTCTCCGCTTTAAAAGAGGATGTTCAAATCCGCGATTTTTTGCGCAGCGCTTTGAAAGAAGCCGGTTTGAATTCGGTAGAGATTGAGCGAACACCAAAACACGTTACGGTTACTGTGCACGTGGCTAAGCCAGGTGTAGTAATCGGTCGCGCTGGTTCTGGTATCGAAGACCTCAAGAAGAAGTTGCTCAAGACTTTTTACCGCGGTCGTCGTGTCACTTTAAATATCAACGTACAGGAATTGGCACGTCCGACCTTGGTGTCTGAAATCATTGGTCAGCAAATTGCTCAAGACATCGAAAAGCGTATGCCGTTCCGTCGTTCCATGAAGATGGCGATTGAGCGCGTTATGAAGGCCGGCGCCAAGGGAGTCAAGATGACCTTGTCTGGTCGTTTGAACGGTGCAGAAATTGCTCGCACTGAAACTATTGCTCAGGGCAGTATTCCGTTGCATAACCTGCGTGCTGACATTGACTTTGCTCGTGTACGCGCTAACACGGTTTACGGAGTTATCGGTATAAAGATTTGGATCTACCGCGGTGATGTTTTCGGTGAAGCACAGCAACCGGCTGCCGCTTCTGCCGAACAAGCACCAGAGCGACGTCGCGTCGAACGTCCGCAGCGTAGCAATGTTTCTCGCGCACCGCGATCGGTGGCTCGAGCAGCTTAATATACTCGTCGTATGTTGATGCCGAAAAAAATGAAGTATCGCAAGTGGCATAAGCGCCATACCCAAGGCGACCGCTTGGCGACGCAAAAAACCGATCTTGCATTCGGAACCTACGGACTCAAGGCGCTGACCGAGGCTTGGGTGACGGCTCGTCAGATCGAGGCGGCTCGTCGCGCCATGACCCGCGCCATTAAGCGTGGCGGTAAGGTCTGGATCCGTATTTTCCCCGATCATCCAGTTACTAACCACGGTGCAGAAGCGCCGATGGGTAAGGGAAAGGGTGGAGTCGATTACTACATGACTCCAGTTCGTCCCGGTACCATCTTGTTCGAAATGGATGGCGTGACCGAAGATGTAGCGCGCGAGGCTTTCCGCCTAGCTGCTTACAAGCTGCCGGTTAAGACTAAGATTATCGTTCGAGCTTAACCTGTCATATGAACTACAAAGAAATTGACAGCAAGAGCCAGAATGAGCTCACTGGGTTGTTGGGCGAACAGCGCACAGCATTGCATCGTTTGCGCATGCAGCGAGGCATTAACCAGCTCAAGGACGTTCGTGAAATTCGTGAAACGCGCAAGGATATTGCTCGCATTCTCACCAAGCTTCGTGCCCTCAAGGCATAACCTACATTTATGGAAAAGGTCACTACCAAAACTCAACGTCGACGTCTTTCTGGCATAGTCGTGTCAGATAAGATGTTAAAAACCGTGTCGGTTCGTGTGGATCGCACCACGGTTCATCCTAAGTACGGCAAGCGTTTCCATCAAAGCGCCAAGTACCTCGCTCATAGCGAGGACAATAGCGCTAAGGTCGGCGACCAGGTCGTAATTGAGGAAACCCGTCCATTGTCAGCTCGCAAGCGCTGGCGAGTAGTTGAGATTAGCAAAAAGGCCGTTCAAGAATAACCGTATGTTGCAACATCGAGCCATGATCGCCGTCGCCGATAACAGTGGAGCTAAAAAGCTTCAGGTTATTCGCGTCCACGGTGGATACAAAAAGCGCTACGCCCGAATTGGTGACGTGGTCACAGCGGTAGTTAAAGAAGCTGCTCCACACAACCCAGTAAAGAAGAGCGACGTTGTGCACGCGGTTATTGTGCGTACCCGCAAGGAGACGCGCCGTCCAGATGGATCTTATATCCGTTTTGATGAAAATGCTGCGGTGATTATTAACCGCGCCAACAAAGAACCACGCGGTACGCGTATCTTTGGCCCGGTCGCCCGCGAACTGCGCGCGCTCGGTTTTACAAAAATTGTTTCCTTGGCACCCGAGGTGCTCTAATCCTATGAAGATTAAAGCTGGCGACATGGTCCGCGTCATTGCAGGAAAGGACCGCGGTAAGGAAGGTAAGGTTGTGCAGGCGTTGCCACGCCTCGGTTTGGTGGTGGTTGAAGGCGTACGCACTAGCGTTAAACATGTTAAAGCTCGCGGTAAACAACCTGGTCAACGCGTTACTTACCAGGCGCCGATTCGAGTGGAAAACGTAAGTTTGTTAACCAAGTCTGAAGCCAAGGTTGAAGCAGGAGCTAAAGATAAGGCCAAGGTTAAGAAAGCGAAGTCGGCTAAGACGACCAAGAAAGGGTAAGGCCAAAAGCTGAATATGATGACTATCAAAGAAAAAATGAAAACGGTGGCCATTCCGGCACTGCAAGAGGCGGGTGGATACAGCAATGTCCACCAATTGCCGAAGATCGTGAAGATTACGATCAACGCAGGCGTGGGTAAGGGCCGTGATGCCAAGTTTGCCGACACGATTGTCGACACGCTGACACGTATCACTGGTCAAGCGCCGGTTAAAACCAAGTCGCGTAAATCCGTGGCTGGATTCAAGCTGCGAGAAGGCCAGGTGGTTGGAGTCATGGCTACGCTTCGTGGTCAGCGCATGTGGGATTTCTTGGAGAAGCTCGTCAGTATAGCCTTTGCTCGTATCCGTGACTTCCGTGGTATTCCGGAGTCGGCGGTCGATAAAGACGGAAATTTTAACCTGGGCTTTACCGAACACACGGCCTTTCCGGAAGTTCGTCCTGACGAAGTAGAATCGCTCCATGGTTTGCAGGTCACAATCAGCACTACGGCCAAGAACCATAAAGAAGGATTGCTCCTGTTCAAGAGTCTGGGCTTCCCGTTCGCGGTTAAGGAGAAGAAATAACCTATGGCAACTACTAATCAAATCGCCAAGTCAGCCAAGAAACCAAAGTTCATGACGCGACGCGTCCTGCGCTGCTGGCGCTGTGGTCGTAAGCGTTTCTTCATGCGTGCCTTTGGTCTGTGCCGTATCTGTTTCCGTGAGTTGGCAAACGTAGGTGAAATTCCTGGTATTCGAAAAGCAAGCTGGTAATCTTATGATCACTGATCCCATCTCAGACATGCTCACGCGATTGCGCAACGCCACTATGGTGCGCGCTAAGACCGTGGAAATGCCAATGTCGAAAATGAAATACGCTATCGCCAAGCTCCTCGAGCGAGAGGGCTTTGTTAGCGGCGTCGATACTTTCTCTGTTGGCGCTCGTCCAATGCTGAAAGTGGTTTTGAAGTACGATGAAGCCGGCCAGCCGCGCATGACGCACATTAAGCGCGTAAGTAAGCCTGGTTTGCGCGTGTACCAAAAGAATACCGAACTAGAGCGCGTTCGCTCAGGCTATGGTTTTTCCATTGTTTCCACGCCGAACGGCTTGATGACTAACCGCGAAGCTCGTAAGCGCCGTTTGGGTGGCGAAGTTATTTGCGAAGTCGCCTAAATTTACCTTGTATGTCTCGTATTGGAAAAAAACCAGTCATGCTACCAGCCGGTGTCACCGCTGACATCGCGCAGGGCGTAGTGACGATTAAAGGCCCTAAAGGTGAGCTAAAGCTGCCGTTGCATCCGCATGCCATGGTTACGCTGAATGCTGCCGATGGCGTCAATCAGCTGGAAGTTACGGTCCAGGATCCAGAGTCAGAAGACCGCGCAGTTTGGGGTACTATGCGCGCTTTGTTGGCTCAGATGGTTAAGGGCGTGACCGAGGGCTATACCAAGGCTTTGGAGTTAAACGGCGTTGGTTTCCGCATGCAGATTCAGGGTTCGACCCTGGTGTGCAGTGTCGGTTTCTCGCACGAGGTTCGTTACGAGCTACCGGCCGGTGTTGTAGCTAAGGTAGAGAACAACCTATTAACCCTTACTTCTGCCGATGCGCAGTTGGTGGGTAAGGTAGCGGCGGAAATTCGGGCGCTAAAAAAGCCGGAACCATACAAGGGCAAGGGCTTTAAGTACACAGACGAAGTTATTCGTCGCAAGGTCGGTAAGGCAGCTGGCAAAACTGAATAATCAATTCTATGGAACGAATTAAATTACTAGCTAAACGAACTCAGGCAGCGCGACGTGCGCGTCGAGTTCGAGCAAAAATTGTTGGTACGGCTGAACGGCCGCGACTGTCAGTTTTCCGTTCCCAGAAGCACATCGGTGCTCAGTTGATTGACGATACTAAGGGCGTGACCCTAGCGTCAGCCAGCGATCTTAAGATGTCTGGTCAGAAGCCTTTGGAGCGAGCTGCAGCGGTTGGTCAAGCTTTGGCTGAAGCGGCTAAGCTCAAGGGCATTACTACGGTTACTTTCGATCGCGGGTCGTATCTGTTCCATGGCCGTGTTAAGGCTGTGGCAGAGGCTGCTCGAGCTGGTGGACTGATTTTCTAAACGTATGACTGAAGAAGTTAAACCTATTGCAAACGAAGGAAAGGCTGCTCCAGCGGCACGTCGTGGTCGCGGTCCGGCAGGTGCCGGACGTGGCCAGGGTCCACGTGGCGGCGGCAGCGGTGCCGGTGCTGGTGGTCGTGATCGCCGCGGTGGTGGTGGTCGCGGTCAGCGTGAACCACGCGAATTCGAACAGCGTATTCTTGAGTTGGCTCGCGTAACGCGCGTCACTAAGGGTGGTAAGCGCATGCGTTTCCGCGCTACGCTAGTAATCGGTGACCGTCGTGGTCGCGTTGGTTATGGCGTTGCTAAGGGCGGTGACGTCTCAATGGCTATTGAGAAGGCTTTCCGTCAGGCAAAAAAGAACATCATTCGCATCCCGCTTAAGGACGAGACTGTGCCGCACGCAGTGCGCGCTAAGTTTGCGGCTGCTGATGTGCTAATTCAGCCAGCTCCACAAGGTACTGGATTGAAGAGCGGTGGCCCAACCCGAGTTATTTTGGAACTTGGTGGCGTGCCAAATGCTTCAACTAAGGTTTTGGGAGCTAAGAACAAGATTAACAATGCCAAAGCGACCTTTAAGGCGCTTGGTGAACTCAAGTTGCCGGTTGTGGCTGTTGCTCAGACCGAAACAAAGGCCTAATATTTCTTTATATGGCGATTGCGCTGCACACAATGCGTCCGGCTCACGGCGCGAAGAAAGATAAAAAGCGCGTAGCACGCGGACTTGGTTCAAAGGGAACCACCGGCGGACGCGGTCAAAAGGGTCAAACTTCTCGTGCCGGTTCAAGCGGTACGGCTCGTCTTGGTATGCGCCACATTATTTTGGCTACACCAAAGTTGCGAGGTTTCCGCTCTTTGGCTCCAAAGGCTTTTGCGGTAAACGTTGGTGCTTTGAACGGCAAGTTTATTGCTGGCGAGGTTGTTACCCCCAAGACTTTGGCGCACAAGGGTTTGATTCCTAGCGACAAGCTCAAGGTGAAGATATTGAGTAAAGGAGAGCTCACGGTAGCGGTTACGGTAAAGAATTGCAGTGTCTCGGCTACGGCCAAGGCGGCAATCGAGAAGGCGGGCGGCAAGGTTGAAGTCTAGAGCCTAGCTCACTAAACCCTATGAACATGCTCACGCGACTGTTCCGGATCCCTGAAATAAGGAACGGACTGCTGTTTATTCTTTTCGTGGTAACGGTTTTCCGTATTGCGGCTCATATTCCTGTGCCCGGTATTGATCCGGCCAGTTTGGAGAGTCTGCTTAGCGGAAACCAGTTTCTCGGCCTGTTGAACGTGTTTTCTGGTGGTACGCTGAAAAGTTTTTCGGTAGTCGCCTTGGGTGTGGCGCCGTACATTACGGCTTCCATCATCTTTCAGTTGTTGGGCATGATTTTCCCTTCGATCGAGGAGATGCAAAAAGAAAACCAGGGTCGAGAAAAGCTCAATCGTTATACTCGTATAGCTACGGTTCCGCTGGCTTTTTTGCAGGGCTTTAGTTTGATTACTCTAATCAACAAACAAAGCGGTTTAGATATTCATGGCTTTGGTTTATTGGCTACTTTGGTAACCATGACGACCGGAACGCTTTTCCTGATGTGGCTTGGTGAGCTGATTTCTGAAAAGAAAATGGGTAACGGCATGAGTATCATTATTTTTGCCGGTATCGTGGCTTCTTTGCCGGGTTACGTTGGGCAGCTATTGGCTACCTATACGCAAGATGATTTGGTAACGGTAATAGTTTTCGCGGCAGCCATGGTGGCTTCAATTGCTGGCGTGGTCTTGGTTAGCGAAGCGCAGCGTAATTTGCCCGTGCAGTATGCTCGTGGTGGTTATGCGGGCGGAGGTACTAAGGTTACATCTACCTTGCCATTGCGTGTAAACATGGGTGGCATGATTCCGATCATTTTTGCTTTGTCGCTGATTGTTTTGCCGCCGCTTGTGGCACAGTTCTTTGTTGATGCTCGTACGGCAATAGTGGGCGATATTGCTGCTGGAGTGATTAAGTTGTTTAACAACGGCGCCTTCTACGGTATTACGTATTTTGTGCTGGTGGTGGCCTTTACCTTCTTTTACGCCTCGATTGTGTTCCGTCCAGATCAGGTGGCGGAAAACTTGCAAAAGCAAGGTGGCTTTATTCCAGGTGTGCGCCCAGGCGTGCAGACAGCTGAATATTTGCAGTGGGTAGTGAACCGCATTCTGTTGGCTGGCGCTGTGTTCTTGGCGGTTATTGCCGTGGCTCCGGTGGTGATGCAAGAGATCACTGGTAACGCTAGTTTAGTAGTTGGTGGTTCATCGATTATTATCGTCGTTTCAGTGGTCATTGATATTGTTAAGCAAATTGAAGCTCAGCTGACCATGAGGTCGTACGATGTTTCATAAAACAGTTGAAAGTTCAAAGTTAAAAGTTGAAAGTTGAAAGTTGAAAGGCCCGCCGTGATGGCGGGTTTTGCTTGTCTTTACTATTTTTACTTTAGACTTTAGACTTGCGACTGTAATATGCATCGAATCCTCATCTTGGGACCGCAGGGGTGTGGCAAGGGCACGCAGGCGGCGTTGTTGTCTAGAAAGTTAGGGGTACCGCAATTGTCTATGGGGCAGTTGTTGCGAGATGCCGAGAAGCGTCCTGGAGAATTGGCCGATAAGATTAGAGGGATTATTACTACTGGAAATTTGGTTTCAGATCAGGTGGCTTTGGAAGTGCTAGAACAGCGACTAGCCGAAAAAGATGCGGAACGGGGGTTTATTTTGGACGGCTTTCCAAGAAACGAGCAGCAGTTTAAAGCCTTTGATCTCAAGATGCTGCCGACGATGGTGATTGTAATCGAGGTGCCGCGTGAGGTTTCGCTAGAACGTTTAACAAAACGAGCTGAGATTGAGCATCGAGTAGACGACACACCGGAGGTCATAAATCGTCGTTTGCAAGTTTATGAAGAGGAAACGCGACCGATGATCGACCACTATGTAGAGCGTGGTTTGGTGCGGTTTGTCGATGGGTCGGGTACTATTGAAGAGGTTGCGGCGCAGATTACGGCACTGTTTGGCATTGAGCATGTGCCGGATGGTCAAGTT
>CAZXUX010000040.1:0-9102 GCA_964644265.1 uncultured Gammaproteobacteria bacterium
GACTGTGCAGAGGCGTCATAGGTACCAGCTGCCTGAGACCAGGTGGTGAAGGTCAGAGCAAAATCACTGCCATTAGAAATCGGAATGGTGCCCGAAAAACCAGAAGTAATGCTCAGCGCCGTTAGTGTTCCCGCTGCCGCATAAGTAATAGAGTCGCTGGCATCCGCAGCGCTATCCAATCTGACCCCCGGTCCGGTGCCGCCGTTAACCGTATATGTTTGCGCCACGCCATCATCGCCGAAATCAACAGTGGCAGAACCTCCGTCAAAAGTTGAAGCCTGACTGCTATTGCCACGAGTATCAACCGTACCAGTGTTTATTGCTCCGTCAGTCATCGTGAAGGTGCCGGTAACAATCAAAGTGTCGCCCGAGGTAATGTTTACAGCCGTGCCACCCGTTTTGTTGATTGTTAGGTTATTAAATTGCTCCGAGGTAACAACGTTCCAAGTAGACGCGGTGCCGCCCGTAGCGGTAACCGTACCAGTACTCTCGCTAAACGTACCTGAAGAAACTGTGAAGGCTCCGGACACCGACATGTTGCCAGTGGTTGAAGTAAAGGTACCGCCAGATACGGTAAAAGCATCGTTCATGGTGATGGTTGAATCGCCACCCGTGAACGTACCGGCAGAAATATCAAAGTCGCTCGTACCCACAGTAACCGTAAAGCCCGCACCCTGGGTGATGATGCCGGTGTAACCAGAGTTGATATCAATACCAGCCACGCTAATTGAAGCATCGATAGTTGCGTTTTTCGTTGAAGTAGTGTCAAAAGTAGCAATGTCTGATGCGCCAGGCGCCACGTCGCCGCTCCAATTGGAGCCGCAAGACCAATTGTTAGCAGTGCCAACCCCCAAACAGAGAATGTCGTTTCCGCCACCATCCCAAGTAATAACGGCAGCGCTAGCAAATTTAGGCGCAACAAAAAAACCGGCCAGCGTAAAAAAGAAAATACCGAAAATTATGGTGAAGCTACTCCGCAAGTGAGCGCTCCAAAAATAACGGGCACTACCCAGAGACATATTCCACAAATAGAATACCACGTCCCCTGCCCCAAGACAGCCTATTCATCCACCAAGCTGGCCAACATATTACGCCCTAAATCCGCCCAGTAAGTTTCGCCTAAATACTCCATCTCTAATACATAGTCAGAGGCCATCTGTTCGGCCGCTGGCTGATCGGTGATTACCAGGGTTTCTAGGTAGCGAGCCAAAAACCTGAAATGCAGTTCCTGCCTAACGTCATTGTCTTCTAATTGCTCCCAAAGCTGCTCTTCGACCACGTGTGCTATTTCTTCTTCTGAGGCCAGCGCGCCACGCATATATTCTTCTAACTCGCGCTGCACGTCGTCGAGCGTGCGCAAGGACAGATCTTCTGACGACACCTTGCCCTTAAGAAAATCAATCAAGGCCTGCACCTGAACGTCGGCGTTGCTAGGGTCGAAATGCATGTCGACCACGTCGTAATGAGGTTTAATGTCTAGAACAATATCGTCTTCATTAAGCTCCGCCGCTCGGTAAGCCGTATAGAGCGCCTGGGCTGATTTGAAATCGAGATCAGTGTCAACGAAAGAATAAAGTATATGCAGCAAGGGAGTCGACAGACCATCGTCTGACAACAAACGTAAGGCGGTATCCTTCATGAAAACCGACTGGTTATGACTGCGCTGCGGATCACCGATCTGATAGCTGCGGCGGTGGCGCAAAAAAGCCAAGGTGTCGGTGGTGGGCAAGCCGATGGTGCGGAATATACCAAGCGCCTGCGAGAAACCGACGGTAGCCACGTAGTCTGCCCTGACGCCAACAATTTGCTCTATTTGCCTGATGCCGTAATTAAGGCCACCAAAAGCACAGGCGTTGGCCAAGTAGTAGTCAGTGGAAAGATATGTTCTGCCGGGTGGCAAGGTAGCCGTGGTACCACGCGGTACCGAGGTGATCTTAATGCTCCAATCATCAAGACGCAGTGTGACCATGTGAATAGAGTCGCAGTGCTGCTCAATGCCCTCTTTGCGCGAATCGAGGCCAATGGCCAAAATGTTAATTTCGTTATCTGATCCAAAGGATACGTCGCCTGCTGCTTCAAGTTCGGCACGACGAGCAGCTAAGACATCATTTACTACTTCTTTGGCAGCTGGCTCGGCCGCCTCTAAGCTCTTCTTGGGAGCCGGCCGAACAAACAAAACACCGCCGGCAATGGCTATGCCGACAAGCAGAGTAAAAACAGCGATGGGGAAAAACCATCGTTTATCCATAGACTTACATATGCCATACCAAAAACCCCCGACAATGTCGAGGGCTTGTGGAAAAATTTCGGGGACAACTGACGTTTCAAGACACGATCACTCACCGTAGAAACCGTAGACCTGCCTGCTTACGAGCGAATCTACGTTTCTACGGATTCTACGTTTTATATGATTGGTACGTTACTTAAGCAATTCGTCCTTAGCAGCCTTGCCAACGGCGAACTTGAGCACGGTCTTGGCTGGGATGGAGATCTGAGCGCCAGTGGCTGGGTTGCGACCCATGCGAGCAGCGCGGTGCTTCTTTACCATCTTGCCGAGACCTGGCATGACGAATTCACCAGCACGCTTGATTTCGCTGTAGATGACACCGACAAGCTTGTCGTACATCTCGCCAGCATCTTTCTTAGAGACACCCCAGGTTTCAGCGAGGGCGGCCATGATCTGTGACTTGGTTAAACGGTTTGCCATAGGAGCACTTGATTAAGGTTGATTTTACAGGGAAAAGCGTAGCACAGGGGTTAGAAACAGCCAGAAAACCATCCACAACACCCTTTTTTGAACTTTCATTAGGGCTGAAGAATTTCCTCATCTGGAAGACCTTCAATTTTTATAACCACCTCTTTAACTGTGGCAAATTGCTTTAAGGTTTGCTCAATTTGTGCGAGAATCGCACTGACGCGACAGGCACCGGCCACACCCTGATTGAGACTCGAGGAAAAGGTGACGGCCATTGAATCGGCTGACATTGTAAGGTCAACTAACTCAACCCCCTGGTTAATCGAGGTGTAGTAACCGGCCTCGGTTTCTGTAGCCGTTGGCCCTGCCAGCAGGCCTTCAATAGCCATCCGCGCGATATCAGCTGACTCTGGCGCAGTGCGCTCGACAGCCTTAACCAGAGAGCAGTCAAGATTTTCGCCTTGGCTAAAATAAACCCTATAGGTCATGGTTTCGTTATTAACTGGCGTCTGTTCGGTCGGGGTCTGGCTAGGCGGTGCGTTTACTGGCTCGGCAATTTTGATTGCAATGCCAATAGCTATGCCAAAACCCAGAATCACTCCGAGGCCGATTAACATCTTGCCGAGTGTCTGCATAAAAATAATTACTTGTACTCAGACTTATTCGTCGCTTCGTGGTCTTTCGGTCAAAGTCACAGAAACTGTTTTTTCTTCGCCGTCGTGCAGTACCTTAAGGCTTAAGGTGTCGCCAATTTCGTGCTGGGCAACAATAGACTGCAGCGGATGATCGAGATCAATCTTTGTGCCGTCAGCCTCTAGAATAACATCATTCTCCTCTATTCCCGCTTTGTCGGCTGGCGAACCAGGAATAACCGCCAATTCCTTGTTGTCGCCACGCAAGACTAACGCGCCGTAATCGACCGTGAGATCGTTCTGTTTTTTTAAGGCATCGGTAACGGGCACAAAGCGAACGCCAAGATATGGTTTGACTACGTAGCCGTGCTCCCTAATGGATTCAACCGACTGACTGACAGTATTGCCAGGCAAAGCAAAGCCGATATTCTCAGAACCCAGCGAAGCCGCGACGTTCACGCCAATAACTCGACCCGAAAGATCGAGCAACGGGCCGCCGGAGTTGCCCGGATTAATAGCGGCGTCTGTTTGAATAATGTTGTAAAGCTGCTCAGAACCACCGGCCTGGTTGGAGGCCACTATTGAACGCGACAGGCCAGACACTACGCCAACCGAAACGGTGTTGCGATATTCGCCAAGCGCGTTACCGATGGCGATGACGGTTTGTCCGACTTTGATGTCATCGGAATTACCGAACTCCAAAAAGGCTAAATTACTGGCTTCAATTTTTATTACGGCAATATCGAATGTTTCATCGACGGCTACTATGCTGGCATCTTGGCTGCTGCCGTCGTTCAAGAAAACCGTGTACTCGGCTTCTTGATCATTAACCACGTGGGCATTGGTCACTATGTAACCGTCTTCGCTCACCAAGAAGCCGGAGCCGCCACCGATTTCACGCTTCTCGGTACCGCCCGGCGTTTGTTGCGGAATACGGAAGGTCGGACCCAGATTGCCAAAGGGCTGATATTCGCGGAACGACGACTGAACAATCGGCACATCCTTGCTTACTACAATAGAGACTACGGCGGGATTGGCCGCCTCAACTGCACTAACAACCGCCGAGCGCTCGCCAGCTGAATCAACAATTACTGTTTGCGGCGTCTGCACTAAGCCGAGCTCATCGGCCAACCATTCCCCACCCTTGTTGCTAGTAAAAATACCCCAACCGATAAGAACAAAAAGCACGTTTATCGCCAGTGCCCCTAGCACTCCGGCTGCTAGACTGCGCTGCATGATAGTTTTATCCATATGGTTCAATTATTGATTTATTGTCCTGGAAAACGCGCAATTTCGTCAACGCCCCTTGCCCCCACCCAAGACCAGTACTAGGATGCAATAAGAGGAGGCTAACATGTAAATTACTTAGCTATGTGGGTATTTATACTAACCGTCTTGATCGGTCTGGCTGTGGCATCACTAAAACAAGTCAACCAGTACGAACGCTGGATCAAGTTCACCATGGGCAAGTTTCGCGAGGTAGTGACCCCGGGCTGGCAATTGATTGTGCCAATTTTTCAATCGTTGAAAAAGATCGACCTGCGAACCAAGGCCGTTGACGTGCCATCGCAGGACGCCATTACTAAGGACAACGTCTCAGCTAAAATTAATGCGGTTATTTATTACAAGATCGCCGACCCGGCCAAGTCGTTCTTAGAGGTCGAAAAAGTACACTACGCGGTGTCTCAATTGGCGCAGACAACCATGCGCAACATCGTCGGCGAAGTCACACTAGACGAATTGCTGAGTAGCCGCCAAGCGATTGCCGATAAAATTGAAAAAATTGTTGATGCCGCTACCGATGACTGGGGCGTTAAGGTTTCGACCGTCGAACTAAAAGACATCAATCTACCACAAGACATGGTGCGTACCATTGCCAAACAAGCCGAGGCAGAGCGTGAACGTCGAGCGGTTATTATTAGCTCTGAAGGCGAGGTGGCGGCCGCGCAAAACTTGGCCAATGCCGCTAAGCTACTTGGCGAGACTCCTGGAGCCTTACACTTGCGAACCCTCAACTCAATTAACGACATCAGCTCGGACGCTTCTAATACCATCGTCTTCACCCTGCCCCTAGAAATAATGCAGGCCATCACTGGTTTTAAAAAGCCCGGTAACCCCTAGGATGCTCTGGACGTTCGGCCTGCTTCTCTAGGCGAGCCAGTCGCTCTTCGACACTCACCAGAACCTTCATCGCCTTCTCTAATTCCTTAAAGGTGTGGAGGTCAATCTCTACGTCCATCTGTTCGCGCAGATCGGCTAGTTTTGAAGCTCTGTTTTGACTGATCAGCACAATAACTGCCAGACAAATAGCTTCAAGTGACACCACCATGGTTAGCAATTCGAAAGGAAATGGATCGAACTGGATAACGCCCTCAAAATAGCCTAGGTTAATAACCAACCACGAGGCAAAGAGCAAAACATTAAACAGCAAAAAACCAATGGTGCCGAAAAAATTCGTCAATAAGTCGGCTAGTTTTTCGCCCGCAGATTCGCCGCGGTTGAGCTTTCTGAGGAGCAGTAACTCACGGCTGATAACTCCGTCTTTAGCACGAGACGCTCCCCCTTTGCGTTTCGCCATATCGCTCGCGAGTATAGCATGATTACGCCTACATATCACTCATAACTTATAACATATCGACACAGGGCTTCCGAGCTCGATTACAGGAAACTAAATAGATAAAAAATAATAGATGGACGTAAAATCGTGTTGACACATCGCACGATGCCCATTAGAGTAATGACCTCGGCTCAAATGAGCTCGCACGTCTGATTATTAACTTTCATCATTATGATGCACGACGGCGAAGGCGTTCAGGATCCTGCAATGGATCCGCAGACCGCTCCAGTTACCGAACCGGCTCCTATGGAGCCAATGCCTGCAGCAGACGAGTCCCAGCCAGAGGCTGGCGCAGAGGCTCCAGCTGAAGAGGCAGCAGCCTAGCTCATTGAGCAAAAAAATACTCCGACACTTGGTCGGGGTATTTTTTTATGAGCTCGTCGCTAGAACTGAGCTGCTAGTCACCGGCCACTCAGGTGAGCCGCCAACGGCTAATGGCCAGTAGCCGAATAGCCGTCACTGCTTACCAACGACGATCGGCAGCTGAGCGCTGAGGTGGCGCCGAGTTACGACGACCGCCGCGACCGCCGCGCGGAGCAAATTTGCGGGGTGACTCTGGGGCTTCGTATGGCATAACGCGTGCTTGTGGCAGATTGGCCGGTGGACGCTGTGCTGGCAAGCGCGTGCGCACCAAGCGCTCGATAGCTCGAATGTCGCCGCTTTGATCGGGAGTAGCAAAAGAAATAGCCTTACCAGAACGACCGGCGCGACCGGTGCGACCGATGCGATGCACGTAGTCTTCGGCTTGATCTGGAAGATCGAAGTTAACAACTAGCTCGATGCCCTTAACGTCGATACCGCGAGCAGCGATATCGGTAGCAATCAACACGCGATACTTACCGGATTTAAAACCTTCTAGAGCTTCGCGTCGCTGAGCTAGCGAGCGATCGGAGTGCAGTTCGGCTGAGCCATAACCCATGGCCTTAACTGAGCGACAGATTTTGCGAGCACCGTGTTTGGTGCGAGAAAAAACCAACACCGTACCGTGATATTCACCAAGTAATTTTTCTAACAAACGAATTTTATCTTGCTTGGGCACAACGAACATTTCCTGTTCAACGCGCTCGGCAGTGGTGCCGGCTGGAGCGATTTCAATACTGACCGGAAGCTTCATGTGGCGTGAAGCGATCTTAGCAATAGCGGCCGGCATAGTAGCCGAGAACAACATGGTCTGACGATCTACCGGGACTTCGCGCAAAATACGATCAATCTGCGGGGCAAAGCCCATGTCTAACATGCGGTCAGCTTCGTCGAGAACGAGAATTTTAACTTCGTTCAAACGAATGGTGCGCTGCTCAAGATGATCAATCAAACGACCAGGCGTGGCCACAATTACGTGTGGGTTCTTTTTGAGCGCCTGGAGCTGCATGTGCATTGAAGCGCCACCAATGAGCACGGCCGTGCGCAAGCCAAATTTGCCGCCGAGTTTGCGGACAGTTTCCTCGACCTGCAGAGCAAGTTCGCGAGTTGGCAAAATCACCAGACCCTTGCCTTTAGTGGCTGAGATCTGCTGGAGCATGGGAATAGAAAAAGCCAGCGTCTTACCGGTACCTGTTTGGGCAATGCCAACTAGGTCTTTGCCCTGGATTCCCAGGGGAATTGCTTTACTTTGGATGGGCGTCGGGACGGTCAGTTTGAGTTCCTCAAGGGTCTTGAGCAAATTCGGAGCGATACCGAGGCCGAAGAAATCGGTCATAGTTAGCCGAAGCCTAGCACAGAATGAAAAAAATGGCCAATCTCAGACCAACTTTTACAGACCTATAACCAACTAGCGCCATATTAGGATGTTCTAAGTACTTGCCGACACACCGGACAAAACGTAAGCTGCTGGCGGAGAATAAATATGCAAGAACGCGCCGGAGTGTGGATTCGCGTGGCTGGCCACGCTATGAACATTCGAACGAACCAGCCTTTTCACTGGCGCTGCTTCGTGAATCGCGAGCGACCGGAGGTGCCACTAGCAAACTTCGTGGTGCTGGGTGAGATCAACGAGAGGAACTTCAGAACCGGCACCGATCCGACGGGCAGCAATGCTCTCGGTCTAGTAGCTTGGCTGGACTTCTTTGGCGACATTGTTGTTAACGATAACGTCGCCACAATTACCCTGCAGCCCGCGCCGTAAATCCAAATCCACCGCAGCTCGCTAGCCACGGTGGATTATTTTAATAGCATTACAATCCGAGTATCATCTGATCCAGTCCCCACTCCCCCGAACCAGCGAATACCAGAGCCAAACAACCGGCCAGAATCATCAAATCAAATTCCCAACCGGTGTTATTGAACAATGTCTTGCCGCCTGCGCACCTTAGAGCACGATTGATTTACCGTGATCGTTTTTTAGTATGAATTGATTACTTTCAGCGTCGTAATCAAGACGTGATCCATCACAACGTTCAGTAATCAAATCGATTCGATCCTGAACGGTGCCGCTCGAAAGATCCCAGAGCACGGGGTGAAGATTATTCTGCTCGCGGTCACAGGTACCAGACATAAAAGCAACCCTCTGCACGGCAAGATCCGCTAAAACTTGGCCGCTAAAACCAGTAAGAGGCATAGGCATGCCGTGGGTGACTTGACCGGTCTGAAAATTCCCTACTAGCAATTCCTGATTATCTTTTTGCGTAGCCAAGAAGTGCATTGGGTTCAATACTCCGTGAACCTCATCACCGGTATCGAGAGTAGCTAAGATGCAGTAACCAGTATTGAACAAATTGAGTTCTTCCTGGCTTTTTGCTTCACGATTAATAAAGATAATATTACTTGAGCAGTCAACCAGCTCAGGATCGTTAAACGTGTACACTTCCCCGTTCCAGGCACTGCCCTGAAAGGCAAAAGATGGAGCGTGGTAGCGTGGACGTTGGGAACCCGACACTTCTGGAATAGCATCAACGGTTAGATACCGATACCATCCCGGCTGAACACTTGCGTAGTCGTAATCATAATAGACGACTTCAGTTTTGCCATTACTATAGGTTACAAGACCAAGGTTATGTACCCGCGTAACTTCAAGTATCTTTGGTAATGACAATATAGTGGCACCGTAGGTGGCGGCCATGATGGCACATGCCGCCGCAACACCTATGTAGGCAACGCGCAATTTTGACCAGTGTCTGTTCATAAAAGATAAATATCGTAAACGTGCCGAACAAACGCGTCAA
>CAZXUX010000041.1:0-4850 GCA_964644265.1 uncultured Gammaproteobacteria bacterium
TTAGGAGACATGAGTTTGCTATTACAGTATCAAGTGATCCTAATATTTTTAATGGACGGAAATTTTTAGTTTTTTCTACCCAAGATAAAGGTTCGGGTATTAGTCGCTACGAAGTTCGTGAAGGAGTGTTGGGGCAGTTTGTTGTGGCTGAGAGTCCTTATATGCTGCAAAATCAATCCATGGAGCAGCAATTGTCGGTTAAGGCGATAGATAATGCTGGCAATGAGCGAACGGTGGTGATGGAGCCATCACACGGCCTGAGCGATGAACAGCGCAGAGCCTTGATTGGAGCCATTTTGGTGATGTCGGCGGTTAGCATATTGTTTTTAGTGATTTGGATACTTTGGATAAAGATGAGGAGGTAAAAAAAAGAGCCCGCCCAGGCGCGCGAGAGCGCGGGGCGGGTGACTAGTGACGGACGTGCGTGCGAACGGCCTCCAGGAGGGTGGCTCTGTCACACGGCTTGTCGAGCAGGGGGATCTCGGCCTGCTTCATGTATTCGAGAGCGCCCGGCATGATGGTACCGCCGCTCAGAGCGACGAAGCCGATGCTGTATCGCCGGAAGAATTCCGCGTGTCGTTGATGGAATTCGTGTCCGGCCATGATCGGCATGGTGATGTCGCTCAGGATGAGCGAGATCCTCTCACAGAGGAAGCCTTCGGCTTCCTTGCCATGCTTGGCCTCGATGATGATGTCGAACTCGTTGCGGAGTGCCCTGGCGATGGCGCGCCGAATGGCCGGATCGTCATCGATGATGAGAACGATTTTGGTGTTTGCCAATTTCTGTATTTCCCTCCTCTAGGAAAGAGAAATCCCGGACGCCGCAAGAAGCGACGCCCGGGAAGTGTGGCACAGCAGTTAGCGCTTGGCCAGCTGCTTTTCCACGCACGCGTTGTGCGTGGCCTTGTCACAGCGCACGACGATGTCGTGCACGTGGTGCTCGCCGCGGGGCGGCTGGCCGTCCTCGAAGGCCAGCCAGAGCTTGGTCGGCCGGTCCGCGGCGTGTACCTGCGTGATGCGGTCGACGGGCACGGTGTGCCCGGTCGACGTCACGCAGGTGCCGTCGATGATGCCGGCCAGCCCCTTGGCCGGGTGGATGCCGGAGACGAAGTACGCCTCCTGCTCCAGCACCGACCAATCGACCATGAAGTCGAAGCGGTAGGTGTCCGGGCCGCTGGTGGGCCACTTGCCACCGCAGTCCAGGATCAGCGGCCCTTCGGGTCGCTGATCGTCGTCGTTCGAGGTGACCTCGACCGGCGCCGTGATGGGCACGGTCGGCTCGACCGGCGCCGGCGCGGGCGGCGGTTCGACCTTGGCCTCGGTCAGCGGCGTGTCGCCGAAGCCGAGCAGATGGTAGCTGCCGCCGATCAGACCGGCGCAGAGCGCCAGAAACATGATCGGGCAGCAGATCGCCAGGAACCACGGCCAGCGCGAGGGCGGCCGGTTCTTGATCTCGGCGACTTCGTGCTCGAGGTCGTCCACCTTGTTCTTGACGTCGTCCACCTTGGCCATGTTGGCCTCCTTGGCGGGTCTGCGCCCGCCCTGCAAGGGTTGGTTCATCTTCGGCTCAGCCGCCAGGATTGGCGGGGAAGCCCTGATGATGGGTTCGTCGTCCGGGTCGGCGGGGGACTCCAGGGGAGTGTCCTCGTCGTCGGTCACGACCGCTGGCGCTGGGTTGTAGACCGGCTTCTGCGGTTGCCCGCCCTGCTCGCTGTCGGCGTCTGGGTCGCAGACTTCGTCCGGGCACAGGCAGTCCAGAACCACCGGTACCTTGACGGTGTCGTCTTCTGGATCGACGTCCCCCGAGGGGGGAGGGAGACCACCAGGCGACCGCGGCTTGGTGCAGTTGGGGCAGCGACTGCCCACGATGGGCGACCGCTTCCCGACGGAACTGTGCCGCGGCAGTCGTTGTCCGCAGGTACGGCACATGCCATTGCCCTTTTTGGGGGCATGTTCGGCCAGATCTTGTATGCCTGGCATCCGCCTGGTGGTCATCGGTTCCTCCGTGATGAGTTGTGAAAAAGCGTGGCCGTTAGCGAGGAAATCGCTATAACGGACTACTAACTCTAGCAAAAAAACAGCTTTTTGTCAATGTTTACTGGGGCGCGGCTGTTGGCTTTTTGACCATTAGCCGTTTAGCCTTTACATAGCCAATAGCTATTAGCCTTTAGCTCCTTAGGGCTCGGGTGAGCCGCCAATGGCCAATAGCCAGTGGTCTGGCAAAACAAAAACTCCGACGTTGCGTCGGAGTTTTTGTTTACGCCTTAGCTGAATCAACGATTTTGCTGAAGATTGCAGGCTGTTTTTCGGCAATCTGGGCTAGAACCTTGCGATCAATGGCGATATTGGCCTTTTTGAGCAAGTCGATGAAACGAGAATAGCTCAGACCGAATTCGCGAACTGCGGCATTGATCTTGATTGTCCACAGGTTGCGGAAAGTGCGCTTTTTGGCGCGGCGATCGCGGAAAGCGTGAACACCGGCTTTCAGCATGGCTGGGCGAGCCAAGCGGATCTTGCTCTTGCGTCCCCAGCTATAGCCTTTGACGCGCTTTAATAGGTTTTTGCGGCGCTTAACATGTTGCGTACCGCGTTTTACTCGTGGCATATATTAGACGTTATGGTATGGCAGAACAATCTTGGCGATCCGCTTAAGGTTATTCGACATGGAAATGTCGGTGCGCTTGTTGCGGGTGGTGTTGCCGGATTCACGTGAATTGAAGTGATCCTGGCCGGCTTTGCGCTTCAAAAGCTTACCGCTGCCGGTAATTTTAATGCGCTTAGCTAGGGTTTTGTAGGTTTTCATTGCCATACAGGTTGCTAAAGTCTGCAGTAGTCTAGGGCTAAAAGGGGATTACGTCAAGCTAATTACCACAGAGGCATTAGGCGTTAGGCCGTTAGGTCGCATAGAACTCAATGAAGCCCTAACTGCCTAATGCCTAATGCCTGGGGTGGTTTATGACTGCCGGGCGAGAATCATGCTCAGGCGGCCGTTCATGTTTTTGAATGGCTGCTCTACTTTGATTGGGTAATGTTCGCCAAGCTTAGCGGCGAATTGATCAAACACGGCCTGGGCGATGTCGATATGTGCTTTTTCGCGACCGCGGAGCATCATTTCGGCTTTGACTTTATCCCCTTGTTCAAAGAATTTCTTAGCCTGCTCAACGCGGGTCATAAGGTCGCCCTGACCAATTCGTGGGGTCAAGCGGATGCCTTTGATTTCGACTTCTTTAGACTGGGCGCGTTGTTTGCGGGCCTCCTTCTCTTTTTGGTACTTAAATTGGCTGAAATCGCCAAGACGGCAAACTGGTGGCTCGGCCTTTGGTGAAACTTCTATTAGGTCAAGACCGCGTTCTTGGGCTTTTGCAATAGCATCGGCTGTGGCTAAAACGCCAAGCGGGACGCCGTTTTCGTCAATAACTCGCACTTCTGGTGCGATGATGTGGCCGTTGGCCTTATATTCTTGCGGAGCAAATTTCGGTTTCTGAAAACGTCGATGACGATGGATGCGCATGGCAATGGTGATTATTGGCCCTAAGGATAAACGATTTTTGCAATTTGAGCAAGTGTGTACAGGGCCGTTGGCCATCATGTCTATACCAATCTTTTATTTCTGAAGGCGATTCCGGATGCGGTTTTTAAGTATTTTTCAAAAGCTAAGGCCTTTTCTTTTTTTGTAAATCCACAGTAGTAAACGAGCTCCCAAGGTTTGTATTTATTCGTGTGAGCGGATTTTCCCTCGTTGTGTTCGTTTACTCGATTCTCGATATTTTCAGAAAAGCCAGTGTAAAACTGGTTTGGTTCAGAGATGCTTTTGATTATATAAACGTAAAACATGCTTCGTTCGCCCTTCTTCGCTCCTCGGTAATTTAACGCGAACTCGGAGCTACGAAGGGCATCCTTCGCTGTTACTGTTGTCGTGTATTGATTATCTGGCGTGCCGTCCGAAGCTCCAGCAGGAGCGAAGGATGGTGGACCCGGGGGGAGTTGAACCCCCGTGCGAACAATCTTAGCGGAACGATTACTTCCATGCTCATCTACGCTTGAATACGTCACCACAATCTAAGCGTAGCCAAAGTTGTGGTGCCGTGTCCGTGTGCCATTCCATCGAACGTACGGAAATCGTTCGACTAAAGCCTCCAAGCTATAACACTCCGAACTCGTTAGGAGACATTACGAGGGGAATGCGGGTGTCGCGTTACGCGAGAGCCGGCGCGAATGAAGGGCTGAATGCTTGCGCAACAGCGGCCTTCACGCGTGAAAATACGTTGGCGTGTATGGATTTGTACCGCGTGATACGGAGTGCGGTACCCCTCCGGCATGATCGTTTCCGTCTTGATTGCCCGTCGATGCCCGGCGAGCCCTTACATATTACTGCGAGCGGTTGTCGGTGGTCGGTTTTCGGGAGTTGAGCGTTCCAAGCTTTTATCGCTCGACAACCGACAACCGAATCCCGATAACCGTCAGGTTCTGTCATTGATGCGCGAGCGGATCTCTCGATCGAGATCGCGTTTTTTGATGGTATCGCGTTTTTCGTGCTTCTTTTTGCCACGAGCTAAAGCGAAGCCAAGTTTAACAAAACCGCGCGAAGTATAGAGCGAAATTGGCACAATTGTCAATCGTTCTTCGTCGTGTTTGGCGCGCAAACGGGCCATTTCTTTTTTGTGAATTAGCACCTTGCGGTCGTGCCGTGGATCGGTCGGGTTCTGGGCGCCGGCTGGCGCATATGGCCCGATGTGGGCATTCTTCAAATACAGCTCGCCGCGTTGGAAGGTTAAGAAGGCGCCTTGCAGACTAACGTTGCCAGCCCGGACCGCTTTAACTTCTGGACCAGTTAACTTTAACCCACCCTC
>CAZXUX010000041.1:4950-8540 GCA_964644265.1 uncultured Gammaproteobacteria bacterium
AAGCGTAAAGTGCTAGAATACAGTATATATGTCGGAGCGCAAGGAGCAAATGTTGCCGCAGACCATCACGATTTCTACCGGGACTATTTTTAGAGCTATTTTTGTCTTGTTGATTTTGGCCTTTTTATATGTCATTCGCGATGTAGTAACCATATTTTTTGCGGCCATGTTTTTAGCTGCCTTGATTGATCCTTTTGCTGATTATTTTGAGCGCTGGAAGATCCCACGGGGCTTGGCGGCAATAATTATTTATATAGTAGGTTTGTCTTTGGTGTCTTCGTTGGTGGTGCTGTTATGGAATCCGATTACTAACGAGCTTGGCAACTTCTTTAATTATTTTGGACCAGTGTTGCAGAGTTTAACGGGCAGCGATTTTACTTTTAATCCGGATTTAGCCAGTCAAACTTTTACCAATAGCTTGGCGAGTATCGTGGCCACTGCTCGGCAATCCGGGGTTTCGCAAACCGTGCCGCAAATTATCGCCCTTGGGTCATCGGCGATTGGCAGTGTGACAGCGATTTTAGTGGTGCTGATTTTGGCTTTTTTTATGGTGGCCGAAAAAACGGCCTTAGTCCGGGCTGTGGCTTTTGTGGCGCCAGCTGAATATCAGCCTTTCGTCATGCAGATTTCTGGTAAGCTACGCGATCGACTTGGCTCTTGGCTGCGCGGGGAACTGGTGCTAATGATCTGCGTATTTTTAATGACTTACGTGGTGCTACTCGCGTTAAACATACCCTATGCCTTGGTTTTGGCTTTGATGGCCGGTATGTTTGAAATCATTCCTTTCTTGGGTCCGTTTGTGTCGAGTATTCCAGCGGTTGTTTTGGCTTTGGCGGTGTCGCCGGTGCATGCCATAATCACAGCCGGTGCCTATGTGTTAGTGCAATCGGTCGAGGGCAATATTTTGGTGCCGAAAATTATGCAGCACGCTACGGGAGTTAATCCGATTGTTAGTTTGTTGGCTGTCTTGATTGGTTGGCGAGTTGGCGGTATTGTGGGAGCTAGTTTGGCTATTCCAGTGGCTTTGGTAATCTCGGTTTTTTTAGAAGAGATATATTTTGTTCATAGCACTAAACATTAATTAGCCGATTATGGATCGCCATTGGTTCCCTGCCATCACCTTAGGGTTTACCGTTCTACTTGGCTTGGTGTTCGTGTTTGCCCTGAGCCCCCGCGGTCGTGATTGGTTGCGACCAGACAAAGACGTGCGCGAGGTCACGGTGCCAGCCTCGGTAGTAACGGAAGATGGTTACAGACAGGCCGTGGGCACTATTTTGTCGGCTTATGCGTCTTCAGGCAATGCGCAAGCGGCTTATGACGCGCTAATTTTGTTGCGGGTTCCGGCCAGTTCAATGAACGTGCATTATGAGTTGGTGATTGCCATGCAAAAAGCGGCAGCCGGCGACAAGGCCGAAGCGGCGGCTCGTTTTACTGCACTGCAGGCGCAATATCCGTGGCTTAATTTATCTCTTGAGCTGTGATTCTTTTTCACCGCTTTACTCCGTTTGTAATTTTGGCGCTATCAGGCAGTGGGTTTTCCATGCTGATAGTGAATCCGTTTGGTTTGTGGATTCCGGCTGTGTTGTGTTTTTTGTTGATCCCGGTTTTATTTGGGCGCTTGTTGTTGTGGGAGTTTAGTCGACCTGCGTTTTGGATTTTTTTAGGCACGCCATGCTTTTTGCTGCTTTCGGCGCTGATGTTCTTTTTACTTCTTGAGTCCGAGTCGGGAGCCTGGATCTTGGGCACGGTAGTGACTTTACTTTTGGGTTTGTACGCGGAAAACGTTTTTTCTTTTTATCACTTGCCAAGTAACTACCAGGCCTATGCGCTCGAGTTTTTGTCCCTGGTATGCTATGTCTTGAGTTCGTTCTTTTTTACGGGCAGCGCGTACATGGGTCAGATGTTTTTGGAACTGCCATTTTGGATCCCTGCATTAGTAGTTTTCTTTATAGTGCTCGGAGCAACCTCGGCGGTTTTTTGGGTAAGTAAGATTGGTTTTGAAACAGGGCTGCTGTTTGCTGTATCTGGATCGCTCATCATGACGGAGTTGTATATCGCTCTGGCTTTGCTGCCAACGAGTTTCGTTACCAACGCTGCGGTTTTTGCCGTGCTTTGGTATCTGTATCTGGGTATTGCTCGGGCTCATGTACTGGAAGATCTTGGGCGCGGCGTGTTACAGCGTTATTTGGTAACTGGTTGCGTATTGCTATTGATAATTTTTGGAACGGCAAGGTGGTTCTAATGTTATCTGAAATCTATTTATGAAAACCCCCAAACGTTCAATTGCTTTGCTGCTAGTTGTCTCGACTCTGACTGGTGCTGGAGCCGGTGTAGTGGCATCGATTGTTACGGCGCAAAATTTAGATCAATATGCGTCGAGTTTGTTGCAGGATACTGGCTACGGAAATTTCGAGCCAAAGACGCCAACATTTTTTTCACTTGGCGAACGAGAGGCGCGCGAACGCGTGTCAGGTGTGATGGATCGTTCGTTGGTGCAATTTACCGAGCCGGCGCCGGACAGTGCTAATGCGACTGGCTGGATTTCTACGCGCGATGCGTTGGGCGCCGGGGTGGTGGTTAGCGCCGATGGCTGGACGTTGACTACTAAAGATCAGCTAGCGGCGTTTAGAAGCCCAACGGTTGATGCCCAGGCTTGGGTGCGCGGTCAACCGTACGAAATCGAAAAGGTGGTGGGCGATACTTTGACGGACGTGGTTTTGTTAAAGTTAAAGAATGCTTCTAATTTGTCGGCTGTCGGTTTTGCTCAATCAGAAGAGGCGACTGCTGGTGAGGCTGTGTATTTGGCTACGGCGAGTGGGGGAGTTGTGCCATTGCACGTTGTGGATCCGGTTCATTTGTTGCTCAATGGGGTCGCTAAGGGCGAGTATGCCACCACGGCTTGGCAGCTTTCGGTAAATGACTTGCCGGGTCCGGTGTTTGCGCCTAGCGCTGATTTAATTGGTTTTGCCGTTGGTGATGATTTGGCGATTCCGATGCATCAAGCTCGGGAATTTATTGACGATGTAATTCGTGCGGGGTCACCTACGCACGCGGCGCTGGGTGTTTATGTGGTGCATTTGGATGATGTGCTAAATGTAACCGAGTCGTTGCGTCGGGGTTTGCGAGTTGGGGCATTGGTGACTGCGGTTGGCGCTAACACGCCGGCGCAGTCGGCGGGCGTGTTGCAAAATGACATCATTACCGGAGTCAATGGCGAGCCGTTAACTTCGGTGCGTCACTTGTCTGATTTTTTGTCTACCTATGAGCCTGGGCAGGTAGTGCGGTTGTCGGTGGTTAGAGAAGGATCCCCGCAAGAAGTGAGTGTGACTCTGGGTAACCTGGCAGATTTGTTATACTAATTTCGTGTCGACTTATTACTCGCCTCAACTAACACCGCTGTTGCGGGGTTGGCCGCAAATCGTATTGTGCGCCGCTATTGGCATGGCGGTATCTGTTTTGCTGTCGTTGACCCAGCCTTTGGAGTTTAGTTCAACGACGAGGATTTTGATTACTCAAGAGTTGGGGACGGTTGATGCCTATACGGCCAGCCGTTCGGCTGAGCGCATTGCCGATGATTTGGCGGGCATTGT
>CAZXUX010000042.1:0-8183 GCA_964644265.1 uncultured Gammaproteobacteria bacterium
GGCTAACTGAGTCCTCACGACGCCGTCTCCGCTGCGGGTTTTCTGGTAAGAGAAACAAAGACCCCTCCGGAGAGGGGGCTTTGTGGTTGCGGGGGTCGGATTTGAACCGACGACCTTCGGGTTATGAGCCCGACGAGCTGCCTGGCTGCTCTACCCCGCGACGCTGTTCTAAGACTATAACAAAATTCGATATATTTATCAAGGTTTGTTGGTAGCCGGGGGCGGAATTGAACCGCCGACCTAGGGCTTATGAGTCCCTCGCTCTAACCAACTGAGCTACCCGGCCTTACAGATCAGACCTCGATATAAGTGAATTTTGAATGCCGGAATAATAACAAAAAGTCAAGGAAACTACAAGTCCGACTAGAACAACGAACCTACCCCAACCGTTAAAACAGTGACAACTGTAGCACCTATTAACAGCCCCAAAAGAATACCTGCGGCTGCTTGTTTTAAGGGTATTTTAAGAGCCACGGCACCAAAAGTGGCGGTCCAGACACCAGTCAAAGGCAAAGGGATCAAAAAAAACAACAACAAACCTATCATGCCGTAATCCTTATAGTGGTTACCTAACTTACGCTCACCTCGAGCTAAAAACCTGTCCAATGGGACTACCAACCACGGCAAGTACTGAACACAAAAAGTACGCAACCTCAGTAAGCCAAAATACAAAGGAAAGAAAATCAACGCTCCCCCAACCCAAACCAGAGCTATGACCAAAATCGGCGTCAAATGATAATCGAGCAAGCCGAGCGGCACCGATAACTGATACTCAGTCACCGGAATAATGGTCAAAATGATCACGCGCAGCCAAGTCGGTGCAACGCCAATTGCCTCCACGATAGCTTGGGTCATAACTCATCCGGCCAAGTAAAGGTCTTAAATGCCCACGACGACAAGCTTATGGCATCAGTAAAGCGATCCTCTTTTTCTGGCGCGCCCAAAACCACCACAAAAATCTCGTGCTCACCTTCGCGGATCTCGGTGACTAAGCAGTAGCCAGCTTGCGGTATGTAACCCGTCTTGCCAGCGGTAACTCGATAGTCGCCTGTATTCATGGCCGACGACAGCAACAAGTCAGTTGACGGTATCGACACGCTGCGGCCGCTGTTGTGAGTGGCCACATAAGTATCTGTACGCATATAACCAGCCAGCACATCGTTTTGTCGGGCTGCCGCTAGTAGCACCACCAGCTCCTCGGCCGTCGAGACGTTATTCGCCGAAAGCCCAGTCGGGTCCTCAAAATGCGTATTGGTCAAACCCATCTCAGCTGCCTTACTGTTCATCTGAGCAACAAAATCCGCTTGGGTCAACCCACTAGCCCTAACAATCGTCATGGTAGCGGTGTTATCGGATCCGACCATCATTGCCCCCAAAATATCACGCAAAGTGAGCGGGTCGCGATAATACAAATAAACTCTACCGCCACCAGCAAAATCCTCCTCCAATTGAGCGAATCGTTGTTCCAAATCTGGTTGCGTGTCTAAATAGACCAGGGCGGTCATAAGCTTAGAAATACTGCCTATGGCTCGCACGTCTTCTGGACGCTTGGCGAACAGCACTTCTCCACTGCCAGCGTCCTGCACAATTACGCTGGCCGCTGTAGTCACAATTCCGTACGAATCGCTGTCGCTTTTAATAGGCGGGGCTGGTACAACCGTTTTAGCCAAAGGCAAAAAGGGGCCCGGCGTAAACGCAGCAGCCGCAAACAGCGGGTCACTGGTTACTGCCTTGCCGACCTGCAACTCTAAAGCCGCTGCGTCGACCGGCATAATGCCAACGATGCCTGCCGCAGCCACTAGTTGGACTAAAGCTTTTAGTATCATACGGACGCGTTCTCACCCTCGGTCATCACAGCCGCCAACAAAGCATCGATGTGGGCATTGCCATGTAGCTCAGCGTAATCTGGAAATTCTTCCGTTTTTCTAACGCCCAGGTAACGCAAGGCGTCTGTCGACAAAGTATACGTCGGCTGCAAACGCATGGCGTCTTCTTTTTCTTCAATCAGGCCTCGCATTAACAAATTTCGAATAATCAAACTACAGTTAACGCCGCGAATAGCCTCGATCTCCGGCTTAGTCACCGGTCCGCGATAAGCAATAATCGTCAAGGCCTCAAGCGACGGCCTGGTCAACTCCTCAGACAAATCCTCCTTGCTCAATGACTTAACCGCCTCACTAACCGCCGGACTCGTCACTAACTGCACTTTATCTTCAATGCGCAACAAATGAATGCCCGAATTTTCTACGTTACGGTGTTCTTCGATTTCACGCAAAGCAGCCTGCACCGTAGCTTCATCGGTCATCGCCAGGCGTACTAGTTGCTTAACGGTCAGTGGAGACGCCGAGGCGAACAGTAAGGCTTCAATAATAGGCGTGAAATTCGACATATATCCGACTGGTTTTAAACTTTCAGCTTTCTAGTTTAGACTAATTCAGATTGTGACTGTAATTCAATCTCACCAAAAGAATCATGCTGCTTTGCTACCACAATACGTCGCCGCAACAGTTCAAGTAGTGCCAGAAAGCTTACCACAACCTCCATTTTAGAGCTGGCGCCTCGCACCACTTCGTGAAACGACATCGTAGCTCGGGTACGCAAGGCCTCAGTCATTTCCTTTAAACGTTCTTCAACCGACTTGGTGCGCTCCATGGATGTCTCTTGCAGAGCAAAAAACGGTTGCAGACGCTTAAGCATTCCCTTGAACGATTCATTAAGCGCCGCCAAGGTCAAATTTTGAGCCGGCGCAAAGCGCGGCTCTGCATCACGTACCTTGGCTACGTATGGCCTAGCGAACATCGGCTGCGTGGCATACATGGCCTGTAGCCTCTCGGCCGCCTGGGCGTATTCGCGGTAAATTCGCAGTTGATCCTTTAGCCTTTCAGCCGAAGCGTCTTCATCTTTGTTCTGCAAAAACGGTAACAACTCGCGACTCTTCAAATAAATCAAGCGTGTGGCCACCAGCAAAAAATCAGCCATCTCCGCCGGCGGCACTTCGTGGGCATCAACGTAGGCCAAATAATCCTCGGCCACTTTAGCCAACGAAACATCGGTTATTTGCAGCTCCGCCTTCTCAATTAGCTCAAGCAGCACCCCCAATGGGCCCTGAAATGTTCCTTGTTCAACCGTAAAGGCCATATTCTTAAGCATTGTAGCAAACTAGCACCTTACAACAAGACCGACCGCAAGCAGGGGTCGGCCGGTTGTCCCTTCGACTTCGCTCAGGGCATGCGGGATTCCCCGCTCCGCTGAAGCTTTGCGGGGCAGGCGGTTGTCGGTTGTCGAGCAAGTTACGCTTTCTTAATGTTTGCTTCCTTCAAGACCTTCTCGGAAACTGGCGATGGTGCACCAAGCATCAAGTCTCTAGCGTTGCCGTCCTTGGGGAAAGCAATCACCTCACGAATGTTTGGTTCGTTAGCCAAAATCATCACAATGCGATCGATACCCGGAGCAATGCCGCCATGAGGCGGTGCACCAAATTCAAAGGCTTCGAGCATATGGCCAAAGCGACGCTCAATAGCCTCGTCGTCCATGCCCATGATCTCGAGCACCTTACGCAAAGCTTCAGCCTTGTGATTACGAATGCTGCCTCCGCCGGCCTCGTAACCATTCAACACGATGTCGTATTGGGTGGTCAGAATCTCCTCAATATTCTCTTTCTTCATCAACCAATCCATGTGTTCTGGCTTTGGTGCAGAGAATGGATTGTGGGTAAAGGTCCAGCCACCCTCTTCCGTTTTTTCAAAGAATGGAAAATCAAGCACCCAACAAAAAGCTAAAAGATTGGGATCATTCTTGTCCTCGCGAAGATCGGGTTTATCGTTTCCGTATTTCTCCATCGCCTCCTTATAAGACAACCTAGGGAACGGGATCTGCTGAATCCGCTTCTCTGGAGTACAAGTTTTTACCATCTCGATCATCAAGCCTTCAATCAGCTGCAAGATATCCTCGCGCTCCACAAACGAAGCCTCCAAGTCGAGCTGAGTGAAGTCCGGCTGACGATCGCCGCGCTGATCTTCGTCACGAAAACAACGAGCAACCTGGAAATAGCGCTCAAGACCAGCGACCATGAGCAACTGCTTAAACTGCTGTGGCGATTGAGGCAGAGCGTAAAAATTTCCCGCATGCAAACGTGAGGGCACAATAAACTCTCGCGCCCCCGTCTCGCCCGTGCTCTTAGTGAGCATCGGAGTTTCTATCTCGGCAAAACCTTCTTTATGAAGATAGTCGCGGAAGAAATTCGTCACCTTATCGCGTAAACGCATATTCTTTTGCATGCGCTCACTGCGGAGGTCAAGATAGCGGTAACGCAAACGAGTCTCTTCGTTAATCACGCTCGTGTCCTTATCTAACTCAAATGGCGGCGTCTTGGCTTCGTTTAAAACTTTAATCGACTTGGCCAAAAGCTCAACCGTACCGCTAACAATATTTTCGTTAACTTGCTTTGGGCTACGAGCCTGAACAACGCCCTCAATCTCTACCACCCACTCTGAGCGCAGAGTCTGTGCAATAGCGGTACTCGCTTCACCGAGCTCGGCCGGCACAGCCACTACCTGCAGCAATCCACTGCGATCGCGCAGATCAAAAAACATTATTTTACCCATGTCACGACGGGCATGAACCCAACCAGCCACCGTGACTGTTTCTCCAACCTTACCAACCGTTTCTGCGTGCAAAATGCGAGCCATAGAAGAATGTAATATCCCAATCACTATACAGATTCAACATTTAACCTTCAAGACTTAGCCAGTTAGCCGCCGCTGCAAGTTAATTGACAATATCGCAATTTTAGGCTAACGTTGCAGCCAACGTTCGTTCATTTTCACTTCAAGACCGTCCTCCGCGGATTGCATCTCACCCCCAGTCGGCCTTTCAGGCGGGATACATTTCTTAGCGTAGAGGACGGTCTTTATTTACCACCTTGGAGGCTAGATGCTACCCGACACGCAAACGGTCAAGGCGCTGAACATCAGCGTCATGACCAACCAGCTCCTTTCAGCCACGGCCCGGCCGGACGCCACGCTCAGCCCCATCGCCAGCCAGTGCCTGGATTCCCTGATCCAGGGCCTGGAAGAGGCCATCGCTGTGCTCGGCTGGGCGGCTCACGATACCAAGCAGGAACCGCCGCCCACCGAACCGTGGCCCATGACCCCGTCGCCCAGAGACCACTTGTTTTTCGCCCTGTGCGAGGCCCTACACCCGCCGCAGCGGGACATCCCCGCGTTCATGGACGAGCTGGACCGCCTGCGGGCCAGCGCCGAGAAGCTGCGCGAAGGCCGGCGGCCTGAAGCGGCGGAGCTGGAGACGCTCTGCTCGGCCCTGCACAAGGTCAACAGATGCGTGGCCGAGAACGCAACCGCGCGTCACGGCATCATCTGCTGACATCCCCTCATCCCCCACGACCCCCGTTATGCAATTTGCGCGGGCTCTCGTGCGGGGATTTTTTGTTCCAAAAAAGAAAAATGCTCCCAGTAAGGGTCTTCGCCATAACCGGGCACGTGAGAACGAAAAACATCGTTCACACAGGCCGCAAAGGCAGTTACCTCCCCCGCTTTAAGAGCCGGTCTTAATAAATCTTTATATCCAGCATCACGCGCAAAACGCAGCATGGTAACTATTTCCTGCTCAATCACCCTGGCCTTGAACCATTCTTCTTTAGCATTCATTACACAATTACTACACACCAATCCCCCGCGACCTTCGTGCCAACGAAAAGACAAGGGCAGAATTTGATCCTTGCAAGACACACATTGGCCAAGCTGCACGTCGTACCCCAGATGCCGGAGCAGACGCAACATAAATCCACCGAATACAAAAAGTGTTCGGGTATACGGCAGATCAGTGTGCAGGTTGAACACTTCGAATATTTCCACCAACTCATCGAACAATGCAGGATCTTCAAAATCAGGTCGCAACGCCTGATCAATAAACGCGGTTGCCGCCAAGGCCAAACAGCGCACCTCTAACGATTCTCGCAAATTAGCAAAAGCACGTCGTCGCTCTACATTAATTACCGTCGTCCCCCGCGCTCCTTGAACAAGCTCAAGCGTCAGAATCGAAAACGGCTCCAGGTGTGGAGCAAGCTTCGCCTTACCTTTTCTAGCGCCTCGACCAATAAATTCAATCTTCCCCAACTGAGGCGAGAGCGCTCGATATCGTCTGTCAGCCTCTCGCCAGGGTTCGCTCGACAGGATTATTGCCTGAGTTTTTACGGTGGACCACATATTACGGAAGCTCGTAGCTTGTAGCGTAAAGCGTAAAGCGGCTTATTTGGGTCACTGTTTACAACTCGCGTGGGCTTAACGCTTTACGCTACCGGCTACTAGCTACGAGCCTGTTCATCAAAATACGCCTGCAATATAAGCATCGCTGCCAGCGCATCTTCGCTCGCCGTAGCACCGTACTCGTGCTGGACCCTACGGGCTTCTGCCGAAGTAAACTGCTCATCAACTACCGAAACCGGCAAACCAGACTGATCGGCCAAATCGTTCATAAAGGCCACCGTGCGCTCTAATTGCTCTTCGCTCTGGTGCGCCTCGGTTGGTATGGGTAAACCGACTACAAAGGCTTCTACGCCCTCCTGTGCGGCTAAGGTAACCAACCTAGCAACCGCATCAGCACCACCCGGTATCTTATCAAACGGCACAGCCACCCGGGCAATATCATCGCCAACGGCCAAGCCGATCTTTTTTAAACCAAAATCAACGCCAAAATACTTCACAAAATCAACTTTTCTTTAATTACCTTACCGTCCGTCATAACCGGCAAATCAACTCGCGGCTCATAAACCCCATCGCCGTCATCTAAAAACATTAAGACAAAATAGCTGCTTCCCGCTTCGGTTGGCGTCGATAGAGGAATCAACAAATCTGAATAATTACCTGGGGTCAAAAATTCCGACACACCAAGCACATCAGCCGGCGCGTCACCAAAAGCGCGATGCACAGTTACAAAACCGCTCTTAGCCAAGGTAGCATCAACCGCAACATGGCTAGCGCCCGCTTCTTGGCTTGGTTGCAACACCAAAGCACTGCCAGCAACTTCAACCGGGGCATATATCTGCGGTTCACGTTCGGGAGCAGCTAAGACAAAAAACAATATTGCCCCCAGGCAAACCACCAAAGCCAATAAACCAAAAACATCACTTCGCTTCATATATCCAGGCGGTTTCCCGACTATCAATAGCATCGTATTCAACAAAAACCTCCTTGGTATCAATTTTGACTTCGTAGCCGCCGTCATAAGTATTCGGCGTGATATAAACCAGCTCCTCAATACCAGCCGCCTTGAGGCTATCACGAATAAATTGCTCGTCGGCTACTCGGTCGCGCATACTACAAGCCAATATTTGGTTCGGGTGTCAAAACCTCTGGACCATCCGGCAAAATCGCAATCGTCACTTCAAAGTGCGCTGCCAAACTGCCGTCCTCAGTCACAATCGTCCAGCCGTCATCAGCCGTAACCACTTCGTCACTGCCAAGCGTAAGCATTGGCTCAAGCGCCAAGCACATACCGGACTTTAGTTCTTGATCACGAAACGCCTTGCTCACATAATTCGGCACGTGTGGCGATTCATGCACGGCATGACCAACTCCATGACCCACTAACGCCTTAACAATACCGTATTTCTTTTCATCAATTACGGCTTGAATAGCACCACTAATATCTTTTACTCCACTGCCTACTACAGCAGCCGCCACACCCGCACGCATAGCCTCACGGGTAACCTTTAACAGTTTTACATTGTCGGCACTAATCTTGCCCACCGGCACGGTCACCGCCATGTCAGTACACAAGCCCTCAAACCAACAGCCAATATCTAAACCCACCAAATCCCCCTCCTCTAGCGGTACGTCGCGGGTACCAATGCCGTGTACCACTTCGTCGTTCCTCGAAATACACAAAGTCGCCGGAAACGGCGAGCTACCCCCAGAGCTATAACCTAAAAACGATGGCTTTCCGCCACCTTGCTCTATGGTTTCACGCGCAATCGTGTCGAGTTGACGCATGGTGACCCCAGGCTTAACCGCATCGACCGCCACCTGCAAGGCACGCGAAAGCAGCGCTCCCCCACGGCGCATTGAATCGATTTCCTTAGCGGTTTTTATCAGTGACATATCTTACGAGCGAAAGCTTTAGTGTCGATCTACGCGAAGCGATCTACCATCTACTGTCTACGTAAC
>CAZXUX010000043.1:0-8030 GCA_964644265.1 uncultured Gammaproteobacteria bacterium
GTCCGGTGGCCTGATCTACCACTAGGGAGATCCGGCGACAATCTTGGCACCTCCTAACTAGGGGGTGCCGCTTTTTATTAATCAGCTAAATCTGTACTGTGAGCTGCGGGATGGATATATAGTTAGCGTTGCTAGTTATCGCAGTTCTAACATCCTCCACGACGCGGAGCCAGCAAAAGACATCTGTTTTACAGGTGTTTTTTGTTTAACCCAAGTGGGACGTCAGAACTCGAACGTGATAAACTGATTTTGTATGGTTAATGAAATAGAACGAAAATTCTTGGTTAGAGAAATGCCGATTGACATTTCTAAGCAAGCTCCAAAAGTGTATGAGCGCTTTTATCTAGAGGTCGCTCCTGATTTCGAAGATAGAATTCAGATGGTTGACGATAGGTATTACCGTGAGAAAAAAAGACGAGTTTCGGACTTGGAACGAACGAAAGAGAAAGAAGAGATTTCAAAAGAAGAATTTGAGCGTTTAAAACAGGATGCTGGTAATGCGATTTTACGAGAGTCGTTTTTTGTATCTCAGGAACCCGAAATAAGCATCAAAGTTTATAAGGGGCGGTTTGAACCCTTAGTACGTGCAGAGGTTGAATTTGAAACAGAAGTTGAAGCGAAAAAGTTTATACCATTATATTGGATGGGTAAAGAAATAACCGATTCTCCGCTCGGAAAAGACTCAAAGCTCATTCTGCTTTCTGACTTAGAGTTTAAGGAATTGTTAAACAACGAGATGAGCAGGTAAGTCAAACTTGCTCCACTCCATGGTTCTGAACCCGTCCAGTATTCGGAGCCACCAATGCCTCAGCAGAAATGCTGGGGTTTTGTTATTTTTCTGGCTACCAGTGGTGAGGTTAGAACCAATTTATGTAAATATTTTAACAGGCGCTTTAACGAGCCAAGAATGCTTTACAAATCACCTAAACTCTGCTAAAAAACTCGGTCAAAGTCGTCACTGACGCTTTGAAGTTCATTGAAAAACGGAGCAAGCGTGGAAATCAAACTCTACATCCTGAACCTCATCATCCGGGAATTGGAGTCCCGCCTCGCGAATGCGGAGCACGGGAAGACCGATTCTAACGAGGAGTCCAATCAAAGATCAATGTCTTGACGAGAGGCGCTGAACTCAAGCCGAGTGAGCATAGGTTCACTCGGTCTTTTTATTTCTTGGGCGGATTGTCAAAGGTGATTTCTGGCAATTCAATAATCGTTGCGGAAGAGATACCTAGTTCTTTTTCGTAGACCAAATCAATGCTTCCGAAGACGGCCTGTTCAAAGTCAAAGTTTAATTCTTTTGAAACATCACGAACCATCTCCTCGGTTGGTCCTTCAATTTCAATAAATGGCTTCAATGCTGGCCAGGTATCAATCGTTGCTTCAACGTCGCCGCGCACCCAAAGTTCACGGGTATTTTCCTGAAACGCCTTGGCCTTGATGTTGCACGCTTCCAGGAAAGCTGAGGCCGAATCAAAATCATTAACAATGACTTCGACTTCGTAGGTGTCGGCAATACCAGTTCCTCGGATCTCCTTGATCGTCATGGTGACCTTATCGGACTCCTGACGAACTCGACCCCACTTTTTGTGACCTTCGGGTGACGGCAGGTCAAAGGTCTTACGTCGCATTAGATATTCAGGAATTTTTAACTCGAAACCAGCCTTCTTTAGCCCCTCTCGAACCGCATCCTTATCGATTTCAAGAAATTTAGCCTCAAATTCATTTTTCATATTGCGAATACCTTACTATTTTCTCTGATTTTAGTAAATAACGCCTTAACTAACTTACACTGGGATGCACGTGTATCCCTGATTGGCTCGAATAGCAGTTCTAACATCCTCCACGACGGGGAGCCATGAAAAAAGACTAGACTTGATCTAGTCTTTTTTCATTGTTTGAAATGATAGAATTCTTTGACAAAAGAGCTAAAATTTGTTATCGTGTTGAGTCGAGAAATTGCCGTTTGCATCGGTCAGATTATCCTGTCTGTCTGATGCAGCCGACAATCAATACCACATGGCTGCAAGGAGGATGGCTTGGTCCACATGAAGGCCACGCTGAGGGGACTCGGCACGATGACCAGTGCCTGCTGCGACAAGGCGGCAGCACTCCACGAGCCGATCGTCGACCCGGTCGAATTCGCCACGCTGCCTGACATGGGCAGGTGTCCGGACTGCACGTGGGTTCTCCATGACACGCCGCAGGGCAAGGAGGTAAGCATCTTCCATCTGCTCTTGCCCGTGGGAAGGCATCAGACCACGCTGTGTGAGCAGTCGGTCGGAATCAACGAGGTCAACGAGGTGATCTTCGACCAGCTCCCCCGGGAGCGCCAGTGTCCCGAGTGTCGTGCTCTGAGCACGCGCAACGCCAAGGCCTGATACGTACACGCCGCGAAGTCTTAAAGAACTTATCAAAATCTTTAAAAATAGCGGCCTACGGGGTAAATGAGAAATAGCTAAATATGCAAACCCCCGAAGCCAAATGTGAGCTTGTTTCGAACGAGCTTGCTCAGGATCAAAAAGCCATCACTTGTGTGGTGGTTTTTTGATCCTCCTAACTGGATCGCTGTTCCAACATCGTTCACGACGCGGAGCCATAAAGTAGAAACCCCGCTGGTTTCTATTTTTTGTATTCGGGGTTTCACTTTATGGCTCCGCCGTGAAGTGATCCGAGTTATCCTAAAGTCCGAGGATCTACTTCAGGGCAATGTCCTGAAGTGAACTGAGCGCGCCTCGATATCTGCGAGGTTCTACTTCAGGGCATTATCTTATGCTAAGGTCATCCGGCATGTACTACGTCTATGTCCTCCTCTGCGGAGACGGAAAACGCTACATCGGTTATTCAACCGATGTTTTTGCTCGTGTAAAACGACATCAGGATGGCGAAGTAATCTCAACTAAACGTCGGCGGCTCGTCGAACTAATCTTCTACGAAGCCTTTAAACACATACAAGATGCAAAACGACGCGAAATGTATTTTAAGACAACGGCTGGGAAAAGAGCTCTTAAGTTGATGTTGCGAGAGTATTATGCGGAAAAATAACTATAACCTCTCAGTATAAATGTAGAATGAGTTATGAAAAAAGATGAAATTATTTCTCAAGTTCGAGCGTTAAACTTTCCCAATAACTCATATATCGTCTTTGGATCTGCGCCGCTGGCACTGGCTGGGTTGCGTGAGGCCGGTGACATTGATTTTCTTGTATCAGTGGAATTGTTTGAGCAGTTGAAACAACTCGGTTGGCAGGAACTAGATAAAGGAGGAAAAGACAAGCCCTTGGTAAAAGATGACTTTGAGGCTCATAAGAGCTGGGAATTTAGCTCCTACAATCCAACGCTAGAACAATTGCTAGAAACTGCAGACGTCGTTGACGGTGTGCCGTTTGCCTCCCTACAAGAAGTTAGAAAATGGAAAGATGCGTCTGGGCGACCGAAAGATCTTACAGATATTGCGCTGATTGATCGGATGAACTCTGACCTCGGATAGTGTAAGAACCGTACAACCTGGTTGCTAACAAACACCTCGGCAAAAAAATATGCCCCGCTCTTGGAGCGGGGAGGAGCCGAAGCGGTAACCTGGAATCACTCTTCCTTAGGCTTCTTGAAGTGTTCCACGAGATACTCCAGGAGGGGGGACAGCGTGTCTGGAGCTGACTTCCGCTCTTGTGCCAGCTCGAAGATCAGTTCGGCGACCGTCGTCGGCTGAGATCGTCCGAGCAGGAAAGCGCAGTCGAGCCTGAGGAGCACATCCACCAGACGCTGATCGCATTTCTCCAAGCTTCCTTGCCCGGCATGAGACAAGGCCAGTGCCGAAAAACGCGCTGCGGCCCGGCAGGACGGATCGCCGGCACTCTGACTCACCGAACCGAGGGCGAACATGAGAGCATTGTACGCGTTCCACAAACTTTCATTGGACTCCCTCAGCGCTACCCGACCGGCCTCACGGGCTCGGGCGATGAAGGGTCGGAGCGTGTACTCATCCCCGCCCTGGCGGACGATTTGTTCCGCCATCTCGAGCGCCTCCCGCTGAGTCGGCTCGTCAGGCAACAGCGGCAGAACTTCGCGAGCACAACGCAAGGCGCACCAACCCGCGACACTCCAGTTGGTCGCTACCCCGTGGATCACATCCTCCAACTTAGTGGCACCCATTTTTTTGTAGGCCCTCGGTATTACAAGGTTACAAAGTACGTTAAATTTTTAACTCTAATTAGCCAAATTGTCAAATGTAAAGGCCTAAAGTTGCATGTCACAAATAACCTAATAATGCCGCTCTTACTTAAAGCTACGGCGGACAGGCTGGGGTTTTGTTATTTTCTGGAGACTACCCTGAAGTGGGTTCGAACTGGTACAGTACTTGCATATGAATGTCGATCTACCCCAGCTTCAACCGCAATACCACATTGCGCTTTACGGTCCTCCCGGAGCCGGGAAATCTACACTTGTTTTTGTTGCTAAAAAGATGGGTTGGAACACACTTGACCTTGAAGATGCGGGCTCGACGTTCGAGAAACGCCTGGCAGCTGTAGATAAATACAAGGACGGCAAAAGCCCCTGGACATTGTTCGGTGCGGCCGATATCCCCCCAGAATCATTTCCCAAGGGTACGAAATTTGTCCTGCTTGCACCTGATGAGGGAGAGCTCATTGCTCGAGTCCAAGGACGAAACGACATGCGAGCACACAAATGGATCGAACACGCCAAGAAAGTTCGAGGTGAGCATTTGCAAATGGCGAAAGATGGGGTGTTCGATTTAGTGATTACGGAAAGCCTTTCTCCTGAAGAAACTATCAAAAAAATAGCCGTCTATGATTTCTCTTAGCGAGCACCTAGCCCCACCCGTAAGGTTACCCAATTGTTTTATTGACTGGTTAAAGGAACGTGATGCTGCTCATCCTGAATTTACCTATATTGTCGATATTGGAGAAAATCAGTTTCCGGAAATGCATGGGTGGCATATGAAAAACAACATCATTTTTTATATGCAAAACGGTAAAACGTACTCTGCAAAAATAATTACAGGGAGAGTTTTAAATAATGATGATCTTGATGCTGCAGTTGGAGTTGATCGCTCAAGGCTGACCGGACCAGCGCTAAATGTCGATGTATTGCCGGTGAACGAAAAAGATTTTATTGACTTCGATAGCTAAACATCGTCCGACACCCTTAAGCGAGGGACGTGAATATACTCCGGATGTTCTCGGACGGCAGTTCGAACGCAGTAGACGACCCGGAGCCATAAAGTAGAGACCAAAACGGTCCCTCGTATTTGTACTGTGTTTATGCACTCCTCTGCTAAAATACTTCCCATATGAGTGAAAGAAATTTTACTGCGGAACCAAATCATGAACGAGTCGCTCGCCACCGGACATTCGAGCGTATGCGTCGGGTTGTTGATACGTTCGTGACCGATTACCAGGAGGAGGAGCGTGGACGCGATGTCCGGGTAGATACGGATCTTCGCGACGGCATCGCAACCCTACTCAGCATGGGCATAAACACCGAGCAGTCATGCTGGGGCCATCCGGAACGCCGAAAAGATATGCCGCGCTACGAACCTGATCCGGAAGACATCGAACTGGGAATCGCAGCTACGCTCGCGATTCCGCCCGCGGAGTTCAATCTTCTGCCGGACATTGGCTGCTCTGGATTCTTGCCGACCGATGGACTGGATGCAGACGGAAATTCCGTTGGGTACACGAATGAGCAGGTCGACGCCGCCTATGAACGGGCTAAGGCGGGCCATCACCGCCTAGCGGCGCTGTTAGAGCAGTTCTATCGACAGTTCCCGTCTGACGATCCGCAGATCCAGCTAACCTTTGACGATGTGCCAGTTTTCCGTTTGCGCTCTAAGGAGTACCGGACGATCTATAGCCTACCGGAAGAGCAGCAAGACATTGTTATTGCCCAGACTCGTGACGAATGGGCCGCCTTCCTGGCGTTTCTAAAAGAATCCCACCTGACGGACATGAATAAGACGTATATCCCTGTTCCCTACCCTGACCCAGCGCAAGTATCGTGAGGCGCGGGATACGAAGGTTTTGTATATATTAATTGGCTCTCTTGTACCGATACCCGTACTTTTCGGTTTGTATGGAATTAGCAAATCAAGAAATTTTTAATTTTTATTTTTCTCAAATCTGTCAGCACACACTAACGCCGACGGCAATATTTAAAGAGGTGGGTATGTTTTTTTGAATCTATTTTTTGATGCTATAATAGCGCAAGATAAGTTTTATTAATTTTTTATGTCCTCACCATTAAGATGGTCCCTTGCTAAGCAACGCCTAACCACGTCTGCTCTTTTGGTTCTAGCCTGCTTGGCGAGTAGCGCCTCTGTAGTGCTGGCATCTTCTACTTCAAACTTTACCCAGACCATCAACCCTGGAACCTTAAGCGTCGATATTGTTGATGCTAGCTACGTAACCGTCGGTAGCCCTTCGGTTGCTATGGGTGCTACAAGTTTTAGCTTTTCGTGCCAGACGGCCACCGGTACCTTTGGTACTACGACACAGCAAATTTACGTCAACAATCCCGATGCTGCAGATAACGGCTGGACCGTGAGCATCGCGGCATCGGCCGCTACGGCTGTTTGGGACAGCGCCGGTACTGACTTTGACTTCAACGATGCAACGGGTAGCGGCTGTACAGATGGCGGTGGCGATGCCGACAGTCTTGGCGGCCAGCTAACTGTTAACCCCGCAGTAGGAACCATAGCCACCGGTGCTTGCTCGTCCTGCACTACCACCAACGTTTCACTTGGTTCATCAGCGGCTTTTGCTGAAGGAACAACTAATACCATCACTATTTTGACTGGCGCTTCCGGATCCAACGATATTGGAGACTGGACACTGCAGGGTGTTTCTCTTAGCCAGAAAGTTCCCGCAGAACAGCCAGCTGCATCTGACTACGATATAAACATGGTGGTAAGCATAGTAGCCAGCTAAAATATGCGCATCAGCAATGAGGGGTGCCGCGTAGGTTACCGGTACTTTTTCTTGTTCCTGGCTTTAGCACTCTTGGTAGCCAGCGAAGCAGCACCAGCTTATGCTATTGAGTATGGGGGTTTCGGTGGTCGCCCCGCCTACCCACGTGCCGATAACTCGCGTACGGAATCAATATTCGTACATACCTTGTACCCGGGCGACGTGCAACAAGAGGGCGTGGTGTTAATCAATAACAGTAGCGAACCTAAAACGTTGCTGGTGCAGGCGGTTGATTCAACCCCATCTACCGATGGGGCTTTTGCCTGTGCTCAAAATTCGGATACAGCGGTAGAGGTTGGTTCATGGATAGCCCTAGAACAACACGAGGTAGTTTTACAGCCAGCCGAAAACATAATGGTACCCTTCACTATTTCGGTGCCAGCCACGGCTGGCGTAGGGGAACACGATGGCTGCATTGTAATGCAAGAAAAAATTGCCAGTAATGAACAGGCATCTGGAGCAACGCTGTCGTTCCGCACGGGCTTGAGAGTTTCTATCACTGTGCCCGGTGACATCGTTAGGTCTTTGCGAATCGCTGATTTTTCTTTAACTAAACGCGATGACGGAATTATATTACTGCAGCCGAAGGTGCAAAATAATGGGAACGTTTCAATCGATGCCGATATAAAGGTGCGAACTTCCTACCCTTTTAATCTCGGTGAGACTGAGTACGGTGGACAATACCCGGTATTGCGTGGAGACACCTCAGCGCTTCATTTTGAGATGGCTCGTCCTTTTTGGGGCGGCTGGCAAAAAGCACAGCTAAGCTTGGCTTACGATCCCCACAGCGAGGCCGGGGTGGGCGTCTTTAGCGGCAAAGAACTTACCGTCTTGAACTCTAGCAATTTATGGTTTTTTACAGCGCCTAGCTTACCGGGCCTAATTATTGAACTAGCGATGGCGGCCTTATTTGTTACCGGGCTGGTTCTACTGGTGCGACGTCGGGCTAAGGCTAAGTGGATGCGCATAGCCTGGGTACCTTATACCGCTAAGGTTGGCGATAACTTGCAAAAAATTGCCGAGCTGCACGGAATTTCCTGGAAGTTAT
>CAZXUX010000044.1:0-7887 GCA_964644265.1 uncultured Gammaproteobacteria bacterium
TTTGTCATCAAACTCTATATCCATACCAGCTATGCCTGAAGCCTTAGCACCAAGGTGCTGAATACACAGCTTCTGCATTTTGTCGCCGAAGGTTGTGCTGAGCGATGTGCCGAAAACGCGAGGGTAGAGAAGGGCTTTTGCAATATTTGCGCTACTTGCCTCACCGAATACGCCTTTAGCAAGAGCGGTGATGATGAATGGGTTGATGTTGAATTTTGTTAGCCTATGGCCTTGCTCTAGCTTGTTACGAATAGCATCTGCGAGTTCTTCTTTAAAAAACACCCGTAGTGCATCCCTGAGTTGATTAGTCATATTGCCAAAAGCGTACGTGAATCTGCAAAAAATGTCACTTATAAACAAGTAACCACTGCATTATGCAGTGGTTACTTTATAATGTACTCATGTCAAACTTTTTAACGGTTATCGAGGCTTCAATGCGTATCGGCGTTTCGGCGGACACCATCAGAAGGTGGGAAAAGAAGGGTCTAATCAAGGCACAAAGATCCCCTCTGAACCACCGACTTTTTAATTTACAAGAAATAAAAAGAATTCACGGCAAGGTTTCTGGTAATCACGAAGGTGGTAATAATTATAAGATACTTAAGGTGCAAAAAAGAAGCCCTTATGGTGTAATTGAACTCTTTGCTGGAGCGGGCGGTACAGCTACTGGATTTCATAACGCAGGGCTTGAACATGTTTTATTAACCGATTGGGAAAAAGACGCTACCGATACCCTAAAGTTTAATCACCCCAGGTGGAACGTACTCAAGGACGACATTCGTAACATTGATTTCAAGAATCACGAGGCGGATATTGTCGAAGGTGGATTTCCTTGCCAGTCATTTAGTTTTGCTGGCAAAAAACTTGGTTTTAGTGACATCCGCGGAACAATGTTTTTTGAGTTTGCACGATGCATTAAGGAGGTTAGGCCAAAGGTAGCCATCGGCGAGAACGTGCGCGGGCTATTGCGCCACGACAATGGAAAAACGCTAGCTACGATAGTTGATGTACTAAAAGATTTGGGCTACCGGGTAGCTTTTAAAATCCTTCGCGCTCAGTATTTAGACGTCCCTCAAAAGCGTGAAAGATTGATTATTATGTGCGCTAGGAAAGATTTAGACATCCCCTTGCTTTTCCCCAAGGAGCGTGACTATACGATTTCTCTGCGCGAAGCCCTGGTTGACTGTCCGGTATCCGCGGGGCAAGCATATCCACCCAAAAAGAAGAAAATTTTAGACTTGGTTCCTCCTGGGGGGTATTGGCGCGATTTGCCGGTACCGATTCAGAAGGAATACATGAAGGCTAGTTACTATATGGGTGGAGGTAAGACCGGCATGGCTCGCCGATTATCGTGGGAAGAGCCGAGTTTGACCCTGACTTGTGCACCGGCACAAAAACAGACTGAGCGTTGTCATCCTAGCGAGACCAGGCCGCTAACTATAAGAGAGTACGCCCGCATTCAAACCTTCCCCGACGACTGGCAATTTTCTGGCTCAGTTACCTCGCAATATAAGCAGATTGGTAACGCTGTGCCAGTTAACCTTGGATTCCATATCGGGCGTTGTGCTCGAGCCATGCTAGACGGCACATTCGATGAACGCACCATGGAGGTGGTAAAACACATCTAAGCATAAAAACCAAAAAACAAAAACCCGACCAGTGTCCTGGTCGGTTTACGTTACCGTTACCCTCACCTTGATCACGATCGGCGACTTGCCGCTGTCGTTGGCATTGATCAGGGTAAAGCTTGCCTCGCGCAACCCGTCGTTATGAAACATGACGATCGGCGCTTGCCCGAACTTCAGGTCTCGATCCAGTACCAGGCCGAGCAGAATGCGGATTTTCAGCACCACCGTACGCTCGTTGTCTGAACCAAGTAGAAAATCACGCACCAAATGTTCTATTTTTTCCTGATCCATGGCGCTCCCATTTATCAGTTCGGCTGTAGATCTTCCATCAGCCTGGTGTACCGGCCGATGTCGCGCTTGAGTGCCTCGATTTCCTTGAGCCGAGCTTCTGCTCCCCTCAACACTGCTCGTCGCGAATCCTGCGCGATGTGCTGGTTGGGGGCACGGTAGAAGCACAGCCTTGCCAGCTCGGTTCTGAGTGCGCTGCGACAGTCGCTCAGATAGGCGGCGACCGCTTCGGCCGACCGTTCGAGTTTCGCGAGGGCTTCGCGGTACTTGATGATCTCCGCCTTAGTTTCGGCGATGTCGGCCAACCTGACCAGCGCGTTTTCTTCGGCGGTGATCAGGCTACTGCCCGGATACTCGCGGCTGGTGAACCTGACCAGCTGCTTCTCCAGGTACCCCAGATACCCAACGCTTTTGCCGACCCCGCGGATTCCCTTGATGTCGAGCTCGGTTCTGCCGAATCGCTGGTGTTCGCGGTAGACCTTCTGCCTCTGCTCTCTTGCCCAATGACGGGGATGACCGAGGGAGCTGAGCTTTTCCGCGTCATCAATCAATTCGTGGGTAGGTTTGTCGCGCTTATCCACTTTGATCCTCCGAAAGAACCAAAAACAGCTTACTTTATTAAGTTTTTAAATTCAATAACCTTGTAAAATAATAGCCGCTCCCATTGGAAGCGGCCTACGACTAAGTACAGTCCGACTAGTACGGCAGCCCGATGCGAGCGCGGGTTTCGTCGGCGCTCAGCGGCTCAGGCTCGTTGCGCAGGTCGAGCACAGGTCTGATCTCGCCATCGGGCGAGATCTTGTAAGCCGGGTAATGCATGCGAAGCACGACTGCGGCCTCGGCGTAGACCCCGGCGCCCCACCGGCCATCGCGAAAGGGCAGAAAGACTCCACCCTGACAGGCCGGCACGACTCGCTCCAAGAAGTAGTGCATGCCGCTGGCCAGCCTCAGCTGTTCTGCGGTCGGATTCGGCCCCGCCGTCAGTCGCTTGGCCGACTCGTAGCCGGCTTGATGTTCCGGCGTGTTCGGGCTGACGATCACCCAGCCCACGAATTGACTGGCGATACGCTGCAGCAGAAGACGTTGCAATTCCGTCCCGAAGACGTTGATTGGATGCCCAAAGTACAGGCGGTTCATTGTTCCTCCGTAACTAACAGAAGTATATTAGCCCCTGCAATTGACGTGTCAATTTACGGTGCTGGCGAACACGCCTACCGACTTACTTTCTGGGCAGTTGTGCGGTACCTGGAGAGCGATTACAGCTTGCCGTAGTTTGCCAGTTGTGCGTCAGGGTATTATCGTGTGGCTCAGGAGGTACGTCATGCCAGACGACGCGGACAACCCGCTCGAGGAGATGCAGCGGACTCTCCGGAGGCGCCACCCCACCAAGGATCTCGAGTTCGATGTCATGCCCGGCGGGGGTGACTGGGAAGACAAGGACGCCGATCAGTGGATGACCATCGACGCCGATGGCAAGCCGTTGGCCGGCGTTGACTACAAGCCCAAGACGGGAGCCTACGGCGTCACCAGACCGAACGCCGACGGCGGCTACCCGACGAACCCCGACAAGATGTTCGAAGGCGAGCGCGCCTACGACGACGCCCTGGGCGAGGTCGAGGGCATCCTGGCCGATCCGAACCCCATGCCCAAGCGCAGGTTGTAGTCAGCCGTTCCTCGAGCCCTAACCGGCTCGAGTTTTTATATGGGGTCAAGAGCTTGCAAAATTCTAAAAATCTGCTATCGTCGTTTAGACCTTTTCGCGCTAAGGCGCCTATGGCCTATCATCTTAAAGACAGCATCAGCTCCGTGACCGGTATCGGTGCGGCTAAAGCAAAAGATTTTGCCCGCTTGGGGCTCCTTACCCTAGAAGATGCTCTTTACGACTTTCCATTTCGTTACGATGACCTGTCGCACGCCGTAGCTATAGATAACGCCGTCCCTGGTAGCAAAGTTACGCTGCAGGGAACCATCGCCTCAATCGAAACTCGCCGTAGTCAAAAATCTTTCCGGATGATGATTACCGAGGCGATCGTAGAAGATGGCACTGGCGCCATTAAAGCAGTTTGGTTTCACCAAGGTTTTTTGACCAAAATTTTAAAGCCCGGCCAGGTGGTTTCTTTGGCTGGCAAGGTAGATGACAAGTACGGATTGTCTTTGGTGAATCCGGCTTACGAAATTATCGGCAACGCCAAAGTTACCAAAGACACCGGCCGCATCATGCCGATTTACAAGTTGACCGGCGCCTTAACGCAGAAGATGCGTCGCAAGGTGGCCGAGGCTTCGCTCTTGGCCCTAAAAGAAGTCACCGACTGGTTGCCAAAATTTGTTATTGACGAAGTCGAGTTGATTGCCTTACCAGACGCCATCAAAGAGCTGCACTTTCCGGCTTCAAGCGAGGCTAAAGATCTAGCCCTACGTCGTTTAAAATTCGACGAATTTTTCTTGCACCAGTTGCTGCACGCTAAGTCGCGCCGCGAGTTGAAAATGCAAAAGGCGCCGAGCGTGCCGTTCGATGAAGAGGCGATTAAATCTGCTGTCGACGAATTGCCATTCGTGCTAACGGGTGCTCAAAAGAAAGCTATCTGGGCAATTATTAAAGACATGAATCGTCCCGAGCCAATGAACCGTTTGCTCGAAGGCGATGTTGGTAGCGGTAAAACGGTAGTTGCTGCGTTGGTGGCTTTGAACGCCGCCAAATCAGGTTGGCAAACCTCCATGCTGGCGCCAACTGAAATTCTGGCCGAGCAGCACGCGCAAACTCTTCACCGATTGTTCGGCGACAAACTGACGGTGGCGCTTTACACCCGCACTAAGCGCCGTGTTGGCGACAAAGAAGTCACCAAGGCTCAGTTGTTATCGACGCTCAAAAATGGGGGAGCTCAGTTGGCCGTTGGCACCCACGCCTTGTTAACTCAAGATGTAGTCTTTGAGCGCCTTGGCTTAATTGTGGTTGATGAGCAGCACCGTTTTGGTGTGCGTCAACGCCAGGCACTTAAAGACAAGCAGGGTGACTCAGATGGTCTGCCACACTTGTTGTCCATGACGGCTACGCCGATTCCTCGTTCGCTAGCTTTGGTTCTTTACGGTGACCTCGACCGCTCAATTTTGAACGAATATCCAGCTGGTCGAAAACCTATCTCGACCCAAGTCATCGACTTGGGCAGGGAAGAGCCGGTGTATCAGATGATGAGAGATCAAATGGACGCCGGTCGCCAAGTTTTCGTCGTTTGTCCGCTAATCGAAGAGTCAGATGCTCTTGGCGTAAACTCTGTGCAGCAGGTGTACAAGGAATTCGTTACTGCACCGTTTAAAAACTATCGCGTGGCCATGTTGCACGGTCGCATGAAGACCAAGGAGAAAGACGAAGTCATGCGCAAATTTGCCTCTGGCGAAGCTGACATGCTGATTTCAACTACCGTGGTTGAAGTTGGTGTTGATGTGCCGAACGCTACCATTATGTATGTAGAAGGCGCTGAGCGCTTTGGCTTGGCTCAGCTCCACCAGTTGCGCGGTCGTGTTGGCCGTGGCTCAGAGCAAAGCTACTGCTTCTTGCACCCGTCTAACATTCTTGGCGGAGTTGCTCGCGAACGCTTGAAGGCGATCGAAGATAGCCAAGACGGCTTCGATTTGGCCGAGAAAGATTTGCAGCTTCGTGGCCCCGGTAACATCTTCGGCACCGAACAATCTGGTTTTGAACAATTCAAACTCGGCACCATGCACGACATCGATCTAATGTCACACGCTAAAGACTTCTCTAAAGAGATCTTGGATAAGTCGCCAGACTTAACCGCTTATCCACCACTACGCGATCGTTTGTACGAATATATCGACGAAGTCCATTTCGAATAAAAAAGACCCCTCGTGAGAGGGGTTTTGTGTTCTAGGCTCGTTGCCAGTCCAGGTGGTAGGGCACGGCTTCGGGCGGCTGCGGGATTCTTTCCAGCAGATACAGCACACTGACCCGAAGCACTGGATGGCTGGCACCTGGCCAGACTTCAAGGAGCGGCTTCAGGGCAAACCAGCGCTCGTGCAGGCGGGGGTGCGGAACCACCAGGTGAGCCTCGCGGCCAACGCGAATGACTTCTTGGCCATACAGCAACAGGTCGAGGTCGATCTCGCGCGGCAAGCCACTGTGCAGTTTGGTTCTGCCGAGCGAAAGCTCCAGGCTCTTGAGCAGCTCGAACAGCTCCTTAGCCGTCAGCCTAGTATAGCCAGCCATTACCGCATTCAGGTACTTAGGTTGGTTGGCATAACCCACCGGCGGAGTTTCGTAAACCCCGGACACCCTGGGCATGCGGAGCATCTGCCGCAATTGCCTGTAGGCAGCCAGCAAGTACTCCTCGCGGTCGCCCAAGTTGCTCCCGAGACCGATGGCTACTTGTTGCATCAGCCGGTCCTCTTCACTCGTTGCGTGACCTCGAACTCGAACCAGCCCTGATCGTCCTTGAAAAGCGTGTGTTCGTGGCGGCCCACGGTCACACTGCACTCAGCCACGAGCGGGAACTGGGACATGCAGTAGAGGGCAATCGCCAGGGCAACGCTTTCGTGCGTGGTGTAGGTGGCATTACCCGTAAGGGCTTTCACGCCTTCCCGCACCTTGTGCTGGTCAACCGTAACCACCATCAGGTCGCTTTCGACCGGCGGCAGCAGCATCCAGATCACGACTTGGCGTGAGCGGGGGTGACTTCTCGTTCGAGCCGTCATGCCCACCCGCATCGGGCAGTGCATGGTGAGCTTGAGCTCAGTTGGTTGAAGTTGCATTTTGCCTCCGCGCAGAGGCTACTACATTTTAGAAATTTCGCCAAGGTTACGCACGGTTTTTGGGGTAAACGATTTTTTTAGCCCTAGACGATCCGCTTCTTTGAGCCGGCGATCTAAAAAGGACACAGAGCGCACTTCGCCACCCAAGCCGAGTTCGCCAATGACCACCGCGTCACTCGGCAAGGCAACGTTATTTGCAGCCGAGACTATAGCGCAGGCAATCGCTAAATCAGCGGCGTGTTCGCGAATCTTCATGCCGCCGACCACGTTTACAAAAATGTCCTTATCGTGCAGTGGCAAACCAGTACGTTTGCTGACTATGGCTATGAGCATTTGCAAACGCCCCGCGTCAATTCCAGAGGTGCGACGCACCGGGTTAGCAAAGTATGTTTTCTCGACCAGTGCCTGGATCTCTACCAAAAATGGCCGTGCGCCTTCCATGATGCAGGTGACTACCGACCCCGCCCCAGGTACTCGTTCATCCAAAAATCGAGCCGAGGGGTTGTCGACAGTTATCAAACCTTTCTCAGTCATCTCTAGCACCCCAACTTCATCAGTACTACCAAAGCGATGCTTGCTCGCTCTTAATAAACGATAAGCCGATTGGGGGTCGCCCTCGAGCGTTAGTACGGTGTCGACTAAGTGTTCTAGCGTTTTAGGTCCAGCCACGGCACCCTCTTTAGTTATTTGCCCAATAATCAGCACCGGCACACTTGATCGCTTGGCGTAACTAATCAATTCGGCGGTGGCCGCTTTAACGGCCGTGGGGGAGCCGGGCAGCGACTCTACTCCAGACGTCAGCATGGTCTGAATGGAGTCAACAATAACCAAATCCGGCTTCAGTTTTTCGGCGGCGGCGATAACAGCTAAAACGTCAACGGTATTAGAAAAAGAAATTCGTTCCGGTGCAATACCTAAACGCGACAAGCGCAATTTAATCTGTCCTTCCGACTCTTCGCCGGACGCGTAATACACGCTCTTGCCAACGCTTTGCGCTAGCTGAGCTACCAACGTCGACTTACCAATGCCCGGTTCGCCGGCGAGTAGTGTTACCGATCCAGGCACTATGCCACCGCCGAGCACACGATCAAACTCCACTATGCCGGTAGGCACGTGGTGCACATTTAAAATCGAAGCTTCAGATAAGCGCAGAACCGGCGCGGCAGCAACAGTCGATTTTTTGGCTGAGGTATTAACAGTTTCGCCCTCA
>CAZXUX010000045.1:0-7759 GCA_964644265.1 uncultured Gammaproteobacteria bacterium
AACCACAGAGCCGGTAGCTTCTTTAAGCGGAATGCCCTCGCTACGCAGCATCGCCACTCGCACAGGCTCCCCCGCAACTTGGGCCGCCGGAGTTAAGTAACCGGCAGCGAAACCAGACATGCGGTGCATGAATAATCTATGAAATGGCACCCGAACCGAGGGTGCAACCATGCGGTCGAGAATCATCTTCCAGCGCACCGTGTAAACGCAAAAGTTAACTAGTGAAATAGTCACGAACCCGAGCATTGGCCAAACGCCAAAAAGCCACAAACTAGACAGGATGTTTTCTAACCCAGTCTGCCTAACAAGCCAGGCCAAAATACCTGCCCCTAAAAGCAATCCCGCGAGCAGAAATACTGCTTGTACCCCTCGTCGAGAAACCGGCATACCTGACCAGTATAGCTAATTATTTTTTGCAGGAGCTATGACCTCAACTTTAGATTCGGCCTTGGGTTTTAAAAAGTAAGCGGTCAGCACCCAGGTGAGTAGCGTGCTGATAAAAATATACAACGTTACACCTCCGGGCAAGGTCGTGACACCAGCCACTAGCATAATGAGCGGCAAGGCATACATCATGCTGCGATTCATGTTGGCCGCAATGTCTTCGTCTAAAGCGCCAGAGCTCCCCTGTACGACCTTGGGCGGACGACGACTAACCATTTGGCGCGCCTGGAAGTACTGGGTGACGGCGGCCAAAATTGCAAAAGGAATCGAGACTTCGGCCAGGTTCATACCCAAGAACAAATGGTTCATGGTGCCAGGATTGTGCACAAACGAATACAGCAAGTCAGCGTTGATAGTGGCAATGCCAGCTCGCAACACACGGAACAGCGTCAAGAAAATCACTAGCTGCAAGATGGTCGGCAGACAAGAGGCAAAGGGGTTGACGTTGTTAGATTTGTAAACAGCCATCAGCTCTTTGGCCATGGTCTCTTTATCATCTTTGTATTGTTTTTTTATTGCTTCAATCTTGGGCTGAACTTCTTGAAGCTGCTTCTGCGCCTTCATGGTTTTGAAGGTCAGAGGAAAGAGCAAGCCCTTAACAATAACTGTAACTAGAATAATAGCCAGGCCTAACCCGCCCCAAGGCAGCAGGTTGTAGAGGGCAACCAATAGGTTGTAGAGCGGCTCGTAAAGAACGGTGGCGAAAATGTCGGACATAGGTGGCTTTTGGCCATTGGCTATTAGCTGTTGGCTGGCTCGTCAACGTTGGCGGAGTCGGATGCAGGCTCAGAAGCTTCAGCGGGTGCGTCGACCACGACTTCGGCTGGTGCTTCACCCTCGGCGACGGCGGGCGTGCCGGCCATCGCTTCAACTGCCTCGCCAGCAGCGACGGCTGCCTGGACTTCTTGAATGTTAATCTTCCAGCCGGTCAACCTAGAAGCCAGTCGCACGTTTTGGCCACCGCGACCAATGGCTAAAGACAATTGATCTGAAGCTACGTGCACGGTAGCCAAACGCTCGGCGTCGTTTAGTTCAACAGTGCCAATTTTGGCTGGAGCCAAGGCGTGTTTAATGAAATCTGCAGCATTTTCGCTCCATTCAATAACATCGATTTTTTCGCCCCCGAGTTCGGCAATGATCGTTTGAATACGTGTGCCACGCTGACCAATGCAGGCGCCGATCGGGTCAACGTGCGGGTCGCGCGAAGACACTGCGAGCTTAGTGCGACCACCAGCTTCGCGAGCGATCGACTTGATCTCGACCGTACCTTCAGCGATTTCTGGAATTTCAATATCAAACAGCTGACGTACCAACATTTCATGCGTACGCGACAGTAAAATCTGAGGACCGCGCGGTCCGAGTGAGACCTCGCGGACATAAACCTTAATGCGGTCACCTGAGCGATAACGATCTAGCGACAACTGATCTTCTGGTTTAAGTATGCCCGCGGTACGACCAATATCGACCAAGATAATGCGGCCCTCTTGGCGCTGCACCGTGCCGGTAATTACCGTACCCTCAACGCTCTTGAATTCGCTAAAGATAATTTCACGCTCTGCTTCGCGTAACTTTTGAGTAATAACCTGTTTGGCAGTCATGGCGGCCATGCGTCCAAACTCACCAGGAATCTGTAATTCGGTTCTAATGACATCGCCCAGCTTGGAATCCATCTTCAAAATCCTAGCATCAGACAACATCAGGTCTGTCTTAGGATTAAATTTTGGCGCTTCGCCAGCTGCGGCTTCTAAATCTAAGCTGGACGGACCAACCGGCTCGCCCATGGCGCGGCGAGCTTCGCGGGCCGCTGACTCTTCGGCTTCTTTAAGGCGAATGGCCTCTAGCTCTTCTTGAGAAATATCTTCGACCACGGTCTTGATATCGAACATCCGCACGGTACCGCTGTCGACGTCGAACTTGGCCTCAAGATTTTGGTACTTGTCGCCAAAATCTTTGCGGTAAGCAGCCGCCAAAGCGGATTCGATAGTTTCTAAAACAGACTCGTAAGACAAGCCTTTTTCCTCACAAATCTGACGCATTGCTTGTTCGATTGGACTGGCCATATGGCGTAATTATTTGCGAAGTATTCGAGTAATCGAGTCGTCAAGTATTCAAGCGGCTTTACTAGAATCGCTCTCGAATACTGTGCATCTCGAATACTCGAATACTACCCTTATACTGCTCTTAATAAACAGCTAACCCGGCCATCGGCCGAGTCATTGGCCTGACTATAGCATACGCCAGGTAATGGTCAAGTATGGGATTAGCAAAAATACTAGAAACAAAGATGAACCCGTTCACCTTAACGTGAACTGAGTTCATTGAGAATTTCTTCGCATATTTCCTCTGGACTGCGTGCGTCTGTCTCTACCGCGACCAGCCGCATGGGCTCCACGAGTCTGTCGTACGCATCTCGAAGAGCATCTTGTTGCTGCAGCATACGCACGTCGCCAGCGCTCAATCCGCGTATTGCCAGACGACGCGCCTGCTCACCGGCCTTGACCCTGAACAGAAACGTGACATCTGCCTGATGAATGCCCGCAAAGTCACCTGGATCCACCCTCACGCCCATCACCTCATGATATACGAGCGTCGTGAGCCAGTAACGATCAACAACGACGTTGGTACCCGCTGGAAACTCGTCGAGTTCACGAGACGCGCAGCGGATGCCCTCAAGGTAAAACTGGTAGTGATCTTCGTTGGTCGCAAAGGCATCAACCCTTGCGCGTCGCGCCTGAAATGACGCCGGTGGGGTTGCATATGACTGCCAACCCATCTTGCGAGACAGCAGCCCCGCAACCGTAGTCTTGCCACTACCATCTACGCCCTCAAGAACGATCTTCATCGCGCACCTCCGTGAGAATTTCTTCCAAAGTTGCCTGCCTAGCCACCCCACCGATGTAGATGACCTCCTGATGACCTGCCTCTGCACCAATGAATGGGGCGATGAGGGGGGCGTTGTATGCGATCATTGGCGGGTTTGCTTCGAGGTCTGATTCGTCATACCCACCAACTCGGAATGCTTTACGCTCTCCTGCGAGGTCAAGTACCGCTACCTGACCGATGCTCAGGTGATCTGCATCAGACGAAACGGTGCGAACAATCACCATGTTATCCATGATGCGATTTAACTCTGCGATTTGAGAGTTGAGCATCATCTCCTGACGTGACAGCTCCTCGAAAGAGAAGTTGTCGTGCCACTGATTACCGCCTACTTCGGCAGCCTCTCCCTTTTCTCCCTGGATTTCTCTAAGCTGCCCCCTGAGAGCCCTTCGTCGCTCCTCGATTCGATCCACCCCCCTAGGGGTAAAATAAAACTTAGGCATGCGAGTATCTCCTCGTTACTATTTGCTAGATTGAGAATGCGTGATCACGAGATCACGATAAGGATCTCTAACGATATCACTATCGCTGAGACCGAGTAGCCTTGCACAATCCTTCACTTTTGTCAAACCAATTTCAGGATCCTCGCCATCGTTTTCTACCTCGATGAATGATCCGAGACCTTGAATCTTGTCTAGGCAAACTGTGCATTCACCTAAGGTGAAGTATTGTCTTGATTTATCTACTACCGCCAAAACAGTATTACCGAGACAGTGTAGAAAATACTTAGCATCATTAGGATCGGTTATGGAAATATTTGTTTCTTTTTTTGCAAAGTAATCGCCTTTTTGATCCAGCTTTTGGGTTGGCGGTTTATAGGTCATTTCATAACCGCCCTCTGAAGATTCTCTGATACGCAAACACTCTTTAGTGCTCATGGAATCCCTCCCCGTAACATTGAAATATGTGTCGATCTCACGGGAATCTTTCAAGTAGCCGCCCCCCAATTCCCTTAGTCGGCTTATAGCGGCGTTGGCGGCATCTTCAGAAACCCCGTATTTTATTTCAATTTCCATATATTTTATTCTTTAAAAACACTTCTAATCTGTTCACAGTCTACGAATTCGCTCGCCGAACACTCATCGGTAAAAACATCATTGACTATCTCTTTAGCTTTCTGCGCGCTCATTTTATTGAAACCAACAACTAGCTTGCCATCGAATTCTGGATAGTCAATAAACTCCTGCAAATACTGATTTGAATTTGCGCGTGGTATCAGTTGCACCCGTGTCGCATCTGACGGAAAGAGTACTTCGTTGGCATCAGTGCCTTGGGAATTTTTACCAGCCAAAATAACTTCCGTTGGGGTTCCGTAGACATACCACTCCTTGCCCTCACGCTCTTTCCAGGGATTAATAAACTGATCACCTGGCTGGTCCGAGGATAGGGCAGATGCGATAGCCGCATCTGCATCACTGTCACCATCCACCGTCTTAACATAGTCGCGCAGCATTAGGTAGTGACGCTGAATTTCGCGATGCAACCCTACTGGCGCAGTAATAGCAACCCCTCCCCCATACGGCTGGATTCTTACAAGTTCCTTGTCATACATTTGAGGCCCTGAGGAAAGAAATTCCGGCAAAAACCAGTCAATAAACTTTTTCCAAGACTCAGAGCTATATCGCACTCCCTTCTCGCTCTTGAGATATTTGGTAGTTAACGCAACATCCCTATATGCCAACAGACCTCCAGGCAGCAAAATATTCTGGATTTGCGCCATTGTGTATTTTACAGCATCAAGACCAAAGATCCTTCCATCATCTTTTTTGATACCGTAGGAACTAACTTCGTGAAAAATAGCTGAGGCATTGACCGCACTGATTGAATTTTCGCGAAACGGTAAGTGGGCCACATCTGCAACCACAGAAGGAATCCCTAATTCATTAGAAGAATGGTGTGCTAGTTCAGGAATCAGATCAACGCCAATGATACTAACGCCATCGGGCGCTTGTTCACTCATCAGTTTCAATGATTCTCCTCCGCCGATACCCAACTCAAGAATGGTAATCTTCCCATCCTTATCCCTGGGGATCTCATCGCTACCCAAAGCGTCCCTGATTAACATGGTTTTTTCCTCAGGATGCCGACTAATTTGCTCTAAGTACTGACCAGATCGCTTGCCCTCATAAAACATACATGCAAAAGCTTAACATGTTCTTGTGCCTATTAAAACCATTACCCGACAGCTTCGAAATGAGTGATCCGTGGCGGGGCCACCGTCCACTCAATGGCAATAACATCAACGCGAAAAGGCTGTGCTACAAGCTTGTGGCGCTGCAAGTAAGCGTTGGCAGCTAGAGCAATTTTGCGAATTTTTTGCGCCGTGACCGATTCTTCAGGGTAACCGAATTCGGAGGTGCGGCGCGCTTTGACTTCAACAAAAACGACCTCGTGGCCATCTTGGGCCACCAGATCGAGTTCGCCGTAACGGTTGGTGTAGTGACGATCGAGGATTGTCCAACCCTTGCCTTTCAAAAACTCTTCGGCGAGTCGCTCAGACTCGGTGCCAAAACGCTGGCGTTCGTGGGGCATGGAACATTAATTAAAAATTAAAGTATTAAATCCGGCAGCTGCCGGATAAAAATTAAAGTTGGCTACGAATAATAGAGTTAGTTAGCGACGGCTTGAGCGTGGCAGGTATTTGTTAGCTTCGGCCTTGGATTGTTCCTGGAGGCGCAAAACGGGTACGCGGTACTTGGCGAAGTGGAGAATTTTAGCCGCGTAGAAGACAAAGATCGCTAGACCAACCAAGAACCACAGGCGCATGCCAAAGTGAGAAATTTCTTCAAAGCTAAAGAACAGCCAGAACAAACCCAGAACTCCGAGCACGGTCACTAGGCTGGCGGTGCGAGTCAAAATAATGCGGTCAAACTTATCAGTACGGTTTTTGCGCATTATGCGGAAGATAGAACCGGCGATAATCATTAAGGCAAACAGAACAAAAAACAAAATCTCTATGCCCGGACTCATGCGAACTGGAGTCAAATCAAACCAATAGGAAAGTTTCAGCAATTGAGAGAGGTTCATAATTGGCCAAAATGTTAGGCCAAGCCACTGAAAACGTCAATCAAGGCTATACACCCTCCCCCAGTGCCATGGGCTGGGTGAAAATTCGCCACACACAGTACAGCCAGCTTTAACAAACGTACTGTCGAGCTCCCTGGGGTGCAAACGTAAAGTATCAAAGGGTGCTACCGGGTGCGCGGCATCAGGCAGCCAATCGACAACTACCACCCGACCGTCTTTTTTTACTAAACGATCTAGTTCGTGAAGAATTTCGGCGTGACGCCTGGCCTGACCAAGAGTGTGTACAAAAAATACTAAGTCGAGCGAATACTGTGGGATTGGCAAATTGCCGGCTTCAATGTCGCCGTGGACCAAGTCTAAATTGTGCACCAAGTACTGACGGCGGCGACCCTCTAGCATATCGAGCGCGTCGCGCTGAATATCAACGCCATAGACCTTGCCACCCGAGCCAACCATCTCAGCGGCCGGGAAAACTAGGTGACCAGTACGCCCCACGCCAAAATCAGCTACGTGCATACCTGGTTGCACACCAAGGGAACGGAGCAGGAGTTTAGCGTCGAGGAGTGCGTTTCCTGACATAAATTAAAGTATTAAAACTTAAAAATTAAAGTTGGCTCGTTAGAAGATGCTGCGAATGAAGCCACCGATGAAGATATCGAAGAGGTCGGTGATTACCAAGAAGCCAATAAGGATAATGGCCGTCCCCAACAACTTGTACACAAAATGTGTGCCGCCAAAACCAAACTGCTTTTCAATCCAAGGCAATGGTCCGGCGATTTCGATAAAGGCTCTAGTTTTCCAAACAATCGCAAATCCCATAGCGCAAACGAACAGGCCAATGAGAATTCGTTGCAGAAACATAATCAATCAAGAAAAGTGAAGCACTGCGCCATTGTAACAAAGAAAAACTCCCAAGCCTAAGCTAACCGCAAGGGAAATAAAAAAACAGCTTTACTTGTGACGGGTTCGGATGAACGCGGGTTAGTGACCCGTGAGCCCAAAATCGGCCAAATAAAACTGTTTTTCTACTGGTGCGGACGGAGGGACTCGAACCCTCAAGCCATTGCTGGCACTAGCCCCTCAAGCTAGCGCGTATACCAATTCCGCCACGTCCGCGCATAGAAGACCTACCCAAGTTGGTCGATTTTCGTTGTCGAATCTCCGATCCTCCTTCAACGTACCATTAAGTACGCCTCAGTCGGTTCTCGATTCTCCTAGAAACTCTCCCAACTTAGTAGGTCTTCTCTGGTCACCGCTCGAGATGACCATTGTACTGAGAAAACACAATAAAATTTTCTCCAGCTAGGAGCCTGGCCGGGGGAAATTTTATTGCGTTTTCTGTGTGGTGGACCTTAGCGGGATCGAACCGCTGACCTCTTCCATGCCATGGAAGCGCTCTACCAGCTGA
>CAZXUX010000046.1:0-7548 GCA_964644265.1 uncultured Gammaproteobacteria bacterium
CGATTTGCCTAATTAACGGATCGGCTCACCGAACCCAGCCACACCTTCATGCCCACGTCTTACCGAGCAAACACAATCTACGCGGCCTTTTTGTAGCAGCTGAAGGTCTTGAAGAGCGCAAGCGAGCCGATGATTCAGTACTAGCCACCATCGCGGAAAAGCTAAAAAAACATTTCAGCACAAGCGATTAGAGCAATAACCGTAATTCGTTACTCCAGCACCCGCAAACTGGCAGCGATGTTGATCATTTCAGGAATAAGCTGGGGTGATTCTTGTGATGACAAATCATTGCGGTAATCTAACTTATAAATTTTGCCGCGAACTAGCTTTACTGCAAAAGCTATTCTTGAATAGCGTGCTCCACCGGTATCGCTGTCGCTAATAACATCCTGAGTTACCAACTCGAAGCCATCACCAACGCTACCGATAGACCTATAACCCAAGGCCACGCCATCGGCCACAGATCGAGCCTCTAGCCAATCACTTACAGAAGCATGAGCCGTGTCCTCTACAGATACCGCGAACACCCACTGATCTTCGGGCGCTGCTCTAAAAACTACTTGATGGTCAAATTCTTGAATGGCACCGTAAACGGTCGAGTGCTCCAGCGAAAAACCCAAGCGATCATTAGTGTAAGTCACAAGATCATCTGCGTTCTCTGGTGCCGAACCCCACATACTAAAACCCCAAACGGCAAGCGTTACAACCGCCGCTAAAACAACAAACAAAAACGCAAAAAACATTATCTGTGTATTTTTTTTCATAATTTTATAAATAATAGATTGGTCGCGCCGCGCTAGGCAAGCGCGACCAATCCACGTTCTAGTTGAGTCGATAGACGGTGAAGCCATACAGCGAGCTGTAGGCCGCCATCTTCATCATGGTATCCATACTCACATTGTGAGCCCCGACGATCTCGACGCCCACCCAGTTGCTGTCGAGCCAATTGCAGCCCGTGCTGTAAGTGGCGCTCGTGGTCGAACCGAACTGACAGGTGCCGGTCGACCCCGTGGTGCCGAGCACGTTGAAATCGGTCTGCACGAACACGGTGTGCGGGCCACCAGCGGCGCGGTTGGCCGAGCTGGTGCCGACGTACATCTGCATGATATCGCCGCGCCGCGCCGTTTCCCAGTCGCTCAGGAAGCGCGAGCGCGACAGCACCACAGCCACCACCCCGGTCGCCGTCGACGATCCGTTGTTCTTCACGCTGAGCGTCCAGGTGCCGGAACCAGTCACCGTGGAAGCAGAAACCGTACCACCCACGCCACCAGTGCTGGTGACAGCCAACGACGTGGTGCCCTTGGTCATGGTAGCCGTCACGCTGGTCGTGCTGGCGTACAGCACGATGACCTGCGGATCAGCATTCGGCACCGTCACGTTGAGCGTGGTGCTACCACCCTTCCCGATGCTGACCGGCCCGGTGCGCCCGTTGGCGTAACTGCCGAGCCAACGCGCCACGTTGGTCGCCGGCGTGGTATCGCTGACCCACTTGTACTGGTCGCTGAGCGGCGAAGTGTCGTTCACCGCCAGCCACACGCCGTACGATGCCGAGGTCTCGTTCTGTACCCACGACTTGCACTGGCCGCCCCACAGGCCGAGGTCGAGCCTGGCGTCGTCGATGAGCGTATCGGCATCGGACGCAGAAATCTGCATCAAAGCATCCATCGAGGCCTCTTCGAGCTCCCCCGCCGAGTAGCCGGAATCGCCAGCGAACTCGCCGTTTTCACAGCCGCACAGCAGGCTGCCAGTCAAAACGAACAGGAACCCACGCATGATGTCACCCTTTTTACGTCATTTTTGACGCGAAGTATTGGTTTAGTCACATGGCACTAAGCGAATTCTCCAGAAAAAATAATAGGCACCCCCTTGGAATATTTAACGATTCTTTCGGGAATCTTTAGAAATAATGAGAAATAAAAAGAACCCGCCAAAAAAAGAGAATAAGGAGAGTTCGTCTTGTGAATCCTAATTATGAAATGGGCAAACCGATAGGACAAAAATATTAAACAAGAACCGCATCCGATGGTCAACCATAATTGTCCACATTTTTTACACATTCCGCACAAACCGTCCCTTACTTGACCTCCTGCCCCTAAACGCGTAAACTCTCCCCACTCTTTAATTCTTAGTCCCCGAATAGCCCCCGCACCTTTTTTGGCCAAATTTAGCCAAAAGGACGCGGGGCCTAGTCGGTAGAGAGTACTTATGGCAACAGAAGCAGAAACAACGGTTCCACAGAGCGAGTTAGCAAAATTGTTAGAGAACGGCGACTACCTAGCCATGCCGAAAGTCGGCGACTTGGTAAAAGGCAAGGTGCTGAGCACTAAAGGTCGTCAGATCAAGATCGACGTTAACGGTCGCAAAGCCGGTGTCGTTCGTGGTCGCGAACTCTACGCTGAATCCGACATTTACAAGAACCTAAAGGCCGGCGACCAAGTCGAGGCTACGGTTGTTGATTTGGAAAATGAAAACGGAGAAGTGGAATTGTCCTTCCGTCACGCTGGTCAAAAGCGCGCCTGGAAAGATCTCGGCGCCATGAGCTCAAGCGGCGAAATCGTCATGGTAAAAGTATTAGACGCCAACAAGGGCGGTCTTATTGTTCGCGTTGGTCATGTACAAGGCTTTTTGCCAGTTTCGCAACTTGCTCCAGACAACTACCCACGCGTTTCTGGTGGCGACAAGCAAAAAATTCTTGAAAAGCTTAAGAGTCTCGTCGGCACCGACCTCCGCGTCAAAGTGCTCGATGTACTTGAAGACGACAACAAGCTTATCGTTAGTGAAAAAGCTGTTTGGGAAGACGAACAAAAGAACATCATTGCGCAATGCAAAGTCGGCGATATCGTTGCCGGTGACATTAGCGCAGTGGCTGACTTTGGAGTTTTCGTAAAGTTCTTCCCTACCGGTTCAGATGTACCGCTTGAAGGCCTGGTGCACATTTCTGAAATCGCTTGGCAGCGCATTGACCACCCTAAAGATCTCCTGAAGGTTGGCGACAATGTCCGCGCTGAAATTATCGGCATCGAAGGCAGCAAGATCTTCTTGTCGATGAAAAAGCTGACCGAAGATCCTTGGGTCGACGTAGCTAAGCGCTACAAGATCGGCGACTGGGTCGAGGGTAAGGTAGTAAAAATCAATCCCTTCGGCTTCTTCATTGAACTCGATCAGGACATTCAAGGCCTGGCTCACGTTTCTGAACTTTCCGACAAGCCAGTTGAGGATCCATCAAAAATTGCCAAAATCGGCGACAACATGAAGTTCCGCATCGTCTCGATTGAACCAAACGAACACCGCCTTGGACTTTCGCTACGCGAAGAAAAGGCTGGCAAAGAAGAAAAAGCAGTCGACACCAAGTCAGAAGCCAAAGAAGAAAAAGCTGAAGCCTAACGCCCTATGAAATCCGTCTCCAGAAACATCATCTTATTTGTCCTGATGCTGTTCGCAATTGGAGCGATCTTCTCGGCGACAACCATCAAACCAAAAGAAATCGAAAGCATCGGTATTTCGGTGCTGGTCGAAAAAATTAAGGCTCAAGAAATCGACCGTCTAGAAGTACAAGAAGACGCCATTACAGCCTTTGCCGATGACAAACAGTACGCCACCAGCAAAGAATCTGGGCAGTCATTGACCGAACTACTCGTAAACTACGGCATAACGCCTGACGAGTTGTCTAAACTAGAGGTTGAAATCAAACAACCAAGCGCCGGTACGGCTTTTGTACGCAGCATGCTCCCCACCTTGCTGTTTGTAATTGGCTTATCGGTAGTTCTCTGGCTGTTCATCCGCCAAATGCAAGGCGCTAATTCACGCGCCTTGACCTTTGGTCAGTCGAATGCCCGTGAATTTACCGGCAAAAAAAACAGCGTCACCTTTAAAGATGTCGCCGGCAATCCAGAAGCCAAAGAAGAGTTGGCCGAAATCGTTGAGTTCTTAAAGAGCCCAAAGAAATTCGCCGACTTAGGAGCTAAAATTCCTAAAGGTGTTTTACTGATGGGCCCTCCGGGAACCGGTAAAACCTTGATTGCCCGCGCAGTGGCTGGCGAAGCCAATGTTCCGTTCTTCCATATCTCTGGCTCTGAATTCGTTGAGATGTTCGTTGGTGTCGGTGCTTCTCGCGTTCGCGACCTGTTTGCTAAAGCCAAAAAAGCCGCTCCCTGCATTATCTTCATCGATGAAATCGACGCCGTCGGCCGCCAGCGCGGCGCCGGTTTGGGTGGCGGACATGACGAACGCGAACAAACGCTAAACCAAATCTTGGTTGAGATGGATGGTTTCGACCCGAACATGGGCGTAATAGTCGTAGCGGCTACCAACCGACCAGACGTGCTTGACCCTGCCCTATTACGACCAGGTCGCTTCGATCGTCGCGTTATGCTCGATCGTCCAGACCTTAAAGCTCGCGAAGAGATTCTTAAGATTCACGCTGCCGGTAAGCCGCTAGCTAAGGACATTGATCTTAAACGCATTGCCGAACGCACTGTTGGGCTATCGGGCGCCGATCTAATGAACATCTTTAACGAAGCCGCTATCTTTGCTGCCCGTCGTGATCGTAAAGAAATCATTCAGCAAGATCTGTTAGATGCCATAGAAAAAGTCTTGCTCGGACCCGAACGCAAGAGCCATATCTTAAGCGCTGACGAACGATTGCTCACTGCCTATCACGAAGCTGGTCACGCCGTTGTTGGTCACTTGCTCCCTCACTGTGACGACGTACACAAAATCTCTATCATCTCTCGTGGTCGCGCCGCTGGTTACACCATGAGCATTCCCGAAGAGGATCGCAAAATGCACTCTCGTCAAGAATTCCTAGACGAAATGGCCATGTCGCTTGGCGGTTATGTTGCCGAAAAAGAAATCTTTGGCGACCTAACTACTGGCCCGGGCAGCGACCTGCAACGTGCCACGCAATTGGCTCGCGACCTGGTCACCCAATTCGGCATGAGCGCCGCCCTTGGTCCACGCACCTACGGCGAACGCGAAGACATGATCTTCCTGGGCAAGCAAATTCACGAAAATCGTGACTACTCAGAAAAGCATGCAGAAATCATTGACCAAGAAATGAACACCTTGCTCAAGGGCGCCCTAGAAACGGCTACCGAACTACTGCGCAAAAATCGCGATAAGATCGAGGCCGTGGTCAAGGTACTACTTGAAAAAGAAACAATCGAAAAAGAAGAGTTCATCGCACTGGTTGGTCCAGCTGCCAAGGCACCGAAATTCACTCCTCTACCTTCTACTACGTAAAAAATTAACACAGATAGATTACATAGCTCCTACAGATTACACAGATGCAAAAAAGCGAGCCGCGTGGCTCGCTTTTTTGCATCTGTGTAAAATCCGTGAGAGTTAATCTGTGTAAATCAAAATATAAGGATGTATACTACTCAGTAAATGGAGGACTATGCCGCGTCACATACCAGTGTACCGACCAATTTTATTGCATTCGTTAAAGACCGCCTGGCACCACCGGGAGCTTTGGCCGATCGCTGCCATCGCTGGCTTAGCCGGTAGCGGCGCTGTAATTAACGATCTGTTACGGCAAGCAAAAATTGCCACCACCATCCCCACTCTAATGACCTGGCTCGATGTTCAGAGAGCCTACGTTCTAGAGTCGTATCAGAGCCAAATACTGATCTCGACCCCACTCCAAGCGGTTATTATGTCGCTGCTGCTTATTTTTGGCGCACTGACCGTTGTCCTCTTGGTAGTAGCTTGTCAGCAGGTTCTGCTACGCGTGGCCCATCGGGCAGCCACCAAAAAACGCCAGCTAAGTTTTGGCGAACTAAAAAAAGAATTACTGCACCCAAGAATATTACGCTTTTTAACTCTAGATTTATTGCTTAAAGTATTAGTTAGCAACGTCATGCTTGTTTGGCACAGAACCCAATAAAGACTTATTGATTAGCTTTTTAAATACCAGCGATATCTTGGCCGACGCAATTTTTGGCACTATTTTCTCAGCCATGGCTATTTCGGTCGCCCTAACCCTAAACGTAGTCATCATGCTGTCACTCATCGGCGTGGCACGAACCGATGCTACAGTTACCGACGCGCTAACTTTTGCCTGGCGCCTTTACCGTGCCAATCCCTTAATTTGTCTAGAAATGTCAGCCCTGCTCTTTGCCGTAAACTTTGCTATTTCAGCCATCTTTGACGGTCTTGTGGTGCTGCTCGGAGCGCCAGCTATCCTGGCCTTTGCGGCCGTATTGAGCGGTGGCTCGTTTGGTGGCTTCGTGGCCTTAACTACCGTCGTAGTGCTCATCGTGCTTTTCCTAATCATTGCTACCGCGGGCTTTGCTACAACCTTTACTTACACTGCCTGGACTGCTTTGGCTGAATACTTGGCTAAACGAAAAGTCGTACCGCGTATGCTAGCCCACAGCCAACGCATGTTGTCTGCCCTATCTCGCAACTAACATGGACTCATTGCCGTCGGTCAAAGATGTTATCGCCCGGCGTGCTGCCCTGCGCTCCCCCAACTCAGCGCCCAGCACCCAAGCAGCCACTGAGTCATCGGAGTCAGCTATTTCGTCATCAAAAAAAATTCAATTTTCTAACGAAGCCAGTGAACAGTTCGCCGAGAAAATGACCATCATCTCGCGACGCGAAAAAGAAGAAGAGGTCGGACGCGAGGCCGCTACGCTCGGCATACCAACCATGCAGCTTAAGGGCTTCCCCATTAGCCCCGATGCCCTAACGCTGATTCCAGAAGAGCAGGCACGAGAGCTACAAGTGGTCTGTTTTTTGTACTCGGGATCAGAAATTCGCGTTGGCGCCATCAAACCACAAGATGAAAAAATCGATGAACTGATATTTGCCCTTGGCGAACGCCACAAAGCCAACGTACAACGTTATTTAATTTCGGCCGAAAGTCTGGAACACGCCTTACGACTTTATGCCGCTTTGCCAAAAATAAAAGCCGTGGTTAAGGGTGTTGAAATCACCGAAGATGAGTTACAAAAATACTCTGCCCAAATGACCGACTTTGCCTCGATCAGCGGCATTTTACAACGAGCCAGCGTAACCGATATCCTAGCCGTAGTAATTGCCGCTTCGTTAAAGGTAGGTTCATCTGATATTCACGTTGAGGCAGAAGAAAAAGGCATCATAGTTCGCTTTAGGGTCGACGGCATTCTGCAAGAAATTGCGGTACTAGAAAGCGAGCAATGGAAAAAAATAATTGCTCGCATAAAACTAATTGCTGGCCTAAAAATAAACGTCACCGATCAAGCCCAAGATGGTCGCTTTACTATTTTCCAAAAAAATAAACAGATAGATGTCCGCATTAGCACCATCCCGACTTCTTTTGGCGAATCGGTGGTCATGCGTCTGCTGAATCCGGATACTATCTCTTTGGATTTTGACAAACTAGGCTTCCGCCCCGCAGCCCTGAAAAAAATCATCCGCGAAATTGAACGACCAAACGGCATGATTATGACTACCGGACCAACCGGTAGCGGTAAAACCACTACCCTTTACGCCATTCTAAAACGCCTCAACACTAAAGACGTAAAAATCATTACCCTAGAAGATCCAGTCGAATACAAAGTT
>CAZXUX010000047.1:0-2869 GCA_964644265.1 uncultured Gammaproteobacteria bacterium
ATCGGGTTTACTAGGAGTTAAATGCAGTTGCCCGTGTAAGCGCGATGGAGTGACTTGAAGGATTCGTTTAAATCGTTCAGATTCTAGGAGCGAGCGAGTACGGCCGAGGTGTAGGTAAATCCTACATTGAGGCCGAACGGAGCGAACGACGACGAAGATGGGCGATTTAAACGAATCCGTTTGCCGCAGTAGCTCAGTTGGTAGAGCGCATCCATGGTAAGGATGAGGTCACCAGTTCAATCCTGGTCTGTGGCTCCAAAGGGCCCTAATACCCAAGGTATTGGGGTTTTTTGTTTGTTGACAAAATCTAGCCTTTCCCGTAGACTAGCCCAGAATTATTGGCCGTATGTCTCAAGAAACACTCATCAAATTGGAATGCACCGAGTGCAAGTCCATCAACTATCGTTCAACTAAGAACAAGAAGACCCTTAAGGATCGTCTTGAACTTAAGAAGTTCTGCTCCACCTGTCAGGCTCATACCCCGCACAAGGAGACTAAGTAATTGGTTTCAAACACAAAACCCGCAAGTTGCGGGTTTTTTGTTTAATCTTTTCTGCGCTTGTCTCTGAGCTCGGCTATACGTTCATCAAACTGATCGATTTTTTTATTTTCAGGATTCACTGATCTTAGGTGGTCCAAAGCCATGGTGGCCTCTAGAACGTCGGCTTTGCGAATGGCGGCTTCAATGAAGTAGTCAAGATAACGTGGATTGTTAGGGCTAATGTTTTTAGCGCGCGAGAAGTAGGTGTACGCCTGAGCTACATCGTCTTCTAACATGGCGATCTCGCCCAAACTAACCAAGGCGCTAGCGTCGTCCTTAGAAAGCTTTAGCAGGTGTTTAAATGCCTCCTTGGCCTGCGTAAGCTCCTTCATGCGCATGTACATGCGCCCGATGCTTTCGTAAGCGTCCTTATTTTTAGGATCAATACTCAAAACCTCAACAAATTTCTTCTCGGCTGCATCGTAACGCTCTTGTTCGGCCAATTTGTGAGCTTCGTCTAGCAAGGCGCGCAGCTCCGCATGACCCAAGGCGGCGCGTGGCGTCTTTTGCTTGGCGCTATAAGATCGCTCCAGAGCCTGCAAGCGAGCCGCGGTTCCGCGAACAACATTCTGCAGAGCGCGTAGCGGCCCGGTGGCAACACTAGACACCGTAGCCAGTCGCTTGCCACTTTCCCTGGCCAAGCGCTGGCGCAGTAGCTCGTACTTCAATCCCTTGGAACGATTCTCCCTAGACGACGAGGGGTCGACTACGCGGAGTTGTGGAATTTTGCGGATGACTAAAACCAACATGGTTAAGAGAGCAACGGCAAGCAGGCAAAGAAAGATTATGGTTAAAATCATAAATTACCCCTGGGCTTCAATCACTTCAGTTGCCGCCTGCAGAATAGACTCAAATTCGTTTAAACGTAGACTAGCCCCACCAACTAAGACGCCGTCGATTTCTGCTTCGCGCAAAAATTGGTAAGCATTAGCACCTTCCACTGAGCCTCCGTAAACTACGGCCACACGATCTCCGTCTAGTCGAGCGTACTGTTTGACTACATCGCGAATAGCGCGGTGCATAGCGACAGCGTCCTGAGGCGTAGCTGGGTGCCCGCTACCGATAGCCCAAATGGGCTCATAAGCAACAACTAGCTTCTTGCCGCGAGGCATCGCTTGATCGCGCAAGGCAGCGTGTAGCTGCTCAGTAACATATGATACCGCCTCGTTTCTGGCTCGAGCGTCAGCCGGCTCGCCAACACACAAAATAGGCGTCAAACTAGAGGCCAAAACGGCGGTCAGGCGCGCTCTAATTAAAGCATCGTCCTCGTGAAACTGAGCACGGCGCTCAGAGTGACCAATGATGGCGTATTTGCAGCCGACGTCTTCGAGCTGCGCTAGACCAACTTCCCCAGTCATGGCGCCAGCGCGGTCGGGACCAGCATTTTGCGCGCCCAACTCAACCCGAGTACGCGTTAACAACTTGTGAACTTCGGTTAGCGAAGTAAACGATGGGCATAGCACCACGCTTGGCACGACCTCTTTACCCTGGAGAGCACGCAAAACTCCCCTCACCAAGGCGAGCGACTCGCGGGTGGCCAAGTTCATCTTCCAGTTGCCGATGATGTATTTCATACTTACAAGATAGCAGATTACAGAAGGCAGATAATAGTTGACTCAAATCACTACCGAGTCATCTCTCGTTGCAACCTATCGATTGCTACCACTTGAGGGACCCTTCGCTGTCACTCAGGGTCTTGATGTCAAACTGTAATCTGTGACTAGAACTTCGGTAAGTGTGCGGTGAAGGCTTTTGGCGTAGCGTAGGGACCGATGGCGGCACAAGAAACCTTACGCAGGTTGAGTGTCTCTCTGGCCACGCGGTCGATTGTAGCTTTGGTTACTTTATCAACCTCCGCCAAGCGCTCTGACATTGATTTTACCTTATCTGAAAACAATTCCTGCTTGGCCACGAATTCAGCCTGATTAGACGAATCTTCAAGCCGCAGGGTCATGGCGCCGCGCAAGTGGTCTTTAGCCATGGTTAATTCAGCTGCCGTGACTCCGTGTTTGGCAATTTTCTTGAGCTCGTCGACAATAACCTTGGTGGCCAATGAAACTCGACTAGCGTCGAGACCAGCGCGCACAGTAAAGGCGCCGACGTCGGCGTAAGTGTCGAATGACGAACGTACGCTGTAACACAAGCCGCGCTTTTCGCGGACCTCAATGAACAAGCGCGAACTCATAGTGCCGCCCAGAATGGTGGAAAGCAGATAGTGCGCGGTTTCATCGGCATGACCACGACCAGGCGTTGGAAAACCAAAAGCCAACTGTACTTGTTCTAGTTTTTTATGCTGAACGCGCATGCGTGGCATGGCAAACTCCCCGC
>CAZXUX010000047.1:2879-7471 GCA_964644265.1 uncultured Gammaproteobacteria bacterium
TTCCGGGAAAACCGAGTCAGTCGCCACCAGTGGCTTCTTAGCAACCTTACCGAAACTCTTCTCTAATAACTCCTTGGCCTTGACTGGTACGTTGCCCGCAATAACAATCACCATGTTTTCTGGCACGTAGTAGGCGTCGCGGTAAGCCAAAACGTCGTTACGCTTCATGGCGGTCATTGACTTAGCGGTGCCGGCAATGTTGCGGCCGAGTGAGTGGCCGTCGAACATAGCCTCTTCAAGCAGGTCGTCAAGGTGCATGATAGGGTTCTCTTCGTACATCTTGATCTCTTCAATGATGACTTTCTTTTCGCGCTTCATCTCTACGTCTTCAAACTTGGAGTGGAAGAGCATGTCATTAAGCAAATCAATCGCTACCGGCAAGTGCTGGCCGTCGATTTTTACCCAGTAGCCGGTGTGGTCTTTGCTGGTATAGGCATTAAACTCCGCGCCGTAGCGATCGAGCTCTTTGGTGATGTCGAGGGTCTTAGGGCGACGTTTGGTGCCCTTAAACATGAGGTGCTCAATAAAGTGCGACCCGCCCCAGACTTTCAGCGGCTCGTTGCGTGAGCCAACCTTAAAAAGCACAAGCAGCGTTGCCGCCTGCGTGCCAGCAAAAGGAACTAGATGAATGCGTGCGCCGTTTTTTAAATGTTCGGGGTGGTACATAATCGTTCAAAAATTACAGTACGTAGATAGTAGATCGCTTCGCGTAGATCTCGACTGCTGCCGGGTAGATCGACACTAAAGCAATCGTTCGCACGATGAGCTACGAAGCTAACTTCGCAGACAAGTAAGCTTCGAGTTCGGCCAGGGGGACGCGTTCTTGTTTCATGGAGTCGCGTTCGCGGACGGTGACCGCTTGGTCTTCGAGCGTTTCGAAATCGACAGTCACGCAGAATGGTGTACCAATTTCGTCTTGGCGACGGTAACGCTTACCAATTGATTGCGTTTCGTCGTATTCGGTGCGGAAAAGCTTGGTCAGCTTCTCGGCCAGCGGCAGGGCAACGCTAGAAAGCTCGTCTTTTTTGCTCAACGGCAAAACTGCTACCTTCACTGGAGCCAGATGCTTTGGCAAACGCAGCACCACGCGCGACTCCCCTTCAACCTCTTCTTCATGATAAGCCGAGGCCATGACGGCCAAGAAGGTGCGGTCGACGCCAAAAGTTGGCTCAATCACGTGCGGAACGTATTTTTCGTTTGTTGCTGGATCGGTGTAAAGCATGTCCTTGCCAGAATGTTCGGCATGGTTCTTTAAATCGAAATCGGTACGGTAAGCCAAGCCGTAAAGCTCTTTGCGGCCAAACGGAAAATCGTACTCAATATCTACGGTGCGCTTGCTGTAGTGAGCTAGCTCGTCTTTAGGTACTTCAAGATCGTGGGTCAACTCAGCCTTGATTCCACACTCAGCAATCCACTGGTGCATTTCTTTTAGCCAGTATTCGAAGGTCTTTTCCCAGTCATCGGCCTTGATGAAATACTCAATTTCCATCTGCTCGAATTCGCGCTGACGGAAAATGAAGTTACCAGGAGTGATTTCGTTGCGGAATGCCTTACCGATCTGAGCCACACCAAAAGGCACGCGCTTGCGAGTCGAGGTCAAAATATTTGGAAAGTCGACAAACATGGCCTGGGCGGTCTCGGGACGGAAATAGACTTCGGCGGAAGCGTCTTGCTTGGGGCCGAGCCAGGTCTTGAGCATTAAGTTGAACGAAGCCGGCTCAGTGAAAGTGCCTTTCTGCCCGCACTTAGCACAAGCTTTGGCCAGATCAATTTGATCAGCGCGATAGCGCTCGTGACAGTTTTTGCACTCCACTAAAGGATCAGTAAACGTCGACACGTGGCCAGAAGCTTCCCAAACTTTGGGGTTCATGATCAAGGCAGCATCGATACCAACCATGTCTAAACGCGAGGTTACGAACTTCTTCCACCAAGCTTGCTTAATATTGTTTTTAAGCTCAACGCCAAGTGGACCGTAATCCCAGCTATTAGCTAAGCCGCCATAAATTTCTGAACCAGGAAATACAAAACCTCTCGTTTTGCATAAATTTACCAATTTCTCCATTGAGACATCCATATCTGATTAGTTGAAAGTATAAAGTTGAAAGTTGAAAAACTGCCGTTACTTTTAACTCGAAACTTGCAACTTGTAACTGTAATTAGACTGTCATTATCTCTTGTTCTTTCTTGGCACCGATGGCGTCTACTTTGGCAATGAGCTCCTTAACCGTTTTGTCTAACTGCTCAAGCTCAGTGCGAATGTCGTCTTTACCGATGCCCGTCTGTTTCTCGATTGACTTTTTAACGTCTTCGCGAATGCGGCGGATGCTGACGCGTGCATCTTCCATTTTTTCTTTCATCACTTTTACCAAGCGTTGACGACTTTCTTCAGTCATCATGGGCATGGTTAAGCGAATGATTTTGCCGTCGACCGTGGGATTGATGCCAATACCAGATTCTTGGATAGCCTTTTCTATCGCCTTAACTACCGAAGTATCCCACGGCTCAATAGCCAAGGTCTTGGCGTCGGGAACAGAGATGGAGCCCAGAGCCTTGATTGGCTGCATAGTTCCGTAAGCCTCGACCTGAATATCTTCAACCAAGGCAGGTGTTGCCCGTCCGGTGCGCAGACCGCTTAGCTCGTGCGCCAGGTGGTCTACCGCCTTATCGAAATCGCCCTTGCTTTCACTTAAAAGAGACATAAATACAGCAACATTTTTCACTAGAGATTGTAGTGATTATGTGGGCTTTAGTCAATTATGAAATCCCTGAGGCATTAGGCATTAGGTTGTTAGAGCACATGGGGCTATATGAAACCCTGACTACCTAATACCTAAGACCTGAGCCCAATAAAATTAGTCCTTCAGCGCCTGCACGCCAAGATAGATTTTATTTGGGTCGGCAGCGTCTATCTGAACAACCGAAGCGGCGCGAGTGGTAGGCAGATCCTGAGTGCTCCAGGCGCTACCGCCAGAGGTGGAGCGCAATAGCGTAGTACCGGTGCCGTAAACGATAATATCGCCATCGGTTGGCGCTACCGCCACGTCGTAAATCACCACATCGTCAGTGGCCACCAGGGGTACGTCTGCCCAACTGAAACCCAGGTCTTTAGAAGCGAGCAGTCCGTATTCGCTGCTCATGACCATCGTTGCTCCGTCAGATGTTTGAGTGAGGTCGTAAATGTTGTCGGCGTTCTTAAAAGTTTTTAACTGATCTTTGTACTCCACCCAATTGCTACCACCATCGGCGGTGCGATACAGACCATTGCTCTCGGTACCCAAGATCACTACCCGACTATCGCCATTACTAACTTCGAGCACACTTACTTGACCGCGAATCTTGGCCGACGAAAACCAAGTCGCGCCGCCGTCGATCGACTTAAAGACATCGCCGGCCGTGGTGCCAAGATAGAGGATGCGCGGGTTATACCAGTCAATCGCCAACTGCGTCAGCTGTTCGTCGGTGCGCGTTTCGACGTATGTTTCAGTATCGAATTCACGACCACAGGTGGTTGTCTTGGACAAACGATCGGCTTTTAATACGTAGTAGGTGCAAATATCTTTCGGACTAACTTCGATGTCGATAATCGATCCGGTGCGTATACTTTGATCTTCAGGACGCTGCCAAGACTCGCCGCCATCTAGCGAATAGAATAAGCCATTAGCCAAGCTACCCGCGTACAGCGTGGTGGGGTCGGAAGGGTCTTGCTCAAAGCTAATAATGTCTACGCCAGAAATTGAGCTGGTGCCAGTCGGGGTCAGCAAGGCGCTTTTGGAAGCCCAGGTGCGTCCAGCGTCTTGCGAAACTAACAGTCCCCCAGTGCCAACCTTTTCGGTTTTGCTTTGGCCAAATAAAGGCAGGTTGCAACCAGCACCCATGGCCAAGAGCATAGTCAGCCCCAAGGAGAGCTGTAACGAACGCGAAATTTTGGTCATAAAATTATAGACAATTAGTGTAGGTTAGTAGCGATTCGCTCTAAAGCTAGGGCCGGACTTACGTTTTCGCGCATGGCTTGGCGCGCACCAAGCGCTGCCTGCAGCGCGGCAACAATCTGCGGCTGATTACCCGAGGGCACAATTAGTCGCTCATGCAAAGCGTCGGTCAAACGATCGAGCCAAGCAAAGCGAGCCTCGGCAGATAACGCATCATCGCCCTTGGTAATTTCACTCAGCGTTTTTATTTGCTGATACAGAGGGGCGTCAATAAAGCGCTCCAATTCCGTGCGTTCGCGCCGCGCCGCCATGAGTTGGTCAGCATCGGCGTATTGCATGGCAATGCCTGGTCGGCCGCCAGCCAAGCGCGCCGCCTCTTCTGCCACCCGAGAAGTATAACCCTGGTCCAGCAGTCCTTGCTTAATTGTGTCAGTAGGCACGTGCACAAAAGCTACGCTAACTACTCGCGACAAAATAGTTGGCAATAAACGACTACGGTCTTCAGCCAACAAAATAACCAACGATTGCCCCTGGGGTTCTTCTAAAGTTTTCAATAAAGCTTTTTGCGCCTGGACAGTCATGGTATCGGCGTCGTCAACGATAACTACATTTAGCGCGTGTACAGCGGACAAACCAAGGCGCTCGCAAGCTTCTTTAACCGCT
>CAZXUX010000048.1:0-7428 GCA_964644265.1 uncultured Gammaproteobacteria bacterium
ATCCAGTTCCATTACAAGAAACAGAAAGTGTTACCGATGTGCCCATCTAGTACATTCGCTTGACTTTTTGCTGTTTTTTTGTTATCCTTGCCGGTTACTGATGTTTCCTTAAGTTCCAAAAACCATGAACCGTGGAGGGTTGAATGGTGTCCGTCTGGGTGCTTGCGGTGATGGTGTGCGGTGCTGTGGTGTGTGCTGGCTTCGGCGCCTTCAGCTTTTGGCGCCTGGCCGAGCTGGAGCGAGACGTCCGTCGCGAGACGGGCTTTGTCGAGCTCATGGTTGGCATCATGGTGACCGTGTCGGCGGTCCAGATGATCGTCGGCGGGTTCGCCCTCTGCGACGTGATGTTGCGGCTGCCCACCTAGCGCCCTTGCCCCCGAGCGACGATCGTCGCCCGGGGGTTTCTGTTTGCAAAATCTTTGATAATATATAGAGATTATCCCCCTGAATAGTTGACGCTTTGGGGGGCGATAGATAGGCTAGAGGTATAAAAGTGTTCAGTTTTCGGATTGTCGAGCACAGGATGTATTCACCCCGAACACAGCATTATGGCTGAGGTAAAACCGGAAATAGAAACTAGCGCCAAAATTAAGGTTATTGGTGTTGGCGGGGGCGGTGGTTCGGCCATAAATAGGATGGTCGAAGAACGTCTTAGGGGTATTGAATTTGTGGCGGTGAATACCGATGCGCAGGCGCTGCACACCAGCTTGGCTTCGATTAAAATTGCGGTCGGTAAAACAGTTACCCGCGGCTTGGGCGCGGGCATGAATCCCGAGACGGGTCGTCGAGCAGTAGAAGAAACTGCTAACGAGATCCGCAATGCTTTGCAGGGGGCGGATATGGTTTTTTTGACCGCCGGTTTGGGCGGTGGCACGGGCAGCGGCGCTGTGCCGGAAATTGCTAAAATCGCCAAAGAAGCAGGAGCACTAACCGTAGCGGTGGTTACCAAACCTTTTGGTTTTGAGGGGGCGCAACGTCGACGCATTGCCGAAGACGCGCACGCTGAATTGGCTCAGCACGTTGATACCATCATTACTATTCCGAACGATCGGGTGCTGCAGATAATCGATAAGAAAACGACGATTGCCGAGTCGTTTAAAATAATCGATGACGTGTTGCGCCAAGGTGTGCAGGGTATAGCCGAGATGATTACCGTGGCTGGTCAGATTAACGTTGACTTTGCTGACGTTAAGGCAATCATGCAAAACGCCGGCTCTGCCTTGATGGGTATTGGTAAGGCTTCTGGCGAAAATCGTGCAGTAGAAGCGGCTAAGCATGCCATTGCCAGCCCGTTGCTCGAACTGTCGATTGATGGCGCTAAGGGTATTTTGTTTACAGTGGCTGGTTCGTCGTCGGTGTCGATGTACGAGGTTCAAGAGGCGGCTAAGGTCATTACTGGCGCGGCAGATGACGACGCTAAAGTTATTTTCGGTCTAATTTTTGATGAATCTTTGGGTGAGGAGGTCAGAATCACCGTGGTGGCTACTGGGTTTGATAATCGCGATCATCGTCGGGCTCCAAGTTTGGGCGGAGAGACCGAGCTGCAGGGTCGTTCCTGGAAGCCAAGCGCTGTACCGCGCACCGAACCCGCACCAGCCAGGCAGATACCAGTGGCGGCCGCTTCGAACGATGCGGTATTTGGTAAGCGTTCGGTACCGGTAGCCCAGCCGGCAGAGGAGCGAGCTATGCCTCCGGCGAGGGTTGAAGTGCCGCCGCCTCAAGCCAATAAAGAAGAAGAGGGTGATTTTGGAATACCGGCTTTCATTCGCCGCAAAATGATTTAACTGCTCGAACGCTTATAACAGATAACTTATAATAAATGGACACAAAGTTTTCCCAATCGTAATGACGAGCGGAAAGCCTTGTGTCCTTTGTTATACGTTACAAGTGATTGGTGATGATTTATGAGATGTCCAGTGTGTAACGCAAAATCGACGAGTGTAATTGATTCTCGCCTTAACCCGGATGGCATGGCGGTACGACGGCGCCGTGAATGCGATAGGAAGAATTGTAAATTTAGGTTTTCAACGATTGAGGAGGTCGAGTTGCTCGACATGACGGTGGTGAAGCGCAATGGTCGCCGCGAGCCCTATGTGCGAGAAAAATTAGCGGCCGGCATTAGGCGTTCGCTTGAAAAGCGACCGTACACCGATAACGAATTTTGGCATATTGTTCATACTATAGAGCGAGATATTCAAAAAATTCGCGGTGGTGAAATTACTAGTTTGCAACTCGGTGAGATAGTTATGCGTCATTTGAAGGCTTTCGATAAGGTTGCCTACATTCGGTTTGCATCTGTTTATCGATCGTTTGAGGATGTTACGAGCTTTGAGCGTGAGCTAAAGAGTCTTAAGACGCAACGGATCAGTAGGCGCGGGGGTAAATAGGTTTAAATGGTTAATCGGCTGCGCCTTGGTTAAACAGTTTAACCATCTTAACCGTTTTAACCGAGGTTTGAGCACAATGAGAACCGATTAACCGTAAATGCTATACTCCACTCGTTATATGGAGTCAGCTCGAACACGAATTGTTTGTACCGTGGGGCCAGCCTCTTCGTCGATGGCTATTTTGGTGCGCATGATGCGAGCCGGTATGGATGTGGCTCGTTTAAATTTTGCGCACGGCTCTTACAAGGAACATGCTGCGTTAATAAAGACAATTCGTTTGGCCGCCAAGAAAGCTGGTAAAACGGTGGCTATTTTGCAAGATCTACAGGGTCCCAAAATTAGGGTGGGTGACTTGCCAGCGGCCGGAGTGACGCTGCACGAAGGCTCGACTGTGACTTTGAGTGCGGTGATCAAGAAATACGAACCTAATGGTGCTATTCCGGTAAGCTATTCGCGTTTTCATTTAGATGTAATGGCCGGACACAGAATTTTTTTAGACGATGGCAATTTAGAACTTGAAGTACTCAGGGTGCGCGGGCGCATTGTTCATTGTCATGTGAAGGTTGGCGGATTGCTGTTGGCGCATAAGGGCATAAATTTGCCAGATACTAAGGTGACGGCTCCAACGTTTACCGATAAAGATCATCAGGATTTATTATTCGGTGTTGCTCAGGGAGTAGATTGGGTTTGCTTGTCGTTTGTTACTGGACCCGAGGTGTTGACCAGGGTTAGAGCCATAATTGGCCAAGAAGCAAAGAAGGGTGGTCTTCGTCCACCACTCGTGATGGCTAAAATTGAACGAGCGGCGGCTTTAGAGCAACTAGACGAGATCATCGACCGGGCAAACGGTATTATGATCGGCCGCGGTGATTTGGGAGTGGAAATTCCTTTTGAAGACGTTCCGGTGTTGCAAAAAGATATTATTGAGCGCTGCCGGTTATCTAGTAAGCCGGTCATTGTAGCTACCCAAATGCTGGAGAGCATGCGGCAGAATCCACGGGCGACGCGAGCCGAGGTGTCAGATGTGGCTAACGCGGTTTTTGATCATGCTGACGCGGTTATGCTGTCGGCCGAATCGGCCACCGGACGTTATCCGGCTACAGCCGTGCAGGCGATGGCTTCGGTTATACGCGAAGCCGAAGCTTCTAGGTTTGATCAGTTGGGAGAGGAGATGTCGGGTATAAATTGTTTAGCGTCATCTTTTGCTCATGCTTTGGCGGTAATGGCGCATCGTGATTTGATTCAGGCGGTGGCTACGACTTCTAGCTTGGGTCCAGAGGTTGGCTTTTTGAACATGTATCGCATGCGAATCCCCATCTTGTTCGCCGTGCCAGACGCGGCGGCGGCGCGTCAGGCTATTTTGCACGCTGGATTTTTGCCCGTAGTTTTAGATAGCCAAACGGCGACTTTTTTGCCGCGCCTGACTGCCTTAACAAAGAAATATTTAAAATTAAAACACGGGCAAAGGGTGGCGGTAGTTCTGCCCGGGGCGCGAGGGGCTGTTTCTTTAAGCGTGGTTCCGGTGTAAAATGCCGTGGCTTAATAGTTAATGTTTTTATGAAGTATTTTCTACCGTTAATTTTTGTGTTTTTGCTTGGCGCGGGTTGTGCGGTTGATTCCAATAACGATGAATTAGATTCAACAGCCACTGACGAAGTTACAGATGACATGCTAGTACCAGATACTGACGGAGATTTGGACGACGATACGATCGTTGACGCGGTTGAGCCAGAGGATGAAGCGGAGGATGATGGCGATGTTGATGACACCGCGACTACCGAAGAGGCTGGCGTGTCGGTGTTTATGAAGTCAGGCAATTTTTTCTTTGAACCGGATGTTATAAAAGCCAAGGCTGGCCAGAAGGTCAATATTACTTTTACGGACAATTCCGGATCTCACACTTTCGTGATTGACGAAATAGGTCTTAAGGAGACAATTCCAGCTAAGGGGGCAATAAGTTTTACGGCACCGACCACTCCAGGTCACTATGAGTTTTATTGCGACGTAGGATCGCACAAACAGTTAGGCATGAAGGGTACGTTGGTTGTTGAGTAGTTAGTAAATATATAAAAATAAAAAAAAATCCCATTCTCGAGCGCGAGGATGGGATTTTAGCTGTTCGGCAGACGATAGTGGTTGATCTCGGCGCAGAGGCGCATGGTTTCGACCCGAGCCTTGAAGGCGAAGTCGTCACCGCCGCTGGCGTACAGGATCGCGCTCGAGCTGTTGGCCAGCGCGCCCGTGCCGCGGTTGTTGATGGCCAGCGGGACGGTCTCCTCTACGCTGCCACCCTGCTTGCCGAAGCCGGGAACCAACAAGTACATGTCGTTGCCGATGATCTGGCGAATCGCCCCCACGTCTTGCGGGTTGGTGGCGCCGGCCACCAGGGCGCAGTTGCCGTGCTCGTTCCATCGCTCGGCGATGTTGCGGGCCACGACCTGGTACAGGGGTTCGTGGCAAGTGCCTTCCTCGCCGCGCAGGTGCGTGACGGTGAGGCATTGCAACTCGTCACTGCCGGGGTTGCTGGTACGGCAGAGGAAGATCAGTCCCCTGTCACGCCGAGCCAGGAACGGCTTGTAGGCCTCCTGACCCAAGTACGGATTCAGGGTGATGGCGTCAGCCTTCAGAACATCGAAGGCCTCCCTGGCGTAACCTTCGTTGGTCGGCCCGATGTCGCCTTCCTTGGCGTCCAAGATCACGGGGATTCCGGGGTAGCCGTCGTGGATGAACTTGATGATCCGTTGCAGGACTCCCAGGCCGTCGTGGCCATACTCGGCGAAAAATGCCCGATTCGGCTTGAAGGCGCAGGCGAGATCGTTCGTGTTGTCGACGATCTGTTCCAGAAAGTGCAGCAGAATGTCGTGTCGGTTGCCATGCCGGGTCTTCACGCTATCCGGAATCTTGGTCCACACCGGGTCGAGGCCGACGCAGACCAGCCCGACCTTGTTCTGCCGTTCCTCTACACTGTGCCAGAATTCGTTCAAGGAGCACCTCCGAGTGAGCGCTAAAAAGGTAGCAGGGTAGGGTATTTTTGGCAAAGTTTAGTCAAAGTCTAAGTACAAAGCAGCGTGATCGGATACTTCGTCTGGCAGAACTCTAAAATCGCGAACACGAACACCTGGGGTGACTAGGATATAATCGGCAAATTTTAACGGCTTTTGATAATAAGATGTTCTGGTTGAGGTTATGCCGTATTTGGTAATTAAGTTTACTAAATTAAGTTTCTGTTCGATAATTTTTAGGCTCATTGTTTCTGGCAATAAATTAAAATCGCCAGCAATAATAAATTCGCCGGTTAATGAGGCAGCAAAGTCGATTAATTTTTTAGATTGGGCTAGACGATCGGCTGTATCGGTTTTGCCCTGACCATTCCACAGGCCATGAAGGTTGATAATTGTGGGGTGGCCGACTAGTTTTAGGTATTGAATGTTTTTGCCAACTGTAGACCCGTCGCGATTGATCATGGCGTCGCGATGTCGGTGAATAAACAGATCGCCAATATCGTGAAGGGGGAGAGATTTTTTCAGAAACGAGGCCAAGCCCCACTCGTTGTCTTGGGCAGGCGCAAAGTAGCCCCGGTGATTTGGTAGCTGGCGACTGATGTCTTCAAAGAGTTGAAGGTTGGCGTTGTTATGAAAGTTGGTTAACCTGGAGCCTTTGTCGAAAACTTCTTGCAATAAAAAGGCGTCTATTTCCTGACGTTGCGCAAAGAAGTCGAGGAGCGATTGTCCTGTTCGTCCGCCCCAGGTATTTAAGGCGACCAGCTTCATACGCCGAGCACGCCCTGTAGTTATAGCAGTTAAAACAAAAAGATATCAATGGGCGGTTGATATCTTTTTTTAAGCTCGTGCTTAGGCGAATATTTGTTCTGGCTTGAAGATGGCGATATACGCTGCTGTGATTAGAAGCGCGGCGCTAACAATGATGAGTAACACGCCCATGCTTTTAATCCAGACAGTGCCCCAGCGTTCGCCCATGACGAGTGTAATAATGCGCAGGCGTCTAGCGAGTAGGGGATTCATGTTTTTTGCTTCGAGATCGGCAATTGAGCGTGTTGAGCTAAATTTTTTGCCAAGCCAAAAGCAAATGGCTGAAATGATTATTAATACTGCGGAAAATAGATAGAAGTTCATAGTTTTGTACATCTTACTATATTTAAAATGTAAAAAACAACTTTTACAAAGGTATGGTATTCTACCTTGTCGCAAAATCGCGACAGGAGGCGAACATGCGTGACTACGTCAGCAGGATCGTGTACGAGATCGTAGACGGGGTCTTCGTCTACCGTGGGTGGGACGTCGTCAACGGGCACATGCCCGAGACCGTGACTCCCCAGCGAATCCGTTTTGGACGAGCCGATGTTGAGCTCACGCTCGTCGACGACTGTCCGAAGCTTGAGGCGCCACTCGGCAACGCCAAGCTCATCGAGTCGAACCACGCCTTCAAGGATGACATCACGCGCGTGGAGGGTCGGTTCGTCGAGGTGCTGATCACCTGACCGTGCTTGATCGCCATTTTTACGGGTAATCGCACCCCGCTCATCCCGAAGACCTCTCGCCACCGGCGAGGCATTGGTTCTCATCGGTATGGCGGGGTCTTCGTTTTTAAAAAAGCAAAATACCTCTCTCGAAAGAAGTACTTTTTGGCGGGTCGGATGGGGCTCGGCTCCGGATCTCGGATCGCCGTCGCTCTTCTCGGACTAGCCGCCGCCTCGCGGTTCCGTCTGCTGACGGAACATCGCTCCGGCGTTTTCGTCCCGCCGCAGGCCAAACTTTTGGCCTGCTTCCGTGTAAACAAAAAACCTCCAACAAGTGGAGGTTTTTTGGCGGGCCACTTGAGTCTAGTACCACCACCTGAGGGGTTTCGTAAGGGGTATTTGGGTATTCTGCTGAGAGCGATTTTGAGGCGGATGGGTCGGGGTAGATGAGACAAATGAGACACCGCGTAGCCGATATGAGACACCCCATTGTCTGAGGGGTTTCGGCTTATGTTCGCTATAAAAATAAAGCGTGATTGTCTCAAGATAAAAAGCGGCACCCCC
>CAZXUX010000049.1:0-6988 GCA_964644265.1 uncultured Gammaproteobacteria bacterium
AGGCCAGTGATAACCGTATCAAAATCATTAAGCGCGCTTTGCAATGTAGTGGAGTTGGAGTTATCAAATTCGTCGAACAAGCCGATTACTGAGGCGCCCGATGTCGTTGCGTCAACACCGGCTGACTCTAAACTAATATTCGCCGAACCGTTATCAATTGATACGCTGTCAAAAACACCGGCACCAGTAGTAGCAATCGACCAATCGTCACCACCTACGAGCGCCAGAGTGGTTGACGCATTGCTGTTACCAACCGTCAGCACATCAGCACTCGTCGAATTGGTTGCGATATTGACTGTGTTTGCCAAATCAGTGGTCACGCCACCAAAATCAAGCGTAGTTGAAGCCCCAGCCGCATCCTGAAAGTCGAACGTGGTCACCGATGTCGTAGCAATTGATCCATCGCGATAACGCGTTGAAGCGCCACCAGCTGTAAATCCGACATCTGAAAAAAATTCGCCGGAAGCAGTTATCCTTGCTTTTGTACTATCTGACGCAGTTCCAGAACTTGTAATTTCATCCGAAGATAAAACAAAGACATCATTATTATTATCACCATTATCAAGATCAATGTTAAAAATAGTTGACGTAGCAGTAGCGCTCGTTGAATTGATAGCAAAAATATTTCCAGTTGAAGCACCAGACAACGACAGCTGCCAAAAATCGCCAGAAAAAGCAGCGCTAGAACGAGCATTTAACATTGATCCGGTAGTCAATCCATTAGCATCAAAATCAAACACGTTACCGTCGGCAATAGTGTTAGTATCAAAATTCAAACCAATTCCAGAAGTCACCTGATTGAGCTGAACATTTATTGCCGTACCGCCGGCGCCCAAATCATTTTCGTCATCGTACGACAAACTTGAATTGTCACCTACTGTTAATACAGCTGCTCCATCTACATTAAAAACAAAATCTCCAGTGCTAGTTAAGTCGACTACGATGTTACCCGTACCGGTATTGTTCAAAGATAACGACTCTGCGCCATCAAGCGTTATAGAAGTAGCCGCATCAAGCGCCAAGCTATCAGCCAACTCTGTAAAATCAAGACAGTCAGTACACGACAAATCGGTAAAAGTTCCCGTACCGGCCGTAGAAATACTCCAGTCATCACCACCGGTGATTGCCACCGTTGTCGAAGCATTACTATTGCCGATAGTTATGACGTCAGCTGCTGTTGAGTTAGTGGCGATGTTAATAGTATTAGCCAAACTGGCGGTGACACCGCCAATGTCTATGGTCGTAGAGTTACTAGCAGCATCAAGAAAATTAAAAGTCGCCGAAGAAGAAATTAAATCTCCACCGGTCAAAGTTAAGTCACTTGTAACAAAAACATCCCCCTCGTTATCGACCCTAAACAACTCAGAGCCACCAGAGGCTACGCCAAGCACCGTTTCGTCTGCGGCAGCGCTTCCCGGATTAACTGATAGCGACCCCTCTTCAACTCCAGAACCTGATGGATTGCCTGTGATTGCTAAGTTACCAGCTGAATTGTAAGCCACCACGGCCGCCGCCGTTGCTCCGTCGTCGTCGGAATTTAGACCATCGAGCGAATCAGCATTAAGCGCATAAGGCGCCGCCACTATCTGCTTGCGCGGCGACAATGTCTCGCCGCCAATCGTAACCTGCAAATAGAGAGCTGCGTTATCGGCGAAAATTGTGTCACCAATTGCGGCATATGGCGTACTAGCGCCGGTGTCTCCAAGATTTTCGGAAAATAAACCGTCAGTCAATGTGACTGTTCGAGCCGTGGCTGAAGCACAAGTCGCTGACGAGTTAGACCACACGCACGTGCCCCCACTCGAGGCCGTGTAAAACTCAAAAATCATGCTCGCCGAAGACGTTGCTAAAGGAATTCCGTTAGCGTTCAGTAATCGGCCTTGGTAAGTAACTATGTTTGGCGCCGAAGCAGCCTGAGCAACCTGCGGCGAAATCAACGCTTGACCCAGTTGTAAAAAGCAAATACACGCCAGCAATAACCTGGCGATCCCAATCGCAAACCAATTAGCTCGGGGGAGCGGATCCATGTGGTTCCTCTTGAAAACGCTGTAGGCCAACATTGACGGCAAAGGGTGCCGGCTCAATATTGCTCCTAACGTCGATCGGTCTAACGATCTTGTCTGCGTATCCTGGTTTAGAAAAACTAGCGTAATATTCGTTCGGACCCAGGAAGAACGAATAACGCCCGAGGCTATCCGTAAGGGTAGACTCGACCAACTTATTATACTTTGGTTCAAACAGTCGGATGACCGCATTACCCACAGGTTTATTAGTCGCTTGATCGTAAACAATTCCCCAACCTTTAGGTTTCTTAACCTTAGCCAAACGCAAGACCAATGCCAGCACTAAAAGCTGCACTCCTACCATCACACCGGCCAAAATACTTGGCGTAATTATTAACGAAACTAAAGCTAAAACGAAACCAGAAATTCCAAAACCCATTTGCAAGGCGCGCAGTAATCGCTTCAAGGCAAGTTGTCTGGGCGCATGAAATTCCGCTGAATCCATTGGGTCGAGCGGTATGTTGGCTGTTACATTTGCATTTTCAGCCGAAACATTTAACTCCTCGCCATGGTAAACATCGAGATATTTTCCATCTGTTTTCAATTGAGCCAAATACGCACTGGGATACGAAAAACCATTTTTAACAATTTCAACTCGATACTGGCCGGGCGATAAAAGCAAAAAATATTTTCCCTCCGGATTGGTCACCGTGGTTTTTATCAGTCGATGCTCGGGTACAGAAAAAACGCGCACAATAGCCAGGCCAATGGGCACTTTCGTGATCGCGTTGTAAACAACACCAAAAGCTTTCCGTCGTTTGCGGCCAAAAACTAAAAACGGCGACGTGAACAAATACAGCAAATACGGCCACAGATTAAACGCTGAGGCCAATAACACAACCGAAACTACCGCCACCGCCGCGCTAGTCGGCAAGGCCACCGAAGCTACCGCACTAGCCACTGGACTATTAAAAATAGCTGACTTTAAAAAGTTATCAATCAAATCAACTCCCTTCGGTTCTTCTGTTGGCTCCTCGACCGGCAGCCGCTGCATCTCGATATCACCAGCCAAAATGTTATTAGTTACGTTTACCGTAATGCGCGACTCCTCGTAACCAGCACGCGTAGCAATAACCTCGTATCTGCCGTTTGGTGCATACCAAGCAAAACTACCTTCCCCAGAAGTTAAGATTGGATTTACTTGATTGAATTTTCCAGCATCCCAAGCAACACCACGACCCTGCGATAAGTCGTAAACAGTCAACACAACGCTCGGTACTGGCACGCGATCTTGATCTACTAGTTCATACACTAAACCCGATCCGGAAATATTTACGTTTACCGCCGAAGTCGCCGCGGGCAACTCAGAAAAATTTGCAATTGCGCTAAGAATCTCGTCTGTATTAGGGGTAGGTATCAAACCCGTAAAAACGTTTGGCTGATCAGTTGGCGAAAGCACATACTGCTCATCGCCAATTAACACAACCACGCTCGTTGCTTGCTCTGAGGCATCGATTGTTACTTGAACTTCGGCCAATGTTCTTGGCAATACCTCAACCTCACCATCCTGCTCATCAAGAACGATGTCATTAACCACGATCACCTCAATATCAATTATCGGCTCTTCTAACTCAGGCTCTGGCTCCGGTTCGGGCTCAGGCTCAGGCTCCGGTTCAGGCTCTGGCTCTGGCTCGGGTTCCGGTTCGGGTTCCGGTTCAGGCTCAGGTTCTGGCTCCGGTTCGGGCTCAGGTTCAGGTTCAGGTTCAGGTTCTGGCTCAGGTTCGGGCTCAGGCTCAGGTTCAGGTTCAGGTTCAGGTTCAGGTTCAGGCTCGGGTGGTGTGGGATTTGGACCACCACCTCCGCCTCCGCCACCTCCGCCACCGCCACCGCCACCGTTTGATACCACCACGCTTACGCCACTGCTGCCACCACTCGTTAACGGCAGAGGAATCGATCCGTCATTACCAGATGTGCCACCAAGCTGAATGTAATAAGTGCCAGCACTTGATGGGTTAGTAATTCGGTTAGTACCCGAACCAGAAGCAGCGGCATTCGTACCGATCTCTACCGTAACCACACTACTATTTGCCATGGCCCCGCCATCACCTGCACATATGGTCATGGTCAAAGTATTGGACGCCATCGCAACTGACGCTTGTTCCGTACTGCTGCAATTCGCTCCAGTAGTTAAATCAACGCCGTCGTCAGTAATATCTACATCATCTTCAACAATCGACGTCGTAGTAAAAGAACCCGGAAAAACCAAAGTTATCGTTTCGCCCTCAGCCCAGCCATCTACCAAGGTAAAGGTAAACTTATGGTTTGACGCCTGTGACACAATTAACGACGTGGGCTGATCAGTTAAGCTATCTACAGCCAACGCCATTGCACTATTCGAATAGCCAAACAAAAATAGCCCAACCATCGCCAACAACGATGTTAGGCGCCAAAAAAACAAGTAAATAAAATTCCCCCGCTGTTTAGCCACAGTACTACCGTGTGGTTCGACGCATTCTTCGCCAAACAAAGAACGAAATAAAGGCGAAAAGACCGCCTACAAGCGCCACGGTGCGCCATGGAAATAGTACCACGCGCGTCTGACTGGTCAGTACGCCTTGCCCGTCAGCGGACAGTACCTCAAGCGTGGCAGTATACGGACCAATATGAAAAGATCTAAGTTCAGCCGCGAGACCCTTGACTTGAGGCTCTTGTCCCCAGGTGACAGCAAAAACACGATTGGTATTTGCCGGCAGACGCCTTGGCACCTGAGTTAATGGCAAAACAGCTGCCGTGTGTCCAAAAACATTACGAATTGTAACTTGTCCTGCCGGCTGTATATTCCCAGCACCTTCGTTAGTTAATAATGCAGCAAAACGAACAGGCAAGGTTGCCGTGCTGCTAACCAGCGGCTCAAAACCAACAACCTTCAACTCAGCCGGTGACGGTTCCCCAGCAGTCACAAAAAATAATGTTGCCAGACCGCTTTGCACCGAAATTCCGCTTGATTCACCCGCAGCTAACTGTTCCTGAGCAATAAGCGCAAACGCAAATGATTCCGAAGCAATATCAGTTGGCGGAACAATTGTAACGGTTACTGCAGCCTCCCCTTGCGCAGGTACCGTAAGGCTAGCGCTCGACAAAGAAAGCCACGAAGCATAACTTTCTTCAAGCGGCAAAAATATCAAGTCATCGGCAGTTGATCCGAAAGTTACTTTTAAAAAAGAAAACTCGTACGTTTTTGGTTCCAATTCTTCATTCAAAATTTTTACTTCTTGTGCCTGCCTTTCCCCAGGCTTAAAGGCCACATCAACAGCGTCTGGCTCGATTCTAGCCGCCTGCACAAACGAAAACAAAAACAACCAAACGCCAGCAGTTAAGTTAAAAACAGCGAAAATTTTCCTAATAGTTACCGACAAAAACAAAGGTTAAAGTTTGTGAGTACGTTCCGTTTGCAATAGTAGCATCAACCGCCGCTTTCAGAGTAATAAAATCGCGTGATTTAAAAGAGACTGCTGATCGACTGCCGATTTGTTGCAGTTGCGTCGTAAAAGCTGTGTCCTGGGTATCAAATGTCGAAGACGCCAAAGAAGTATCAGAAGACCTTGCGCCGTACTCGATGCTGCCAAGAGTTACCGCTCCATCAGCCACGTCTGTAATAACCGGAGAGCCACCAGACGCCTGTAAATCCGTATCTTCCACAACATACATGCCGTATCCGCTGGGTACATCTGCCGTAACATCCCAGCCCACCACCCCAGTGCTCGCCGTAGTTGACGACAATGTAGTCAAAGGCAAAGTCGTGCTTGAAAGTTCGTAAACGTAATCACCGGTACCATCAATCGTTGGCGAAGTACCACCGTCCGACAAAAAATCGACCGTCAAAGACGATCCGCCAACCGCTGTTATACGGCCCATAGCCGCTACCTGGCTTAGTCCTTCATCTTGAACAATCACTATGTAATCGCCGACTGAATAACCAGAGGTCGTACTTACCCCAACCGTCGTAGAAGCTAGCGACGTCGCGCCCACCTGGCTATTCATGTTTTGTGAAAAAAGGTTGAAATATACAGTTGGATCGTAAATGCCGGCCCGATATCCAGCATCTAATCTATACGAACTAGACGACGACAAACCATCTAAACCATTACCAATTGAATCCCTTAGTCTATATGAACTCGATGAACTGGTATCAGAACCACCAGGACCAATGGTATCCCACTGGATTTGATACGTGGTCGAAGTCATGCTTGCAAACACGCTATTCGGGGCAAAACAAAACACCGAAAATAAAAGCAACATTGAAAAAAAGGCCTTAATTACAGGCAACATACCTGTGAACACAATAAGTCGTCAGCGCTGCTTTAACAATGTGATTTTGTGGATAACCGACCAAATTTTTTAAATTCTCTTTGTCTACACCAGTCTCGACAATCATCTTGTGTCGTAAAATAATTTAATTGCTATATTTAAAATTTAATATATATATTTTGTTTCCCGTGAAACATGACCAATTAAAATGTTTCACGTGGAACTATTACTGCTTAATTCATTTGAAATCCATTGATTTTAACTATTTATACCCTGTATATGAATTACATACTTATGAAATGGTGCTGATTCTTATACCTTACTTAAATAGCATGTTAAAAGAATTGGTTCGCATGCGACAAGCGGTAAATTATTTACAAAGTTCAAGATCAAAGGGGATTGAAGTCAAATATTACTTTTTAGCCAAAACTTTAAAGCTATCAACAAAAATATCCCCACATGGGGACAAACATAAAACACTTTATTTGTGACGATTATAGTCTCGCAGAAACAGAAAACCAGTTTATTCGAGGCTAGTTTTGGTGACGGGGAAGGAAATTTTTGAGACGTACTGAGCCGTACGTTGAAAAAATTTCAGGGCCCCCGGAGCCGAAAATAGACCGAATAAACAGGTTTTATGGTGGACCTGAGCGGATTCGAACCGCTGACCTCTGCAA
>CAZXUX010000050.1:0-6711 GCA_964644265.1 uncultured Gammaproteobacteria bacterium
GATGTAAAGTCTATTTACGATATTCCTGACATGTTTGAGGGTCAGGATTTTGCTAAAAAAGTTTTAAAGAGTTTTGGTTTGCGAGCCAAGAAAAACGACCTTAAAGCCTGGAAAGATTTTGTTAAGGCACGATCTGCAGGTCACAAGGAAATAAGAATCGGCGTCATTGGTAAATATTTTTCAACTGGCAACTTCACCTTGTCTGATGCTTATATCTCGGTGCTCGAGGCCATTAAGCACGCTGCCGCAGCGGTTGGTGTGCAACCTAAAATTGAGTGGCTGAACTCCGAGGCCTATGAGCAAGACGCCAAGAAACTAAAAGAACTCGATTCGCTACAGGCGGTAATTATTCCCGGTGGCTTTGGCTCGCGCGGCATAGAGGGCAAGATCGCGGCTATCAATTATGTGCGAACTAAAAAAATTCCGTACCTAGGTTTGTGTTACGGCATGCAGTGCGCAGTGATTGAGTTTGCCCGCACGGAACTCGGTTGGCAGGACGCTAACACCACCGAAATAAATCCTAAGAGCAAGCATCCGGTGATTGATTTTATGACCGGCCAGGGCGAGCAGGTTGAGCAGAAGCATTATGGCGGCACGCAGCGATTGGGAGCTTACCCCTGTGCTTTGACCGCCGGAACCGTATCAAGAGCGGCTTACGGACAGAGCGAAATTTCTGAGCGTCATCGACACCGCTACGAATTTAATAATGAATTCCGCTCGGCGTTGACCGATGCTGGATTAGTTATAGCTGGCACCTCGCCGGATCAGACTTTGGTTGAGATCGTTGAAGTCAAAGATCACCCGTTTTTTGTGGGGGTGCAGTTCCATCCAGAATTCCAATCCAGACCACTTTCCCCGCACCCGTTGTTCGTTGGTTTGTTAAAAGCAGCTAAGAATAAATTCCGGAAGAGATGATTTACACAGGTCAATTAGAAAGTTTTACAGATTTGACACAGAGGATCGTAGGACACAAAACCCGCCACGGTAATGGCGGGTTTTGTATCTGTGTTGAATCTGTAAGTGTCGGTAGGACAGTCTGTGTAAATGAGGCGATTTTAGACTACCGAGACAAAAGTGCGCAATTGCAGCTTGCCAACAAAGTTTGGCATGCGCTTCTTGGTGAACTTCACTTTACCCATTTTCATGGCGTAGAGGGTGAAGTCTTTGCCGGCCTTAACGTTCTCAGAAGGGTGGATTTTGGTGCCACGCTGGCGAACAATAATCTCGCCAATCTTAACGATTTGGCCGTCGGCACGCTTGACGCCCAGGCGCTTGGCTTGGGAATCTCGGCCGTTTCGTGTTGAACCTTGGGCTAATTTATGTGCCATAGCGAAAAACGTGAATGGCAGCAGTGTAGCTGAACCGGCGCAGAACGTCAAGCCTGAGGGTGTTGTTCGGGTGGTTATTTTTCGGCTATACTAGGGCTATATGTATCAGGCCGTACAGCGGGTTTTAGACGAGGTTCGCCTGGCGCTTGGCCTACATGGGGGTGGAATCGACTTAATTTCGGTCGATGAATCTTCTGGTACAGTGCAGGTTAAGCTCAGCGGTACATGCGTGGGTTGTTCTTTGGCTAGCGTTACTTTGCGGCACGGGGTAGAGGAGGCTTTATGTAAGAAAATACCGGCTGTGCGAAAGGTTATAGATGTGTCATCAATTTCATGAACCTCGGCCTAAATTTGCAGGAGCCATTCCGCGAAATGGTAAAAAGTCGTTTTTTAAAAGTATCGGCTGCGTTGTCGATAGTTTTTTGGTTGGGTAGTCTAGCGCTGCCTTCGTGGCGGGTGGTGCCAAATATTGTTGGTAAAACGGCGGTACCGTTGCATTATAATATTCACTTCGGAATCGATACTGTTGGTCCCTGGTTGCAGATTTTTGTGGTACCAGCGCTGGGGCTGCTGTTCATGATCATGAATCTGCTGGCTGCGCGAATGACCTGGCGACGCGACCCAATGTTATCTTTTACTATCGCGGTGGCCACGGTGTTTATAGAGTTGCTGTTGTTTGTGGCGATGATTTTTATTGTTTTTTTGCATCTTACCTATGGAGCCTGAAGTATTGTCTAATGTTTTTTTCTCGGCGACTATCGTGCACATGTTGATTTTGTCAACGTTGTCTTTTGTTTTGGCCGTGGCTTGGACACCTATCCTGACTCATTTTTTGTATAAGTATCGCTTGGGAAAATCTATCAGAAGCGCGGTTAAGGCACCGATGTTTGCTCAGTTGCACAAAAAGAAGGCCGGAGTGCCGACCATGGGTGGTGTGCTGATGTGGGGAACTACGTTTATGGTGACTTTTATGTTTGCCATCGTGGCTGGTTTGGTGTTCGAGTTAGGTTTAACGGGTGGCGTGGCTGAATACTTTTCTGGACTTAATTTTTTGTCACGCTCGCAAACCTGGTTGCCTCTTTTTGCTTTAGTCACGGCAGGATTGGTGGGTATGGCCGACGATATTTTGAACGTATTGAAGATCGGTCCGCATGGTGGCGGGATTCACATTCGCCACCGCTTGGTGATGTACGCCATACTGGCTGGCTTGGGAGCTTGGTGGTTTTATTTCAAGTTGGGTTGGGATACGTTGCACATCCCACTGCTTAATTCGTTACTTGGTTTACCAGATATCGCCATGGGCTGGTGGTATATACCGTTTTTCATTCTTGTAATTGTGGCGACGTCGTTTTCGGTAAATCAGACAGATGGTTTAGACGGCTTGGCTGGCGGCACTCTGGCGTCTGCCTTTTCGGCTTATGCGGTGATCGCTTTAATTCAGGGTCGGGAAGACTTGGCGGTTTTTTGTGCGGTTATCGTGGGTACGTTGCTAGCCTTTTTATGGTTCAATATTTACCCGGCGCGTTTTATTATGGGTGATACTGGGGCCATGAGTTTAGGAGTAACTTTAGGTATCGTGGCGATGTTGACTAACAGCGCCTTGCTGTTGCCGATAATTGGCATTGTATTTGTGCTAGAGGCCGTAACGACGGTTATTCAGTTGGTATCGAAAAAGTTTTTTGGCCGGAAAGTGTTTTTAATTGCCCCCGTGCACCATCATTTTGAGGCCAAGGGTTGGCCGGAGCCTAAGGTGGTTATGCGTTTTTGGGTTATTTCTTGGATCGGGGCGGGCTTGGGATTGATTGTGGCGTTGCTTGATTTGGCGCCGCGGTTGTCGGTATGAGTCGCGCGCGCGCCAGAGCATATGACGTGGTCTTTCTGGCGTTGCTTGGCGGACTAGTTTTGCTGGGCTTTATTTTGCTGGCTTCGGCTTCTTGGCCCTTGGGTTTTGAAAAATTTGGTAACGGGTATTATTTTTTGGAACACCAGGCCATATTTGGACTACCGCTTGGTTTGGCTGGATTTTTTACCATGATGCGTTTGCCTTACGGTAGTTTGCGCAAGTTAGCGATTCCGATGTTGGGTTTGTCGGTGTTCCTGTTGTTGCTGGTGTTTATACCTGGACTGGGGGCTGAATTCGGATCGTCGCGGAGCTGGATTGCCGTGGGACCGGTATCTTTTCAGCCATCAGAGATAGTAAAGCTCACGTTTTTGATTTATTTGGCGGCCTGGCTTGAGAAGCGTAGCAAAGTAGAGCTGCGATCTTTTACTAGCGGACTTTTGCCTTTTGGTACGGTGATGGGGGTCATTGCTTTGCTATTGTTGTTGCAGCCTGACACCGGCACTTTGGCAATTATTGTAGCAAGCGCGGTGGTGGTTTATGCCGTGGCCGGAGCCCCGCTTTATCAGTTGGCAGGCGTGGGTTTGTTAGGAGCCACCGTACTGGCCTTGTTGCTTAATTTTTCAGAGTATCGCGAGGCTCGATTTAAAACTTTTTTGCATCCGGAATTGGATCCTTTGGGTGTTGGGTATCATATAAATCAGGCGCTTTTAGCCATTGGCTCGGGTGGTTTTTTTGGTCGTGGTTATGGTCACAGTTTGCAGAAATTTCAGTCGCTGCCAGAAGTGGCCGGCGATTCTATTTTTCCGATTATTGCCGAGGAGCTAGGTTTTGTATTGACTAGTTTGTTCATATTTTTGTATCTGTCGTTTTTGTTACGCGGCCTTAAAATTGGCGAAAACTCACCCGATCAATTTGGTCGATACTTGGTAATTGGAATAATGAGTTGGTTCGGTATTCAGGCGATAGTCAATATTGGAGCCATGGTTGGTTTGCTGCCTATCACCGGCGTACCGTTACCGTTTATTAGTTACGGTGGAACGGCGTTAATTGTTTGCTTGACCGCAGCTGGCGTGGTGGTTAATGTTTCAGGAGCTAAGCGCGCCGAAGATTAGTTTATGCAGCATATTTTATTTACTGGTGGCGGCACGCTCGGTCCAGTGACACCGCTTTTGGCGGTAGCTGAAACTTGGCGTCGTCGCGAACCGTCGACTAAGTTTTCCTGGATCGGAACTCCGAGTGGTCCGGAGCGATTATTGATCGAGGGTTCGAAAATTGATTTTTATTCGCTTAGTGCACCAAAGTTAGATAGGCACCGTTGGTGGAGGCTGCCGGTGTTGCCGTTGCACTTTGCATGGGCGACAGTTAGGTCGATTTGGTTGTTAAGGCGTTTGCGGCCGTCTTTGGTTTTTACAGCCGGTGCTTATGTTAGTTTGCCGGTGGTGCTAGCGGCCAAAGTTTGGCGTATTCCGGTGTGGGTGCACCAGCTTGATGTGGTGCCGGGCGTGGCTAACCGTTTAATGGCGCCTTTGGCCAAGGTGGTTTCTGTTACTTGGGCGGAGAGTGCTGAGTTGCTGCGTCGTAAACGCGCCATAGTGGTGGGCGCGATGGTTCGTAAAGGTATTACTGTTGGCACGGCCGAGATCGGTCGTGATCGGTATGGTTTTGAATCGACTAAGCCGACATTGCTTGTGATTGGTGGCGGGACCGGAGCGGTGAGTTTAAATCAGGCTATGGCGACCATAGGTTCGGAGCTGGCCAAGAAATTAAATGTTATTCATTTAACCGGCAAAGGCAAGATGTTAGCTGCTTTGCAGCAGATAGCTCCAAATTACATAGCCTTAGAATTTTTAGGCGATGGTTTAGCCGATGCTTACGCAGTTGCCGATGTGGTGGTGGCGCGCGCTGGCATGGGAACGATTGCTGAATTAGCAGCTTTGGGTAAGGCGACGCTGCTTGTGCCTTTGCCTGATACTTATCAAACGGCAAACGCTTCTGCTTTGCAGAGTCGCGAAGCGGCTGAGGTTGTAACTATGTTGACGCCACAAACTTTAGCGCAGGCAATTGATCATCTGTTGGTTAATCCGGCGCGTAGAGAGGCCTTGGCGCACAACATAAGAAGCATTTTTCCGCTGAATGCTGATGAGCGAATTGTGCATGAGGCTAGTGCTTTGATGGCTGGTAAATAACGAGTTGTGTTTGACCTAAAAGTAAATATGACTCGTAAAGAGGGCGTCGCATATGGCTTGCTGAGTTTGGCCTGCTTATTAGCGGCCGGAAGGGTTTTTTTGGTTAAGTCGGTTGAGGGTACTGAGGCGCATTATGTAAAGCATTGCGAAGAAGCGGGTGGCGAGTGGGTGCACGGCGCAGCTGAGCCAACTTGTTTGCGCGCGGATGGCCTTAAGATGTTTTTTGATCAGCAGGCGCACGGCTTTCAATTACATGCGGCAGTGGCTGGTACTAGCACTCCCGAACCAGTGGTATCGTCTACGGCTACGGAAATTGATTGCGCTAACATTAATACAGATTTTTCTGCTTATCCGGCAACCGAGCCCGAACTTAAGCGTTCGGTGGCTGCTGATTTTGCTACTGCGCCCGCGGCGTTGCATCATCGGACGGCAATTACTAAAGACATTGCTCGTGGTGTAAATTTTGCCGGTTATTACGTGTTAGCTGAATGGGGTTGCGGAACTAACTGTTACGGCATGGCCGTGGTCGACGCTTCGACTGGGGCTATTCAGGGTTACGGTACAACTTCGACTCAGCTTTTTAGCTATCAAAAAAATAGTCGATTGATTGGTTCTAATACCGAACACGGATTGGTGTATTTTGTAGTTGATCAAGCGGGTGAATTAATAGAGGTGTGTAGTCGTTAATATGCTTGATTATTACCAGCTATTGGGCGTGCCGCGGGACGCAACGGCGCTGGCCATAAAGCGAGCGTACAAAGGATTGGCCAAGAAATTGCATCCCGATAAATTTGTCGCTGCCGATAAGGCAGAGATGGCGCGGATAAACGCTGAGTTTTTAAAGCTGAAAGAAGCCTACGAAACATTATTTGACGCCGGTCGTCGAGCGGCTTATGACCGCAAGTATCCAGAAGCTCGAGAGATGCATCCGTTCAGATCGTCGGCTACGGCGGGGGAGTCGTTTGAGCCGCTTTTTTCGGCCGGTCGTGAGGCAGGATTTGATCCGCTGGAACCTACACAGAAGCGGGGATTTGAACCACTCGACGAGCACTTAAAACGGGGCAAGCGATAGCTCCAAGGCCCGAGACTTCACAAAATCATACTTTTTTGCTATCCTTTGCCCGATATTCATTCGACTGTTAGCTTATCGCCAAGCGAATGGTTGCAGAAAAACGTATTAAGTTTCGTCAGATTCAAGGCGCGAACGAGTAAGGACGAGGCGTACTGGATGTGTACGGTGAGTCCGACGGAGTGAGCGACGAAGAAGGTGGCGAAACTTGGATACGTTTTTCCCTATAACGCGCTGGTAGCTCAGTGGTAGAGCAAAGGCCTTTTAAGCCTGTGGTCGTGGGTT
>CAZXUX010000051.1:0-6694 GCA_964644265.1 uncultured Gammaproteobacteria bacterium
GGTAGCGTAGTGCTGGCCGTGGCTACGGTCTGGGTCTTTATTTCGCTTATTCAATTGGCCGATACTAGAGCCAAGGGCAAGTCGCCAGATTTTAAAGCTATAAATAAACAAAGCTGGAAACTCTTCTTGCCGTACATTGTGGTCAGCTTATTAGCGCTTGGCATAATTGCCGGAGTTAGCTTACTGGCCGCACCGGGAATCGCCCTATTAACCGCATCCAGCCTACAAGAAAACTTCAGCGGAGGACTTGCGGCCTTAGGAATTGTACTGTTCTTTGTTGGCGGCCTGGCTGCTTTTGTGTTGTTGGTTAAATCCAGCCTGGAGCTTGGCCTAGCTCAATTCGCCCTGGTAGTTGACGGCAAGCGTGGCTTAGCGGCAATAAAAACTTGCTTCTCGCTAATCAATGGGCGCTGGTGGGCCACCTTTGTGCGCTATGTGGCGCCGAAGCTGCTTTATATCTTTGTCATTGTCCTCTTGCAATTCCTGATTCCGGCGGCGCTGGCGCTGTTGGCGGTAGTTCTGGCCCCAACCTCAACCATACTCACCAAACTTGTCTACGTTGCTGCCTATTTATTCACCATTGGCCTCAGCGCCGTCTCTACGCCCCTCATCGTAGTTACAGATTACGTACTTTACGACAGTCTCAGGGCCAGCAAGTAGGGCTTTACTTTGCTTAAAAAACATCGTAAGCTAATACGGAATTATTTGGTTTATGCGCCTGAAACCAGTCATCGGATTAGAAACCCACATCCAGCTAAAAACTAAGACCAAGATGTTCTGCGGTTGCTCTTCGCATTCAGAGGGCGCAGCGCCAAATACCACCATCTGCCCAATCTGCACTGGCCACCCAGGAACACTGCCGGTGCCCAACGAACAGGCGATTAATTTTGCTGTTCTTCTGGGCTTAGCTTTGGAAGGATCTATTACCCCGCTGTCGAAATTTGATAGAAAAAATTATTTCTACCCCGACTTGCCAAAGGCTTATCAAATTTCACAGTTCGACTTACCAATCATGACCGAAGGTCGAATGACCATTAACGTGCCCGGCGAACCAGAAGCCGTTACCATTCGTATTGAGCGAATGCACCTAGAGGAAGATGCGGCTAAAAATATTCACGGTGATGACGGCAAAACCTATGTCGACTACAACCGTGGCGGCACGCCGCTGTGCGAAGTCGTGACCGGTCCAGACTTTACTTCGTCGGCTCAGGCGAAAGCTTATGTGCAGGAATTGCGCCTATTGGCGCGCACGCTTGGCATAAGCGATGCCGACATGGAGCGTGGCCACTTGCGTTGCGATGTCAACATCTCGTTGCGCGAAGTGGATGCTAACGACACACCAGTATCGCCACTGCTATCGCCCAAGACCGAAATAAAAAACATTAACTCGTTCCGCCATATTGAACGAGCCATTGCCTACGAAATCGAACGTCAAACCGCCCTGTGGGAGGCTGGAATGCCACCACAAATTACCACCACTCGTGGCTGGAACGACGTTAAGCAAATGACCGAAGAACAGCGCAGTAAGGAGAACTCGGCTGATTATAGATATTTTCCAGAACCTGATATTCCGCCCCTGGAACTGTCTTCCATTGCTCGCGAGATGCGGCTAAAAATGCCCGAGCTGCCGGCTACCAAGCGAACACGACTAATCAATGAATACGGTTTCAAACCGGAAGACGCCAAGCAGATTGTTGATGACCCAGCGCTAGCAGAGTTCGCCGAAGCGGCACTGAGCGAGCTAGGAGCTTGGCTGCAAGCCAAACCCGACATTTCACCCGAAGCCATGCCAGAAGCACGTGCCAAGCTAACCAAGACTTTCGCTGGCTGGTTGTTAAACAAACTGCAAGGCTTGCTAGAAGAACGTAAAACCGATATTCGGGTCGCTAAGTTAACGCCAGAGAACTTTGCCGAGTTTATTACCATGCTGGCTGACGGCAACCTAACTGGCGCTAAAGGACTAGAGGTTTTAGGTAAGATGCTCGATGACGGTGGCGATCCGAGCCAAGTGACTGAAGAACTTGGTGCTAAGCGCCTGGACGACGTTCATGCCCTCCTGGAAATTGTAAAAACCGTGGTCGAAGAAAATCCTAAGGAAGCTGAGCGCTACAAGGCCGGAGAAACAAAGTTAACTCAGTTCTTTGTTGGCCAGGTAATGAAAGCCACCAAAGGCAACGCCGATCCAGAGAAGACAGCGAAGGCAATTCGTGATGTCTTGGGCTAAGGTACACTTCGCGGATGAGTACATTAAGACCCTGAACGCAGGTGAAGGGTCTATCATGTTGGGTAAGGGAAATATCCAATACATCACTTGATAGATCCTTCCCCCGCACCTTTTTCAGCCGACAAAGTCAAAAGGTGCGGGGTCAGGATCGTATGCATTCACGCCGTACCCCCGTGCCTCATCCAGCCAAAAAATTCTTCGCCGCGGCTAGTGCCTCGGCGGAGTTTTTTATCCAGACGATTCGCCGATCACGCTTAAACCAAGTGTCCTGACGTTTGGCGTAGTGATGGGTATCGAATTTAATTCGCGTCACAGCGTCGCGTAGCTTAGCCTTGCCGTCCAAGAACTCGACAATTTGCCGATAACCAATGCCGGTTAACGCCGGGGCATCGCTGCCATATTCATCTTTCAATCGACGAACTTCATCGACTAAACCAGCGGCGATCATTTTATCTACCCGCGCGTCGATACGGGCATAAAGCTCTTCGCGGTCTAGCTCGAGGCCGAATTGCAGTGCTTGATACTTTGGCGGGTTGAACTTTTGCGTTTCAGCGAGTGTCTTGCCAGTGGCGCGCAAAATCTCGATTGCCCGCTCTAAGCGCCGACGATTGCCGCTGTCGATGGTGGCTGCGGTATCGGGATCTAGTTCAGCGACCTCTTCTAGCAACTGCTCGTTCGAACGCGTGGCCAGTTCAAGGCGCAACGAATCGTTTGGTGGAACTTCGGTAAAGTTTGGTCGGTCGAGGACAGCGCGAAAGTATAAACCAGTGCCCCCGACGAGAATCGGCAATTTGCCGCGGGACAAAATATCCGCGATACGCTCATCGGCGTAGGCTTGAAATTCGGCAACAGTAAAAATCTGATCGGGATTTACAAGGTCGATTCCCCAGTGCGGGATACCTTCGACGAGCAGAGGTTTCTCGGCCACCATGGACTGCAGCGAAATGCCCTCCAGGGCCGTGGTAGCGCGCTCTCCCGTAGGTTTGCCAGTACCGATATCCATACCCCTATAAAGAGTGCGGGAGTCAGCACAAATAACCTCGCCATCGAAAGCGCGGGCTAGGATGATCCCCAAATCGGTTTTTCCAGATGCCGTGGCGCCAACCACAGCCAAAATCTTAGGTAATGACATATCGGCAGCAGTATAGCTATCTGGCAAAACTGTGCAAACCTGGGTTGCAGAGAGGTGCCAGTAAGCTACCCTATGAACAGATATAAATATATGCCAGAGAAACCACCCTACAGACCGACTATAGAATTAGGTAAGACCCCGCAGAGCGCCGATGAACGAAAAATAACCGAAGACATTGAGGAGTTGCCCGATAGTGCCATAGAGCAACTGCCCGATGCAGAGGAAGAAGACACATCTGACGCGCCAACAGTGATCGTGCCAAGAGAGGCTCTTAAAATCGCTGCCGAACAACGCACTGGGTTGGCAGAAGAGGTAGCCAGGCAATCGCACCTGGCTACCGAGCCAGAATCCCGAGCAGTATTAGATACCGAAGTCAAGGGAGGTGATCCGGCCAAGGCATTAGACAAAATCTTTGAATTTGAAAAAAAGAAAATTGAAACTTTATTGGCCACTGGCGAATATGCGGTTGAAGACTTTATTGCCGATATTGAAGAAGATCTAGAACAAAAGCAACTTGAGCTAACGGTAGTACTACCAGAAGAACAGGCGGAACGCGATGGCCTAGAAAAAGATATTGCTATCGCTAAACGCAAATTAGAGTTTCTTAAAACTTTGCAAAAATAATAGGGCCGCCAGCGCATGCTGACAGCCCTTCGGCTAACCGTACCGGCCGATCCCGTCCTCGATGTCCGTGGCCGGGTACAGCTTTCTGCTGACGATCATCGCCTGGGCGATGAACGACAGCAGGTTGCGAGCCGATGGCTCCTCGACCTGCTCGCACAGACCGAGGATTTCTTGACGCGCCCCGGCCAAGAGGCCGATAGCGCGAATCGACTCGCGGCGCTGCTTGACGGGCAGCGCCATGAAGTGCCGGGCGTAGTCGCTGACCTGGCGGTCATCGACCGAGCCCTGCGCGTACAGATACCGGCCGAGTACGGCGGCAGTCTGGCGCAAGATGCTGACCGAGAGCGGATGCCGCTCGTCGAGCGCCCAGTCCTCGACCAGTCTGGCGATCTCTGGCCAGGTTCGCAGATGCCAGTGGATGACGCCGTGAACGACGTGGGAAGCGGGGGCTGCTTCGAGTTTCGACATGGCATCTGCCATGTCGGCCCCGCTTCCGCTGGGACCGACATGCTTTGCCATGTTTTACTCCAACGGGTGGGTGTGGGTTAGTTTACTGTTAAGGAACAGTGCATAATAGCTTAAAATTCGTCTTTTGTCAATGATTACGCGTGTTTGGTGGCCATTTTACGGCTCGCATCTGAAAAATGCTACAATAAGTAAAATATTGCCTATGCCTCGTGAACGCGTATCTATTCCTAGATCGGAGCCCCTAGAAATTGACGAACAAACAAAGGCTGAGCGAGCTGCCAAAGAACAGGCGGCCTCAGGCGTACAGCCGCTTGAAAATCGGCGGGTAATTTCGGTAATAGAAGAAAGACCCAACGGAGCCGAAAGGCGGGTGTTGCGAGGAGTTAGTAAAGAAGATGCTTGGCAGGAGGATATCCCAGAAGCTGGCGAAACCCTAAAGGATGGCGACATTAAGCCCATAGAATTCAGTGATGCTGAACTTGAAGAAATCAATAAATACCATGAAGGGGTCGAGGCCAGGCTGGCGGCCGCCGAAGCTAAAAAGGCAATTAGCAAAACTGCGACTGGAGTCTTAGAACGACTTGTACCGAGCCTAAAGTTATCACGATTAAGCTCTCTTGATTCGATAAGAGCACGCTTTAAATCCGCAGCGGACAGTGCCCGCGGCGTGTTGAGCGAGGCCCTGCGTTTTGCTGCTGAGCGGCTCGGGGTGGCAAGGAGAGAATTAAGAAACCTTGAAAACCGCGCTGATGAGGTGCTGGAGCGTCACAATGGCCAACTCGCCGATCTCTATAGCGGCGAGATCCCGCAAGAAACCGATGAGCAACGGCGGTACGCCGAGGCGCTGGCCGATGTCGATGCTATTTATAACGGAAGATCATAGCCATATGTCGCCCACTGCAGAAAAAATTATCGCCATAGTAAACAACACTCCTTTGCCGAGTGATGTTAAGGCTAAATTGAATGCACGCTTGACCAGCGAAGATGCTAGCAAAGAGTCGGTGGAGGCAGTGAAGCAGGCGCTGCGGTCACATCACGCCAAGAGCCTGCTATCTCAAACATCTATCTTGGAAGACAAGGATCCGGAAGTAAAAAGCGCAAATAAAAAATTCGTCCAAGAACTTCGGCAAATGAATCAGAAATTCATGGCGGAAATGGCGCTTGTAGAAAAGGAAGCCAAGATGATCAAAGACGATATTCAAGACGACCTAACTCGTTTGGAAGACTTGGTGGTCAAAAGCACCCAACAAGAAGCCAACTAGCCAGTGGGCTAAATTGGCAGTTTAGCCGACTCTTGCGCGCGATCTTGAAGATCTTCCTGAGGAATGACTAGCGGCTGTTCCGAACCGAATACTTTTACCTGGAGGGCTTCGCCCTTTGTTTCTTTTTCGCCAATAACAATGGTCCACGGTACTTTTTCCATGGCTGCAGTACGAATTTTCTTGCCTACTTTTTCGCCGGAAACATCAAGACCTACGCGAATACCCACAGCTTCAAGAGTACCGGCTAACTGGCGGGCGAAGTCGGCATAATCTTCACTAACAGAAGCCAAACGCACCTGTTCTGGAGCCAACCACATGGGGAATGCACCGGCGTAATGTTCGATCATGACACCAATGAAGCGTTCAATAGAACCCAAGATAGCGCGGTGGATCATTACCGGGCGCTGGCGAACGTTATCGGCATCCACATACTCCAACTCAAAACGATTAGGTAAATTGAAGTCGAGCTGAATGGTGGCCAGCTGCCACTCGCGACCAATAGCATCGGTAGCAATGAAGTCGATCTTAGGGCCATAAAAAGCCGCCTCCCCTACTCCGAGCTCAAAATCTTTACCTAGCTCGGTGAGGAGCTCTTTGAGCGTACCCACGGCCTTATCCCAAACTTCAGCGCCGCCAAGATACCCCTCAGGATTGGCCGGGTCGTTAACTGACAAGCGAATGCGCAAAGGCATGTCGAAAGCTTTGTAGAACTTGGTAATGATGTCGTAAATCGCTAAAGCTTCGGTCTTTACCTGGTCCATGCGGCAAAAAACGTGTGCATCGTCTTGGGTAATAGAACGGACGCGAGACAGACCCTGGAGCTGTCCGGTGTTTTCGTCGCGATAAACTGTAGTCACTTCACTGAAACGGAGTGGCAGATCGCGGTAGCTACGGCTGCGTGAAGCGTAACTCTGCGTGTGATGCGGGCAGTTCATCGGCTTCATGACAAACACCTCGTCAGTTTTTTTGCTGCTGATGTGAAAA
>CAZXUX010000052.1:0-6293 GCA_964644265.1 uncultured Gammaproteobacteria bacterium
CGATTGACTGATGCCAAGGGTAGAACCGTGAATTTTAAGAACACGGTGATCATCCTGACTAGCAACATTGGATCTGATCTGATTGTGTCGCAAGGCAAGATTCAGGGCATTGGTTTTGATAGTGGCGAGCGAGGTCAGGGCACAATGGCGAAAGATAAACTACTCGAGTTATTGCGCGATCACTTCCGCCCCGAGTTCTTGAATCGCGTTGATGACGTAATTGTTTTCAATCCCCTATCGTCCGAACAGATCGAGGGCATTGTCGACATCCAGCTTTCACTCGTGGCCAAGCGCTTGAGTGAGCAGCGTGGTCTGACCATCAAGCTCACCGAACGAGCCAAGAAATTCTTGGCTAACAAGGGCTTCGACGAACGCTACGGCGCCCGCCCGTTAAAACGTGTTATCCAAAATCTCATCCTCAATCCCCTGGCGATGAAGATTGTGAAGGGGGAACTTCCGGAGGACTCAAAGGTCAACATTGATGTGAAGCAAGATCAGGTGGAGATGATGGTCAAGTAAAGTTTTGTAATTAAAAACCACTCATCTTTTGTCAATAAAACGATTGATTTACGAAAATAATCTAAAGGTTTATGGTAATATTATTACAATTAAATAAAAACTATGGCTTTTGGAGAAATGGGGCGATGGGCCAAGCGAGCGATGATGGGCGCGGCATTGATGGGTGGCGGTGAGATAAAAGCTGAAGCTTCGAAACCCAAGGTAGAGTCGACTGAGCAATCGGTGTTTACGCCGGAGGTGATTAAGCCGGAGTGGCGGAAGATTCAGCTTCTTAGGGACGCCAATGGACAAGTCATTGAAGATCTAGTCCCTCATGAGCATCCGGGATATGAACCTCAGGAAATTCCCGGAAATAAAGTTCAGTATATTGAGGTGGTTCCCGAAGGTTGGCACAAAGAAAGAACTCCAGAGGGCTCCATTTTGGTAAAAGATTGCCCTGAGGGTTTCCATGTGGTGCAAACGCCGGAGGGCAAGGAGTACGTTCAAAATAATCCTGACGGTTCTGATGATCCTGAAACTGAAGCCTCGACGCATCAGAAAAATAAACGTGAATAAAAAAACACGAGCCCAGGGGCTCGTGTTTTTTTATTACTTCTTCGCATTCTCCATCGCCTCGCTGATTAAACGCTTGGCTTCGGCGGCATCTTTCCAGCCTTCGATTTTGGTCATTTTCTTCTCTAGGATTTTGTAGCTTTCAAAGAAGAAAGAGATTTCGTTGCGGATGTGTTCTGGGACGTCGTTTAGGTCGTTTATGTGCTTGAAGCGTGGGTCGTCCTTGGCTACGGCCAGAATTTTTTCGTCTTGGCCTTTGTCGTCGCTCATGATGAGGACACCAATCGGGCGAACATCTACGGCTACGCCTGGGAACAAGGGGTTGGTAACCATGACGAGCACGTCGAGAGGGTCACCGTCACCGCCGAGAGTCTCTGGGAAGAAACCGTAGTCGCAAGGGTAAAACATCGGGGCAAAGAGGACGCGGTCCAACTTTACAATCCCCTGTTCTTTATCGAATTCGTACTTATTTTGACTACCGCGAGGAACCTCAATGATGGCTTGGCACACTTCTGGTGCTTTCTCGCCAATGGAAAGTTTATTTGACATATGGGGGCATATTACAGATTTCGCTTACATTATTCAAGATGTCTACTTATAATAGATAATTGATAACAAATAATGGATCGGCATAATGGTTTAACGCCATTGCGTAATGGAATCTTTGTGTCGATCTATTATTATTTATTATAAGTTATCCATGGTGCGCGGTAAGGCGATTTGTTATACTACCCATGTATGAAACGCGTATTTTTGTTGTTATTTGTGGCGACTGGTTTCGGCCTGTTTGCACACAATACCCTAGCCTTTGATCCGAACTTTGTTATTTCTGACGAAGAATTACTGGATCCGTTTGCTCTTGATTTAAACCAGATTCAAGCATTTTTAGAACGCGGATACCTGGGTAGTTATAAGGCGCCCGATCATCAAGGTCACATAAGATCGGCGGCAGAAATTATTTGGCGCGCCGCCATTGAGCACGGTATTAACCCTAAGGTGTTGTTGGTATTGCTGCAGAAAGAGCAGAGTTTGGTAGAAGACGAAGACCCGACGCAAAAGCAGCTTGATTGGGCCACGGGTTACGCCATTTGCGATTGGTGCAGCATGAACGATCAGACGTTAACTCGTTGGCAAGGTTTTGGTAAGCAAGTTAATTCGGCGGCGATTCAGTTTGTGGAGGGCTACATGACCGATATTGCCACAGTGGGCGTGGCTGCTGGTCGATACGGTCCGGGTGTGCCCGTAACCATTGATGGCCAACGAGTGGTGCCGGCTAACGCGGCTACTGCAGCGCTTTATGCATACACTCCGCACCTGCACGGAAATCAGAATTTTGTCGCCATTTGGGATCGTTGGTTTGGCCGTGAATACCCAAGCGGAACTTTAATTCAGGCCTATGGCGAACCAGGCGTGTGGTTGGTGGAACGCGGGTATCGTCGGCCAATCACGAGTGCGAGCGCCTTAAATTCGCGCTTCAATGCTAATTTAATCGTTCAAGTATCACCTAGTTTACTTACTCGCTTCCCCGTTGGCACACCTATTAGTTTTCCTAACTACTCTTTGTTGTTAGACGAAACTGGCTCTATTTCGCTATTAGTTGATGACTCGTTGCGACACATCGAATCGATGGAGGTCTTTAGGGCTATCGGATTTTCTGAAGATGAGTTGATCAAGGTTTCTAAGGCTGACCTGGCGGGCTATAAAGATGGTGAGCCGATCACTTCTGCTAAAACACAGCCAATCGGCAAGCTGCTTAAATTATCAACTAGCGGGATGGTTTATTACGTTAAAGACGGTATTCGTCACGCCTTGTTAGATAGCGCCATTTTGCAGGCTCGTTTCCCTCAGGCGCGTCCTGTGGCAACCGAGCCGGTCGAGGTTGAGCAGTACTCAGAGGGCGCTCCGTTGTTGTTGCCAGACGGTTACCTAGTGCGCAGCTTTGAAAATCCGGCGGTTTACGTAGTTTCTGAAGGTGAGTTGCGTTCAATTAATTCGGCTAGCATTTTTGAATCTTACGGGTATGATTGGAACGATATAGTATTTGTCCCGCAGGACGTGCTTGCCTTGCAGCCACTTGGTGAGCCGCTCGACGGGGAGTAGTTCTTATGCTGGTTTTTGCCGGTTTAGTACCAAATTCCCCCATTCTTTTGTCGTCTATAAATCCTGACCGTATCAAAGAAGCAGAAAAAACGCTGCGGGCTATTGAGGAGTTTGCAGAGGAGTTGTATAGCTCGCAACCGGATACGCTAATTTTGTTAGCTGAGGGTCAAACGATGTATCCGGACGCTTTTTCGGTTGACGTAGCCGATCCATTCGCTACCGATTTGTCGGAATTTGGCGATCTACGAGCCGGCAAGACTTATCATCCTGACTTTGGTTTAATTGATCGCTTGCAGCGGGCAGCTAGAAAAACCGAATCAAAAATTTCTTTAACTACAGACGAGTCGCTTAATTTTGCGGCCGCTGTGCCTTTGGAATTATTGGCCGGTCATTTACCGGCAGTTCGCGTGGTGCCAATCGCGCCAACTCAGTTGCCGGCCAAGGTGCATTTTGAGATGGGTGCGCTTATTAAAGATTTGGCACAGGAGCATCACGGACGCGTTGCAGTTATTGCCTGTGGTGATTTATCGCACGCTTTGTCTGATGAATCGCCGGCCGGCATGGATCCGGCAGGAGAAAAATTTGATAATAGGATGTGGGAAATTCTTGAGCAAAAAAATACGGCTGGGCTTTTGCAGTTAGACCCTGAGCTTGTTCACGCAGCTCATGACGCCTCGTACCGACAGATTTGCATGTTGTTCGGAGTGCTTGAGGGCATTAACGTAACGCCACATTTGCTTAGTTACGAATCACCTTTCGGAGTCGGCTATGCAGTGGCTCACTTTCATTTGCGTTGAGATTAGTTTCAACAAAAAACACCGACTTATATGTCGGTGCGTGAACTAGCAGAGGCAGATGCCGAACACTGCGCCCGGTTGGCTGGTCAGTAGTTCGCGGATCGTGAACTCGCCCTTCCGCCATCGAGCTAGGCTCCCGGCGCTTAGGAGTCCCATGGTGTAGCCAACGAGTCCCTCCTCGCTGTTGTCCTCGCGGAGGAAATCCAGATCTTCTTTGACCGCCGAGTCGCATCGTTGGTGGAGACGGGTGTACGTTTCGACGAGCTTCCCCACCTTTTCCGGTGAAGTGTCGGGATATGCTTCGCCAAGTTTGCGAGCCCACCCATCCTCGATCAGCAGCGTAGTGATCGCATGATAGGCCTGGACACAGCTTTCGGCTGTAACAGGCAGATCGAGCAGGGGCTCCATGGCGGGCACGGCGACCCTGCAGAACTCCTTCCAGAAGAGACGGACAGCATCTGGCTGCCTGAGGAACTTCGGATCTGCGCTTAGAGCGAGCCAGATCATATCTCCCGTGATGTGCATCGGTTTTCTCCTTTGTGGCAAGAAGGCATTCCCGTTATGGGTACCAGCCGTGGGTAGTCCAGTGGACTGAGATAATTACCATATGATAGTGAGTACGTCAATACACACTGCAGGGTGGATCTGTGTCAGTGTACCGAGTAAGCTGTCCTCATGTTTGCCCAAGTTCATGTAATTAAGAGATTGCCGCGAGGGCTGTCGTTTTTCGATTATTTGGTGCCGCCAAAACTGGCGGTAGCTGTTGGTGATTTGGTTAGTCTTCCGTTTAAAGGTCAGGAAGTACGAGGCGTGGTCAGGGCATTGAATGAGAGTTCGAGGATTAAGAATCCGCGAGAGATTAGCCGAGTGTTGGTAAAAGATTTTTTTTCGCTTAAAGATTTCGTTCGTTTCGAGCGAATCGCTGAGTTGCTCGAACAGTCACCGAGTTCCCTACTCTTCGCCACCTTCGGCCGATCGCCTAAACCGGGCGTGGTGCCTCACCTAGTAGCGACTGAGAAGCCATCGGTCAGCCGTGAGCTAGTGAGTGATGTGCGTCGTTATTTGCTGGAGCTCGAAGGTAAACAGGAGTTAGCTATCGCCGATAGTTTTGAGGCGGGGCTGGTGATGGCTAAGGCACTGCGAGCAAAAACAAATAAGCAGATGCTCGTGCTTGTGCCACAAGAACGCTCCGTCGAGCTAGTGGCGCGTTACGTCGACTTCCCTGGCTCGGTCGCGTCTATGCACGGAAAGACGCCGGAGAGAGTTCGTGGTGCGATTGTTGAGGCTTGGGCTAACGGTAAGCTGCGGACCTTGATTGCAACCAGACAAGCGGCTCTGCTGCCAGCCAAAGAACTGGGAGTGGCAGTTGTTTTGCAGTCGGGGAACGAAGAGCACCTGAGTACGCGACGTAATCCGCGCTTCGACGCTCGCGAAGCGCTTCGTTTACTGGCGGCCGATCATCAAGCGCCCATTGTTTGGCTTGATGACCTGCCGCGACTCGAAGAGGCGCGCCTGGATTTAGTGCTACCGGAGCGGCGCATGGCCGAAGTGCAAATTGTGAACATGGCGGCCAAAGAAGAAAAAAATGCCCATCCTCACCTCTCAGAAAGCTTGTTAGAACAAATAAAAAAGGCTTTACAAAGCCAAAAAAAGGTGTTACTCTGTTTCAACAGAAAGGGCGTTGCTAAGCGTTTACAATGTTCAGATTGCGGCCATCTGCCCCTTTGTGGCAATTGCGGCCACCCACCTGTTCTAAGGCAAAGCGACTTAGTGTGTCCGGCCTGTGGTACAGAAATGTGGTACCCCAAACAGTGCCCAGCTTGCGGTGGTAAAAAGCTCAAGCTAAAAGGCCTTGGCAAAGCTAACATTGCACTCAGTTTACGCAAGCTTTTTCCGGGTATTGCCATCGGCGAAGTAGAAAAAGGCAAACCCAAAGACACTCAGGCGCGAATCATCGTGGCTACCGACTACTTCTTTACAAGCGTCCTTCAACCATTTGCGGCCAAGGAATTTGCTCTAGCTGCAGACCTGGCAGCTGATCTCTCGCTGTTCGCTGACGACTTCCGTTCGCAGGAGAAAGCAGCAAGGAAATTTCTGCGCTTACGTAATTTCGGTGCCGCGCAAGGCGCCGTAACAATGGTCCAAACCTGGTTGCCGGAAGTCTTTAGGTCAATGAATAATCCAACTAACTTCTTACAAACAGAACTTGCAACTAGGCGGCGCTACGGTCTTCCGCCCTTCGCCTCGCGCCTAGAAACTACCGCTCGACAACAAGTTATTTACGATGGTCCTTATGGCAAAAGCCAAAACCATGACAGTGCTAAA
>CAZXUX010000053.1:0-847 GCA_964644265.1 uncultured Gammaproteobacteria bacterium
TTTTTTACCCGGTACATATAACGAAGTTGATTCAGTGTCGGTATACAACAATCCTGCAATTTTTACCGCCTACGAACCAGGATCTATCTTTAAACCCATTACCATGGCAGCTGGTCTCGATACCGGCGCCGTTGATCCAGAAAGTCGTTTTACTGATTCTGGATCGGTAACGATCGATGATTTTACTATTAAGAACGCCAGTGAACACGTGTTTGGCAACGTTTCGATGATCGAGGTTCTGGAGGAGTCTATTAACACCGGTATGGTTTGGGTCATGCGACAAACTGGTCGGGACGTTTTTGCTGATTATGTTAAAAAGTTCGGCTTTGGTCAGTTTTCGGGAATAACTTTAAATATTGAATCGAGCGGTACCGTGGCTTCGTTAGATGAGCAGGCCGAAGTTTATCCAGCAACGGCCTCTTTCGGGCAGGGAATTACGGTTACACCATTGCAAATGGTTAGTGCTTATGCGGCCATCGCTAATGGCGGGTTATTGATGCAGCCGCAAATCATCGATGAGTACCGCTATCCAGACGGCACAGTTGAAAAGCTTAAACCACAGACGGTGCGTCGAGTGATGAGCGAAGACACGGCCACGAGGTTGTCGGCCATGTTGGTCTCGGTGGTTGAATATGGACACGGAAAAAAGGCTGGGGTGCCGGGTTACTACATAGCTGGTAAAACAGGTACGGCTCAGGTGGCGGTTCATGGGGTGTATTCTGAAACTAATTTTAACGGTTCGTTTGCTGGTTTTGGTCCAGTGGATGAGCCTAAATTTGCCATGATTGTAAAAATTGAAAACCCGAGCGAGGTCATGTTCGCCGAAAGCACGGCGGCGCCAATTTTC
>CAZXUX010000053.1:857-5546 GCA_964644265.1 uncultured Gammaproteobacteria bacterium
ATAAAGAACTTATTAGACAATTTTTGGCGATATAGCCGAATATCTGTTGGAGTATTACGATGTACCCCCAACCAGGAATGATTAGTTTTTTGCAGCAATATGAAGCGATTGATGATAAAAATTTTGGCTACGATAGCCAAGCAGAAAATCAGACAACACAAACCCAAGATTATTGCCGTTACCGGATCGGTGGGCAAAACTTCTACGCGTACAGCTATTGCCATAGCGCTAGCGGCCAAATATCGAGTCCGCACGCCGTACAAAAATTACAATAATGAGTTTGGTTTACCGCTGGCTATTTTAGGTGAGCAAAGTCCAGGAAAAAATTTGTGGGGTTGGATGAAGCTGGTGGTGAGGGCTTATAAAACCAACGACATGCCAGAGTATCTGGTGCTTGAATATGGCGCTGATCGTCCGGGCGACATTGGTTTTTTAACTAATATCGCTAAGCCAGATGTGGCGGTTATAACTGCTGTGTCGGCGGTGCATTTGGCCAACTACCCATCGTGGGAGGCGTTGGTGTCAGAGAAGGCTAGTTTGGGGCTGGCTGTATCAAGCGACGGATTGGTGGTGTTGAATGCCGACGATCAAGCGGTGGCAAGTATGCAAAATCGTTATCAGGCTCCAGTGGTGCTTTATGGTTTTAGAGGCGGGGAAGCGGTGGCCAGCGAATTGAAATTATTTACCGCTCAAGAGGAGAGTTTTGATATTGGTGAGGCCTTTGCTATTACCAAAGCTAAAATTAGCTATAAGGGAGACGTGGCTGAGTTAACTTTGACTAACTGCGTATCGTCGACTTTGGTGGCTTCTTGCACGGCGGCAATGGTGGTGGCTGAGCGTTTTGGCATTAGCTTAGCGGTTTCGGGCACGGCGTTATCAAAAGAATTGCAGCCGGTGAACGGTAGGTTGCGGCCTCTGCCAGGCATTAAGGGTTCGTTGATTATAGATGACTCGTACAACGCAGCTCCGGCTTCTGTGACGGCAGCCTTGGAGGCGCTCGATCAGTTTGAGCCGGGCGAGGAGCGGGATAGGCGCATTGCCGTCTTGGGCGATATGGCGGAGTTGGGTCCGCGAACCGAACAAGAGCATCGGGCAATTGGTCGTAAGGTTGCTCAGGTGGCCGATTTGTTTGTAGCCATAGGCGCTAACATGAGGCTGGCTGGTGAGGCTGCAGTGGCGGCCGGCATGGCTGAAGATAAAATAAAATATTTTGCCAACTCGGTAGAGGCGGGTGATTATCTTGATCCAATAGTAAAAACGGGCGATGTAATTTTAGTTAAAGGATCACAGTCCATGCGTACTGAGCGCGTGGTGAAGGCTTTAATGGCCGAGCCGCAGCGCGCGGCTGAGTTATTGGTACGTCAGGAACGTTATTGGCTCAATCGACGGTAACGGCTTTGGCTAAATTGCGCGGCTTGTCTGGATTGATACCTTTCAAGACGGCTAGTTCGTAGGCGATTAGTTGCAGTGGAATGGCGGCTAGTAAGCCAGAGAGAACACCGGCTTTGGGAATGATTAAGGTTTCGTCGGCGATATTTTTTGCCAGGCTTTCGTTGTCGGTAATAACAATTGTTTTAGCTCCACGAGCTTTGACTTCTTCGGTTGCGGTTTGCATTAAATTTGCTTGCGCGTCATCGAAGATAGTGAGGATTACGGGCGTACCCGAGCTAATCAAAGCAAAGGGACCGTGTTTGAGCGCGCCGCCCGGGTAACCCTCGGCGTGCAGATAGGTAATTTCTTTTATTTTTAGCGCTCCTTCGCAGGCAATCGGTTCGCCAACGCCTTTGCCTAAGACAAACAAGTGCTCCTGGCCAACTAATGTGGCGGCCAGTTTTTTACAAGCTTCGTGCAAGCGCAGGGTGACTTCAAGATTCATTGGCAGTCGGTGCAGTTGGCGAATGATGTCTTGTCGACGCTGAGTTTCGTGGTGGCGATGGTCGGCAAACCACACGGCGATGAGTTCTAGAGCAGCAACTTGGGTCACGAAGGCTTTGGTAGAAGCTACGGCGTGTTCGCGACCAGCATTTAGATAGACACCGCATTTGGTGGCGCGGGCAATTAGTGAACCCACGGCGTTGACCACCGAAAAAGTTGGCAAGCCAAGCTCTTGAGCCATAACCACGGCGCGATGCACGTCTTTGGTCTCGCCGGATTGAGATATTACCAGTAGGCCAGAGTTATTGGGTGGAAAGTGATGACGAGTGATTTCTGAGGCGTCAATTACTTGTACGGTATCGAAAGCGCGGAGAGCGCGCATGGCCAGGGCTCCGTATAAAGCAGCATGATACGAGGTACCGCAGGCAGCTATGACGAGGTGTTTAATCGAGAGCAGTTCCGGACTGCTACGCTCTAAGCCGCCAAGTTTTACCGAGCTGTCGTCGTTAATGCGGGCGCCATAGTTCAGGGTACGACGTACGGCTTCTGGTTGTTCCATGATTTCTTTAATCGTCCAGTGGGGGTAGGGCGCGGGGGAGGCGGCAATTTGGTCGGCTGGTGCTTTTTCTAGACGGGTTAAATCTAACCCCTGCTGATTGGCGCGGACCACGGCTAGCTCGCCATTTTCTAAAGCGATAAAATCACGTGTCGACAAACCAAAGGCGGCTGGTTCTGAAGCTACGAAAGCTTTGCCGTCGGCGAGGCCAACACATATTGGGCTGCCGTTTTTGGCGACGATAATCGCTTCGGGTAGGAGGGGAGATAAAACAGCCAATCCCCAGGTTCCTTCAAGGCGGTTGAGTGTGGCTTTAACCGCGGCTATTATGTCTAGTCCCTGATCTAAGTAGCGACCGATTAGTTGTGCGATGACCTCGGTGTCGGTTTCAGACAGAAAATTTATACCGTGCTCTTTGAGTTCTGCTTTGAGGCTGGCGTAGTTGGTAATAACGCCGTTATGAACTACGGCTAACCGTTGTTTATAGTCAACGTGTGGGTGGGCATTGGTGTCGGTTTTTGCGCCGTGCGTGGCCCAGCGTGTGTGGCCAATGCCTACGTGGTGGCCGGTATGGTTGTGGGCGGCGTCTCGTAGTCTAAGAATGGCGTCGGCTGTGTCGCGAGAAGCAAATTTAGTTAGCACCAAGGAGTTGTCGGCACCTAGCGTAGCTAGGCCAGCCGAATCGTAGCCGCGATTTTCTAAAATGGTTAACCCATCAAGTAAATAATTTACGGCCTGGTCGTTGCCTATAAAACCAATGATCCCGCACATAATGTAGGAGGTTAGTCGTCAATGTTGCGACGGATTCTTTTTTGTGTGCCACGATGCTTTTTTTCGGCCAAGCGACGCTCCTTAGAGGCACGAGTGGGTTTGGTGGCGATGCGCTTACGCGCCGGAACCAGGGCGGCGGCAACGAGTTTTTGCAGTCGCTCTTCGGCGCGTTGTCGATTTTGTAACTGTGAACGTTCAACGCTCGATTCTATGATTATAGCGCCGCTATCGACCAAGTAATTCGCTAGTCGTTGTTTGACGACTTCTTTTTGTTTGTCGTTAAGCGACAAAGATTCATCTGGCCACCAAAATAGTCTGACCTTGGTTGATGTTTTATTGACGTTCTGCCCGCCCGGACCAGAAGAGCCGGTGAATTGATAAGAAAATTCTGTGTGGGGGAGGGGGAGCATATGGTTTTATTTTAGCACTGCTCTTAGATAATAAAAAAATATCCGATTTTGTTTCGGATATTACTTGGTAGGAGGCTCGGGCAGGAGTGTCGTCTGATAGGTCATCAGCAGTACCAGGCTGACAGTCAGGCCAAGCCACAGTCCCAGCCACAGCGCGCGACGAGAGAAGGGTAGTTCTGGCAGGGCTTCAGGTTCGGTGATTTCTGGTTCTCTGCGAACCTTGTAGATCATCACAGACGTGAACATGCTGGCCGCGATGATGTCGAGGGTGTTGACGCACCACCCCTGGTGGCCGTAACCGAGAACCATGAGGATGATCATGCTTGCTTGGCAGACGGTGCAAGTAATGGCCCGCGTTTTTAAGGCTAGGATATCCAAGTCGCTCAGAACCAGGATCCAGATCAGCATCAAACCGGGTTCCATGAGCAGCGTGGTGTAGCCGACCAAGGACAGGAGCCCGATGTACTTGAATCCGTTGCCGACTGCCTGGGTGATTCGTCCGCCGTCGAGCGGGCTGATGGGAATCAGGTTGAACGCGTTGATGTAGCCAGCAGCGTAGCTAGTCATTAGCACTAGGTGCGCTGACACGGTGTCGGGGGGGAGTAGGAACCAGATTCCGAACAGAGCGACAGCTGCCAAGCTACCGAGCAGAGGACCTCCGTAGCCAACGAAGGCTTCGTTTTCCCGATCGCGAAAGGCAGGGGCGAAGATGGCCGCGCCCAGGAACGGAATGAACACCGGCGACGAAGCCTCGTAGCCTTTAATGCGTAGGGCGATGACGTGGCCCATCTCATGAATGAAGAGCATGAGTACCAGACCGATGGCGAACCACGGACCAAGCATGAACGAGTAGGCGAACATCGACAGGGTCATGGTCGCGAAGGTGATCAGGGGCTTGGTCAGCTTGAGCAGTTTCAGGAGCTTGGCTGATTTTGCGATGAGGATGGCGATAACGCCGCCCAGTTGGACGCGTTTTTTGTTGTGGGTCAACAGGGACTCCTTTGATTGTGTTGTGAAGTAGCTCGTCCAGATGGACCGGACAATTTAACACAGATCGTATCGACGGTCAAAAATTTG
>CAZXUX010000054.1:0-5236 GCA_964644265.1 uncultured Gammaproteobacteria bacterium
ATGGTACGGAGAGCGAGTACCGCAACGACGACGCCGTAATTGGTTGTTTAAATCGGTTTGATAACCGGAGCAGGAGAGGGGACTCGAACCCCCGACCCTTTGCTTGGGAAGCAAATGTTCTACCACTGAACTACTCCTGCGAACGACGAAATTTATAGCACAGGCGTAAAAAATCGTCCATAAAAAAGACCGGGATATAACCCGGTCAAGTTGGTGGGCGTCTAGCCCCCGAAGGCGGCAATGGCCTGCTTCAGCAACTCCTTGATTTCCGTCCAGTCCCGGTTGGGGCTGTGCCAGACAACCAGAGCGTCGCTCATCAGGTGTTTGGCGCGACCGAGCGGGTTGTTGCGCAGGGTGGCGCCATCGCGCACGTCGACGGTGTCGCGCAGTTTGGTTAATTGCAGACAGGTGCGGTCATGGATTTCGCGCTGGCGTGGTCCACGATGACCTGAGGCCAAAGCCAGTCGGTAGAGCACGACCTGGAGTTCGCGCGCGTAGCTAAAGCAGCGGTGCGCCACCACGGCGCGTTTCAGCGGTAGGCCAGCCTGTGCTACGCGACCATTTGCGAGCATCGAGCAGTAAGTTTGGAGATCCTTCTGATCGTTGCCGGCCAGATTGCGGAAGGGGCGATCCCTTGCTTGATCCAGGCGAGTGGTCAGTGCGTCGGCCAGAATCCTCTGTAAGCGACGGTTGTACTGGTCATGCGCCTGGCCGTGTTTGACCAGTAGGTCTTCGAGATTCAGGTGGAGGTCGGCCATCAGTTCCTGCTGTTCGATGATGGTGCAGGCGATGGCTGCGGCGCGCCAGTCGAGGTGTTCGCCGATGTCGTCGACTTGTCGCAGGCGTTCCTGGTCGAGCACCATGGCTTCGTCGAGAGCTGTTGCGGCCTGACTGTCTTCGGTCGTGGCGGCCAGTAAGGTCAGCTGCAGGACGTCCTGTTTGACCCGATTGCGGGGCTGGCCAAGGTCGTTGGCCAACGAGGCGCAGGCTTCGGTAAAGGCGTTGTCGGTGACGTAGTCGGCCGTCAGCAGCAACTTCAGGTAGCCGTGGCGCGCCAGGACTGCCAGCATGCGCCGTCTCTCGCCGTCAGGAATGTCGTTTTGACCGATCTCGGTACCTTCCCAACCGCGGGCAAAGACCGTTTGGCGCAGTGCATCGTACGGATTGCGAAAGCGATGGTACAGTCCTTGTTCTTGATGGTAGACAAGGAAGGGCTTGTCGTAGAAGCCAGGCACGATCCTGGCTACCCGACAGACGCGGGTGCCGAGAACGGGCTCGATTTGCTGTCGTGCGATCGCGAACTCGCCGTAGCGGGTAGCGATGGTGATTTTGTCGTTGTCCACTGAACCTCCTGGGAACGACTGATTACGTTACCGCATATATTGCTAATTGTCTAACCTGGCTTAACCGAGGCCTTAGGCATTAGGCTGTTAGAGCGAATGAGGCTGAATGACTCCTAACTGTCAAACGCCTAATGCCTAACGCCTCGTATCTGTGCTATGTTAACGCCAAATGTTATACTGTTTGTGTGATTACTTTTAAGAACGTTAGCAAGGTTTATCGGCCTGATACCCGCGCTTTAGATAGCGTGAGTTTTCATATTGAACCGGGCGAGTTCGTGTCGATTGTTGGTACTAGTGGTTCGGGCAAGACGACGTTGGCCAAATTATTGTTTGCCGAAGAACGAGCGTCGCACGGTCAAATTAAGGTGGGGGATTGGGATATTTCAAAAATTAAACGGCACGAAGTGCCGGTGTTGCGCCGGCAGATTGGAGTAGTTTTTCAGGACTATAAATTGCTGCCAAAGAAAACAGCCTACGAAAACGTGGCTTTTGCTTTAGAGGTTGCAGGGGCGAGCTCGGCTAGAATTAAAGAAGTGGTGCCGCAGGTGATGAAGATTGTGGGACTGGGAGGAAAAATGGAGCGCTACCCGCGTCAGTTATCTGGCGGCGAGCAACAGCGGGTGTCGATTGCTCGCGCTTTGGTGCATCGACCAAAGATTATTTTGGCCGATGAGCCGACTGGTAACTTAGATACCATTACTGCTCGCGAAATTTTAGAGTTGTTTAAACGTATTCACGAAGTCGGTACGACGATTGTCTTAGTGACTCACGATCGCGACATGGTTAATAATTTGCGTAAGCGAGTGATTACCTTAAGCGATGGCAAGATTGTGTCCGATGCCGAACACGGTCGTTATCATTTGGGTTAAATTAAAGTATTATGGCTCTTCGCTAAAGCTTCGAGGCCACCCCTAGTAGCCTTGGCGAAGAGGGGGAATTTAAAAATTAAAGTAGCGTGTGACATCGATATGCAAGGTATTGGACGATTAGTAAAATTTGCCCTGCAGAGCGCCTTGCGTAATTTTTGGCTTTCTTTTGTTACTACTTCGGTCATGATTTTGACCTTGTTAACGGTAAATACAATTATTACGCTCAACGTTTTAGCACAGAAAACCATTACTTCAGTTGAAGACACTGTGCAGGTAGAGATTTATTTTAATGATGGCACTAGCGATGACGTACAGGGTGCGGTGCGCGGTTATTTGTTGGGTCTGCCGCAGGTGAAGGACGTGGTGGTGATTCAAGCCGAAGCATCTTTGGAGAATTTTAAGCAACTGCACGCCAATGACCCAGAGATTTTGGCGGCGTTAGAAGAAGTGGGTGGAAACCCGATTGGCGATTCGTTATTGATTTCAGCGCAGCAGCCAGAAGACTTTCCCTTTATTTTAGAAGCGGTTCAGAGTCCAGAATTTTCACCTTACATAAAAGAAACAAATTTTGCTGACCACGCGGTGGTAATTGAGAAGCTATCTAGCTTTGCCGCTAGGGTGCGCTGGGGCGGGATAGTCTTAGCGGCTTTCTTTGGTCTGATTTCGATGCTGATCGTATTTAATACCATTCGAGTAGCCATTTACGTGCACCGTGATGAGATTGCGGTGATGAAGCTGGTGGGTGCCAAGGACTGGTTGGTGCGCGGACCGTTCTTGTTTGAAGCAGTGCTTTATAGCGCCATCGCCACGGCCATTGTGGCCGGTTTGTTGGTCTTAACGCTTAAGGCGTTAGAACCGAGCGTGCAGCGATTTTTTAGCGGCGTAGACGTTGGGCTGTCTGCTTATTACTGGCAAAATGCGATACTTATTTTCGGCTTACAGTTCCTAGTTTTAGCGGTATTAAGCACTGCTACGACCTGGGTGGCTATGCGTAAACACTTAAAAACTTAGGCTAATATTAGCTAAATAGATGCAAAATGAGCTTGACGAAAGCTCATTTTTTTGCTAATATAAGTAGCGTTTTGTTCTTTTTTAACCGATAGCTAATAACCACACACAAGCAACCGAGGTGCTCATGTCCGAGCTCATGTTTCGTCTGGCTGTGACCCACTGCCGTCCGCATTGGGACGAGTGTGCTGCGGCTGCCCTCATCGGCTTCCAGTGCTCTGACCTCAAGGTCCAGTCGATGGACGAGGCCCGGGCCATCACTGCCTTTGGTGGTCGCCGCGATGTGGCCCTGGTTGGCATGGGCGGCGGCAGGTTCGACGAGCACAAGAAGGACGTCGGCCGCCTGCCGGACGAGTGCGCCACCACCCTGGTGGCCAAGGCGTACGGCCTGAACTTGCAGCGGGAGTACTCCGCGCTGCTGGCCGAGGTCAAGCGCGCCGATCTGCGCAAGGACGCGGACGGCGAAGAATCGGGTCAGACCCGACTGGAGCTGGGAGAGGTCATCAAGACCCTCCACGGCTGGGGTCGGTCCGTCGGCTTCGACGACCAAAAGGTCCTCGAGTTCGTGCGCCTCGTGACCCTCGCTCACTTGTCGGCGATGCGTGGCGACCCGATGGTCCGTCCGCCGACGCCGACGCTCAATGTCGACAACCCCAATCTGTCCTTTGGCTCTCGTGATGAGCGCAAGCCGATGGTCTCCAGGATCGTCGTGCCGGCCTATCCCAGTCTCAAAGAGCTGGTGAAGGTCTACGTCGTGGCGCGCTATGCGTCGCGACTCTGGAACGCCAACAGCCTCGAAGTCACGTACGTGCACGAGCAGTCGGAGCTGGAGCTGTACGACTCCAGGTCCAACGTCATCTTCGTCGGCATCGAAGGCGGGCAGTTCCCGCCGTCGATGTCGGCCAGCCAGACGGCCGACTACTTCGGGGTGAACAAGCACGCCAGCGGTGACGACCTGCTCGAGTGGTACCGCCTGAGCTACGTGCTCAAGGAACTCGACCGGTACGACTCCTCGGATCGCGTGGCGCGACCGTTCGAGCTCGACCAGTTGGTCGGTCTGCTCAACCTGTACGGCAAGTTGCCGTCCGGGCAGGTGATGCGGCTCGTCCGCAGCATCCTGGACTGCTACCTGGCCTCCGGTGTGGAGTTTTGGGAACTCTGCCCGGCGGATTTCGAGAAGTACGGAGGTCTGCTGACCAGCGTGGAGGGTGTGCGTTTGGGCATGGTCGAGACCGACCTGTCCAAGATGAACGCCTGGTTGCGAGCCAAGCGCGGGGCGCAGGTGGTGGCCGTTCGCCGGAGGACCGACGACGCGGTCACGCACCGCAAGGCGGGAAACACCGCCCTGTTCACGGCCGATGGCTACAAGGGCCTGATGCCGTACATCGCCAAGCAGATCGTGCTGGCCGAAGCTCAGCACGCCGGCTGGAGCGAACTCCGGGTGGCCCGCGAAGGCCTGCTGGCGGCGGTCGACAAGATCATCGCCGACGGCCGCGCTCTGGACCTGCCCGGTCCGGCCAAGCACTGGCACTTCTTCATCGAAGCGGGGATGTGTCTGAACGGTTCGTTGAGCCACGCGTCGCGACCGACGCCGCTCAGCAACCAGCAGCTCCGGCAGGCCATCGAGGAGGCCATCAAGGCCTGGCGCTCGGACAATCCGCTGCCGGTCAAGAAGACCGAGCCGGATCCGAGCGACGACCAGTCGGCCGACGACAGCTCGCTGCCGGTCGAGGCCAGTCAGCTGCCGGCCGAGGACACCTGGGAGGACGACGACGAGACCGAGGAAGTTCCCAACTCGGTCGAGCTGCCGACCGACTACCAGGTCGGCGAAGCCTGATCTCCGCGGTTCTCACCCTCACCTCCGCCCACGCTCTCATGCGTCGGGCGGAGTTTCTTTTTTAGGCGATTCTTCTAAACTTGAATTCTTTTCCTTTTTCAGCTATCATTATTGCGTTTACAGCACTGATAAAACGTATTAAGTTCGGCGAGGTTCAAGGAGCGGCGAGGACCGACTGA
>CAZXUX010000055.1:0-4915 GCA_964644265.1 uncultured Gammaproteobacteria bacterium
TTGGTAGTATTTTTACTGCTAAAAAAGCAAGACGTAAAAGACGTGACGCCTAATGGTAATGTCACGACCACCAACGAATTGCCGGTGGTGGCGCCAGAAGACGTACCAGAACCTCAGGCTGTGTCAGCCCAGACCGTGAGCCGTGTTTTTGTTGAGCGTTTTGGCAGCTACTCTTCAGAATCTGATTTCCAAAACATCTCAGATATCCTCGATCTATCCACCCCAGCCTTTCAAACGCAATTACAAGGTCTTATCGCCGATCAGAGAAGCAGACAGCCAGATGGTTATTACGGCGTGTCAACGTTTGTGATATCTAGTAAGGTAATAGCAGAATCCGACACGGCCATGACTCTTTTGATTACTACCCAACGCCGTGAAGCGGTCGGTTCACCTGGTAACTCTACTACTCGTTATCAGGACATCGAAGTTAAACTTGAAAAAATAGCAGAAGATTGGTTGATTGCCGGCTACACATGGAAGTAATTGAGACGTTGTTGAGTTCGCTTTTTCCCCGTTCTTGCGTTCGCTGTGGACGCGAGGGCGTACTTAGTTGTGCGACTTGCCTAGCTGAGTTGCCATTTAGTCCGCCGGCCGCAACCCCCAATCACGTGTCTGCTTTTGCCTATGGCAACCCCCTGGTTCGCGATCTGCTAAAAGCTTGGAAGTACGAATTCGACGCTTCTGGTTGGTATACTCTGCGTGATGCCGCTACCTCAATCTTGCCAGTAGTGCGCAAATTACTTGATACGGAAGCTGTCGCCATTGTGCCTATCCCGCTTAGTTCTCGCCGACTGTGTGAGCGCGGCTTTAACCAGTCAATGATTATCGCTCGTTGGCTTGGTCAAGAGTTGGGGTTGCCGGTCATCGACGCACTGGAGCGCAAGCACTCGTCTGTTCATCAGGCTGGCTTGTCCACTGCGGCACGCGCTGAGCTCGCTGTCGCTTCGCCTTTTATTTTGAAGTCAGGGTCTGGATTTTCAATTTCCCATTTTAGCTCGATCTTGTTAGTTGATGACGTGTTAACTACCGGTGCTACGCTTGCCGCCGCCAAGGCTTCTTTAGTTAAGAGCAGCAACGTCAAAGTGACTAGCTTTACTCTGGCTAAGAGTTAGTATGCCGGGCTGGGTGTGATTTTCTAAACTAGATTGTCTCGACTTGTTTAAAAGCTATCGGTTATGAAAAATATTGTTCTTCCTTTGGTTGGAGTGGTTGTTATGCTGGGTGCAGTCTTGGTTTTGTCGTTTGTAAAAGGTAGTCAGGAGCGACCCCTGAGTACCGATACCTTGCAAGTGGTAGCGACTTTTTACCCCCTGGCTTTTGTGGCTGAACGGATTGGTGGTTCGGCGGTCGAAGTGACCAACCTGACCACCGGCGGACAAGAACCACACGAATTTGAACCCACGGCACACGATTTGATAAGCATGCAAAACGCTGATTTGTTGCTTACCTTAGGGCAGGTGGATGCCTGGGCGGATGGTGTTGTTAGCGAGCGCACGCAGGCTGGCAAGCCGGTAGTGGTGATTTCGCAATCCATAGCTTTTAATAACAACGATCCTCACGTTTGGTTAGACCCGGTGCGCATGAAAGGCATTGTCTTGGCCGTGCAGCAAGCATTGGCCGAACAAAGTCCAGCACAGGCAAGCGACTTTCAACACAATGCAGTAACTCTGTTGGCTGATCTTGATTTGTTAGATGCCGACTATCGCGTGCTCACCGACTGCTCACGCGATGATATTATGGTGGCGCACGATGCCTTCGGCTATTTAGCTGATCGTTATGGCTTTGTGTCACATGCGGTCAATGGTCTTTCGCCAGACACCGAACCGTCGGCTAGAGACCTGGCCGGGCTCACTGACCTGGCTAAGCAGCTACAAGTTACGACCATCTTTTTTGAAAGTACGGCCAGCCCAGCCATAGCCGAAACATTAGCCAAGGAAGTCGGTGCAAAAACTGACGTTTTAGCAACGCTTGAATCTCTGACGGCGGCCGATTTGGCAGAGCAACGCGATTACTTTTCACTCATGCGACAAAATCTACGGGCTTTGCGGTCCGAATTATGCCGATAACACCACCGGTTATCCTAAGTGTTAGGGAGATTTCTTTCGCTTACGGCAAAAGCGTTATCTTAGAGCACGTTAGTTTTGATCTGCACAAAGGGGATTATGTGGGGATAATCGGTCCAAATGGTGGAGGCAAAACAACGCTCCTTAAAATCATCCTGGGCTTATTGCGGCCAACTCATGGCACAGTTCATTTACTAGCTCAGCCGATCGCTAAATCGTTGGCGCGCGGTCGCGTTGGCTACGTGCCGCAATACTTGGCTAACGACATCCGTGCTCTGCCCGCCACCGTAGCCGAAGTCGTGGCCAGTGGCAGTTCTCTGCGCGGCGCGTCTAGCAAAGCGGCGGTAAAAAAAGCACTCAAGGCGGCTGGAGTGGCCGGGCTGTCTAGTAGGCGCATAGGCGAGCTGTCGGGCGGCGAGCGTCAGCGAGTGCTGATTGCTCGAGCTTTGGCTGGCGATCCGCTGCTGCTAATTTTAGACGAACCGACCAGCGCCATAGACGCCTCTGGTCAGGAGGAGTTTTATGCTTTTTTGCGAAAACTGCATAAGCAGGGAATTACCATAATCATGGTTTCGCACGATGTCGACATCGTGGCGCACGAAGTCGATACTGTTATTTGTTTGAATAAGCACTTAGTTTGTCATGGTCCGACAGAGCACGTTATGAATTCAAAAACCTTAACCCGCGCTTATGGCAAGCCAGCCAACGTTCTTCATCAACACTAAGTACGCCATCTTTAGCGTTTTGGTGATGTTCGGCCTAGCTGCCGGTCTGGCTGCTCGTGCTCAAGACACCTCCGTCACTGCTCCGGAGCAAGAGTTCATGCGCGGCAAGGTTATAGATATCACTGACGAGCAGCGCCAAATTTCCGATGGCTTTGACTTTGAGGCGCAACAAACCGCGCTCATCGAGCTGCGCACTGGCAGTCAAAAAGGCCAGGTGGTTACCGTAGACTACATTTTCTCTAGCCTCAATTTCGATGAGTTGAAATTATCTAAGGGCGACAGAGTTGTTATGGCTATGGTGACTTCAGAAGGTTTTGCTCCACAGTTTTATGTCATGGATAGCTATCGCTTGCCCTGGGTCTTGGTACTAACTGTTATTTTTGCCGGGTTAGCTTGTTTGTTGGGGCGCCGCAAAGGTGCCGGTGCTTTGCTTGGCCTTGGCCTGAGTATTGCGGTTATCATGTTGGTTACCGTGCCTTGGATTATTCGTGGCGGCAATCCGCTCACGGCTTCTTTAGTTGGCGCCTTGATAATTGCCGTGGCTTCTATGCTTTTGGCGCACGGCACATCTCGCCGTACCCTGTTGGCGCTTGGGGCGACACTCGGTACTCTGATTATGGCCGTCGTCCTGGCTCTGCTGTCGGTGTACTCCGTTGGACTGTCTGGGAGCGGCACCGAAGAGGCGATATTTTTACAAATCGGTTACTTGTCTGGCTTGAACCTACGCGGTCTACTGCTTGGCGCCATTATTATCGGTACCCTTGGTGTTTTGGACGACGTCACCACGGCTCAAGTGGCCGCTATCGAAGAAATACACAAGGCCGACAAGAGGCTGTCTGGCTGGGAGTTGTACAGGCGCGGATTATCGGTTGGCAGGGAGCACATTGCATCTTTGGTCAATACGCTAATTTTGGCCTATGTCGGCGCTGCCTTCCCGTTATTTTTGCTTTTTGCTATGCCTGACCACCCGCCAATCTGGGTCATAGTAAACGGCGAGAATATTGTTGAAGAAATAGTCAGAGCCTTGGTTGGTGGCGCGGCGCTTATGTTGGCCGTGCCAGTATCCACGGCTATAGCCGCTTTCGCCTTTGGGCGTAAGACCCGCCGGGTATGATCGAAATTTTGCAATACGAATTCATGCGCAATGCTTTTGCAGCTGGCCTCATGGTGGCCGTCGTTGCTCCGTTGCTAGGAATTTTTCTAACCGTTCGCCGACAGTCGCTAATGGCCGATACTCTAGCTCACGCCTCATTGGCCGGGGTTGCAATCGGGATTTTGTTCGATTTTAATCCCTTGGCTGCTGCGCTTATGTCTGCCTTGGCTGCTGCCTTGGTCTTGGAGCGCTTACGCGACGACGGGCGTATTGCTAGCGACGCGCTTCTGGCTCTGGTGTTATCTGGTAGTTTGGCTTTTGCTATTGTGGCTATGAGTGCGGCCGGTTCATTTAATGCCAGTATCTTGCAATATTTATTCGGCGGCATAACTACGGTTACCAACCAAGACTTGATTGTTATGGCGGTTATTACCGCTGTTGTAGCCGCTTGTATTGCACTCTTCTTCCGTCAGTACTTTTTGATTGCATTCGACGAAAATGTTGCTCGAGCGCAGGGCTTGCGGGTTGCCACTTTGAACTTGTTATTCGCCTTGCTAACTGGAGCTACCATTGCGGTTGGCATGCGAGTAGTCGGCGTTTTGCTTATTGGTGCTCTTATGATTGTGCCCGTGCTAGCCGCCGGACGTCTTGGTTTGGGTTTTCGTGCCACCATGCTAACCGCTGTGCTTTTTGCAGTCGCTGCAGTTATCACCGGACTTACCACTTCTTATTACTTCGATTTAGCCTCTGGCGGTACGATTGTTTTGTGCTTGATTGCCATCTTTGCGCTTCTTAGTTTGTTGACCAAGAGATAGGTCACTCGGGACACAAAAATACGACCCTGGGGTCGTATTTTTGTGGCGGAGGGGAGAGGATTCGAACCTCCGGTACCATTTCTGATACACAGGTTTAGCAAACCTGCGCCTTAAGCCTCTCGGCCACCCCTCCATATGGAAAACGTATCCAAGTTCGCCGGCTACTTTGTTGCGGAGCCTCTAAAATTTTTCAACGTACGGCTCAGTACGTCTCAAAAT
>CAZXUX010000056.1:0-2437 GCA_964644265.1 uncultured Gammaproteobacteria bacterium
GCTTCATGACAAACACCTCGTCAGTTTTTTTGCTGCTGATGTGAAAAATATCGTCAGCGAATTTATCCCAGTGACCGCTGGTTTTATACAAATCGCTCTTAGCCATGTGCGGAATGTTTACGCGCTGATAGCCGTATGGCTTCATGAGCGACCAAACAAAGTTAACCAATTGCTCACGCAAAATGGTGCCGCGCGGTGTAAAAAGCGGCAAGCCAGGACCGACCAGTGGCGAAAAGGCAAAAAGATCGAGCTCCTGACCAAGCTTGCGGTGATCGCGCTTCTTGGCTTCTTCGAGCATAGCCAAATGCTTCTCTAGCTCTTCTTTGGTGGCAAAGGCCAAGCCGTAAATACGGGTCAGCTGCGCATTATTCTCGTCACCGCGCCAGTAAGCCCCGGCCAGCTTGGTAAGCGTAAAGGCTTGTGGGTCATACCCAGCCAAGCCGTCGGCGTGGCCACCGCGACACAGGTCGACGTAGTTGCCGGAGGTATACAAAGTTAAAGTCTGACCGTCCTTAGAAAACTCATTTATAAGCTCAAGCTTGTAAGGGTTGTCGGCGAAAACTTGGCGTGCTTCGTCGGCAGAAACTTCTTTGCGAGCAAACTCTTTCCAGCTAGGCATGATTTTACGCATGCGCTTCTCGATCTTTGGGAGATCGGTCTCTGAAATCGGAGTTGAGAATTCAAAGTCGTAATAAAAACCGTTATCGATCGCTGGACCGATAGTGCGCTTGGCGTCGGGATACATTTCGAGAATAGCTGCGGCTAGCAGGTGAGCTAACGAGTGACGAAGGTGTTCGAGTTCTTGATTATCCATACAAATTTACACAGATTTTATATTACAGATTTCACGTAGATGAAAAACCCGACGCCGCCCAAATTAGGCAACGTCGGGTCCCGCGCCTTTAAAAGGTGCGGGAGGTTCCACCCAACTTTCCTCCTTCGCTAAAGCTTCGGAGGGCACTTTTATAAATTGTCGTTTCGCTCCTGGATTGGTAGTCCGATCACCGCGAATGTCTCCATGATAAACCACTGACACCGACTGTCAACTGTTACTGCTTGGGCTCCTCGATGATAATCTTGATGTGATCTTTGAGGGTGGGGACGCGCTTTAACCAGAAGGGAGTAAAAACCAGCGAAACGTCCTTAATAGCTTCGGACGAACGCAAAAGGGTGAGTACTTCGTGTGGGGCGCGGCCGACAAAACGGTCTTTGTCGAGCGCTTGAGCGGTTTCTGAAATGACCGAGACACCCTTTAGCGCAACAATTAGGGTTGCCGTGCCAGCAGTGCCGTCGATGTTGCGAATATTTACCTCGGGGGCTTCGTTGACGCTAGACAATCGGAAGCCATCTTTAACTTCCGCGGCCAGCGAGTTGCCGGACAAAGTTATTAGCTCACTATTCGGAAACCACACGCCTTGAATCTCGACCTTCATGGTAACCGAGAATGATCCCGTTTCTTGACCCGCCGGGACATCTGAGCTCTTGCTCAAAACCTCAAGGTCGAATTTTTCTCCGTTGAAGCGCTGGCGATCAACCCCTTCTGCTAATTTGTCTTTAGCCTCGACCAATAGCTCGGTTTCTAGTTCGGCTTCGGCGTTAGAAATATCTTGCTCGGTCAGAGCGCGCACATACTGCACGCCGCCGGTCATGGGCTCTGTACTGACTGCGTAAATTACTTCCTGAGCCGAAACTGGCAGTCCAGGCACGGTGAACTTAGAAGCCTCTATTTCGCCGTCCTTACCAGGCTGATCAGCTTTAACTAGAACTTCAACTTCGCCGTTAGCTGGAATAACTACATAATCTTGGATACGGAACAGAACGCCTTTTTCTGATAGTAGACGAGTGTTCACTACCAGCGGCTGACTACCTGATGATTTGTTAATCAAGGTCACGTAGCCGCTAGCTTTGCCCTCAACTTCTTTGGCTCCTTCGGCTGGCAGGGTGAAGACCCTGCTCTTCTCAACCGTTGTCGTGCGAGCTACACCGGCCAACTGACCTTCGCTCGGCTCACCTGGCACGATCTCTATCGTATTTTGCGCACTTACTTCTTTGGGGTTAGGAACAATTCTAATAGTCGCCCTTGAGACCGACAAATACAGAACGCCGAGTAGCAACAAGAAAGTAATGACTACGAAAGATACGGCAATGTGTTGATAAAGACGCATCTGACGCGACAACGGCTTGCGAGCAGCGGGTGGAGACGCTGGGCGCTCACTCCCCTTTTGAGCACGGGCTTTTACCATAGTTAGGCCGATTATAACACGTTCGCAGCACCTTCGCCGACTACGCTACTAATTTTTTTCAACGTTTCTCGTGATGGCGCAACACTGTATTCGGTAGCGATCTTCTTCATCGCACCCCCAGATTCAACAATCAAATAAACCCTAACCGAACCTGGGCAAGAACGCAAAACGTCTCGCAAACGGAAAATCATTTC
>CAZXUX010000056.1:2447-4629 GCA_964644265.1 uncultured Gammaproteobacteria bacterium
CATAGTTAGGCCGATTATAACACGTAAGTGCTTTCAAGCCCTGTTTGGCGGCTGGAAAAGGAATTTAGAGAGCATTGAAAAGAAAAGGCGAGAAAATGCAGTAAGAGAAAACCCCGCACCTATTAGCCGTGTGGCTCTATAGATACGGGGAAATCAGCACTTTCGGAGACGGAACATGAACTCGTTGTCTGCGTCCCACTTGTTGTCTGGCTTGGCCTAGTTGTTGTTCAGCCACAGGCCATCGGGATTGCGTTCAACGTTGAAGACGTTCGGGTTGCCGTCCTGATCGGTATCGTATGGTCTGCCATCCTGATCACTGCTCGCCTATCTGACGAAAGAGGTCGGGCTGTATTTTACGCGTGATAGAGAATCAACCAGCGCACCATACCAAGTTCTTATTTTTTGTTTGGACACACTGCCTATCCTCCGCAGAAAGCTGACCCCTAACGGGCTTCACCGCCTACGCACTCAATGGGCAGGTGCCGAAAGGGTCTCAACCAGCCTTAACCGATTGATGCAACCAATCTGAAGAAATTATACTAAAAAAATTCAAGGCTCAAAGTGACAAAGGTTCTAAGGGAAACTTAACTGAACAAAAATCTAAGTTTTCTTGCGGAGACGGAACATGAACTCGTCGTCTGCGCGCCACCCGCTGCCTGACCCGGCCCAGTCGTCGAACAGCCACAGACCAACGGGACGGCGTCCAACGCCGAAGACGTTCGGGTCGCCGTCCTGAGAAGTAATAGGCTTCATGCCAACGTATATCCATTCGTTCATGGGTTGGTCTTTATGAGCTAGACGATACTGGGGACCAACTTCGGCGGGGCAAAGTTCTAGACCTAGCTCTTCAGCCCGTTTATAGAGCTGCTCGGTAGTGGCATAGGAATCAAAACCAAAATCTCTCACTTTGAGGCGAATGAGATTTATCTCTTCAGGCTCCGGGAGTGCAGTAAACTCTGGACTATGGAGCATGAACTCTGAGTACTCGGTGGTGCGCATGCCACTCGTCTTAAGCAGATCGGATAGCTCGGGGCCAGTGGAGCCACCGGTCTCAAGTTGCTCACGGCGAATCTTTCCATCAGGGAAAGAGGCATAAATGTACTCAAGATCATCTGGTAGACGGTCGAAGATACCCGGTTCTAACTTGCCGACGTACGCTCTGGTCTCCGGGCTAATTTCATCCTTAGTCCTTGCTATATATTGCGGCTCTAGATCTAGACCGACAAAAACCTTAAGCATCTTCCCAAGCTCTTCTCTGGGGGTCTGCGGAGTTAGTTCAATCTTCCCCATCTTCAGAATGATGTGCTCAGGCGAAGGAATAAAGTCTGACCAAGATATTTCACCGATGTCGGTGAGGATATGACCGTCTTTTACTGCGGGAAGAGATTCTAATTCAGAGGAGTTGATTCTACTCCAAACACGTGGTTTGTCGGCGTCTGTAGCGGTCTCTGGTAATTGCTTAAGAGCATCGATGACGTCAGCGTAGAAAGGGTCGTTAGGGCTGAGGTATTCATCGTTTGCCTTCTTCATCTGTTCAATAACTCCAGTTTTTGGGTTGTATTCGATGGTGAGGACCGGAACATCTTTATTAGCGTCATCTTTGGTTCTGGGTCGCACACCCGGATCTGCTAAGCGACGAAGGGAGAGAATCTCTACTTCACCTCGTTTCATTTTGTTGATGTACGAATCACTTGTGCCCACACAGTGCTGCATGTAGGCCGACTCTTCCTCTAAATGCGGCATGTTTAAAAGACGGGCAAGATAGTATTTGCCGGAGATCGTCTTAAATAAGGCTTCGTAAGGGTTGAAGCCGTCGCCTTCTTTTTGTTCAGCTTTGCGTTTACGGATTTCAGCAATCCTTTGGATGGTCTTTTCTTCGTGGATTTCTAATAAGCGGTGCAGGGAACCTTTGGAAGAAGTTATGAACTTAGGAGTTTCAATCAAAGCATCGGCCAAGGTGTTTAGATCTACGCTTTCGTGATTCTGGTAATGGCGGGCGAGCTTGAGCTTAAGAATGGCTTGCTCAGCCTCGCCGAATTCAAGGTCCGGTATTTCACTTAACTTGGTGGACAGTGTGTTGAAAGATCTGGCCACAGCCTGCTCTATGCCTGAACGTGATTTACCATCGTCTTCACCAAACGGAGAGTCTGCAAAGGTGGCCAGCGTTGACTCGTATTCTTGG
>CAZXUX010000056.1:4639-4860 GCA_964644265.1 uncultured Gammaproteobacteria bacterium
GCTCTTGCTGTTCTGGGGTCTGATGGTTTTCGGACTGTGATGAGCGAGATCGTTCCATAATGCATGAGATGATCGAGTAGATACTGATAGTGTACTGGGTATCATTTTAGGCTTCAACTAGATATTAAATAACGCTCACAGTTCCTTCCCCGACTACACTAGTAATTTTCTTAAGCATTTCCCTGGACGGAAGCACACTATACTCGGTGGCAATTTTTTTA
>CAZXUX010000057.1:0-4712 GCA_964644265.1 uncultured Gammaproteobacteria bacterium
GGAAATATTTACCCGTTCATCGAAACTAACCTCGAATAAACAGGTTTTATGTTTGTGTAAATGGCGAAATGATAGTTTTGTTTGTTGACGTTGGTGTGTGTTGCTGGTAGTTTTTGGCGGTTAGTGAACCTGAAAGTGGAGGAAGTGATGCTGAAGCAGATGAGGCTTGGTTTGCATCTTGGAGTACTCGTGCTCTGCACCGTCGGGGTGTACTCGGTGGCGCACTACCCGGGCAACTTGATGCGTATGTCGCGACCGGTGTCGGCGGCGATCGTGCCGGGAGTTCCGTCGTGCGCCGACGTGGTCAAGGGGACGCAGGCGATGACGTCGGATGGCATGGTGCGAGTCATGAATCTGCAGCCGGTCGCGAATGATCGGGTGACCTACGAGTACAACGACATCTGCTCGGTGACCGGCGGCTCTACGGTCACGGCCGTGGGCTGCGAGGGCGACAAGGTGCTCGTTCGCTACACCCAGTTGGACAACGAGCCGGAGTTCAACTGCCCGAGCGGCACACTGTACTTCGTCTTCGTGCACGAGTTCGTCGGCATGACCGACGAGTACCTGCGCCGGCTGATGGAAGAAGCAGCGCGGCCGGACATGGTCCGGCGATTGCTCAAGGCCGAGTAGCCCGGCGCTGGATCGTGACGCAGGTGAAAGCCTGCGTTTTTTTGTATAAAAACACGAGCCGCGCAAGGCTCGTGAGATGTGGCTGGTTGCTAGGTGGCGTTCGGCTCGCTAGCCTTCTGCGATGCGAGTTGCTTCTTGAACTCCTCGACGGTGGGCATGCCCTCGAGCATGATCCGCATGCTGTCCTCGTAGGTCTTGCCGTCGGCGAACTCGTCGTCCGGGTCTTCGGCGTCGGTCATCTTCCTGTAGTCTTCCTTGGCGGACTCCCAGGCCTTGCGCATTCTGTCGCTGGCCGTGATGGGTAGTTCTGGGGGCAGTGCCGACTGATCGTACGGCGGCATGTTGCACGGAACGTTGAATTCCTTGAAACAGGCGTCGCACATGAGCATGTTGTGGTTGCAGCTGCAGGTCATGCTGACCAAGACCTTGATGACTCCCTGATGGCACTCCGGACACTCCATGACATCCTCCTTGCATTTTGGCTGAGTGATACTAGTTATTTTTTGTTGTTTTGTAAATAAAAATCCGCACCATCTAGGATTAGCTAAAGGTGCGGTTGTTGCTACGACGGGTCGAAGATCTTGCCCTCGATCATCTTGAAGCTCGCGATCATGGCTTCGGCCAGGTAGCGGCGCTTCTCGGCCACGTCTGCCGTGGGCGGCAGCTCGTTGACCAGATCGGCCAGCTCCTGGTGATACATGAGGTCGATCAGCTCCAGCGTGTGCACGACCGGCTGACCGTTTTCGTCCGGCGCAACGATCGCGTGTTCCACGCGCTGGGCGATCATGAGCCGGTAGATCCGGTCCGTCGCCAGGTCTTCCATGTAGCCATCGAGGAGCGACGCGCCGTCGCCCGCGAGCACACCGGCCCGGTAGCGGATGGTGGTGCGGATGGCGGCGCGCGTACCAGCGAGCGTGATCTGGCCGACACCGACCGGCACCGGGCGCAGATCGGGGTAGGCATCCAGCGGGTGCCTGACATCGAGCTGGTTGGGGTGCGGGAATTGAGCCACGGCGATGGCGTTCTGGTCGGGGTGTCCGGTCCAGGCGCCGTCCATGCCGCAGGCAGCTTCGTTCTTCTTGTCGGCTTCGAGCACGGCAAGCGCGCGAGCGTTCAGTTCCGGGTTCGAGCGATCCGGGAACAGCGCAGTCATGCCGCCGATGGCCAGAATTCCCCACTTGTGGCAGGTCTCGACCATCAGCATGCGCAGGTTCTGGAAGAACGGCACGTCGTGCGGGATGGTGTTCCGATCCGGCAGCACCCAAGCGGGGTTGCTGAAGTTGAAGTGGATCAAGGACGCCATGTAGTCCCAGCGCCCGAGGTTCAGACCGACGATGTGGTCGCGCAGGTTGTAGATGAAATCGTCCAGCTGGAAGGCCAGCGGATGGCTCTCTACCAGGGCCATGCACCTGATCCAGTTGTCCGGCATGCCCTTGGCCTGAGCCAGAGCGACGAACAGCTCATGCCACCAGATGGCTTCCTTGGCGTTTTCCGACTTGGGGATGTAGATGCACAGCGGGTGCTGCATCTTGTGCGGTTCGAGCTGATCGACCAGAAGCACCAGGTCGAAGAGCGTGGCCGAGATCGGTTCGTCGAAAACCCCGTGCTGGCTCATGTGGAGTCCGCGCGGACGGACGAAGATGATGCTCGGACTGTCCAGATCCTGAGACACCAGGTTCCCCTGGTCGTCCCAGTAGTCCAGTTGACCGTGGAGCGCGGCCACGCAGTTCTTGATGCCGTCCCTGATGTTCGGCCAGTTGTTGGCTTCACTGTCTTCCAGGTCCAGCATCACACCGGGCGCGCCGGAGTTGATCATCTTGACGCCGAGCTTGGCCTTGCTGGCCGGGCCGGTCATCTGGTTGCGCTGATCCCGGATCCAGTCCGGAACGCTAATGCGCAACATCGAGTTGAGCGGCGGTGGCACCGACGTAGCGAAGTCCGGCGGATGGCCGGCCAGCGAATTTGCCAGTGCCTGCTGACGATCGGCAGCGATTTGCTGCTGCCAGGGGGTGAAAGTACGGTTCAGCAGCTGCAGCAGAGCGAGGGCGCTCGGCGACAGATCCTTGGGGTCGGTAATGTTTTGCGGAAAGTAGCTCATGGCTGTCTCCGATGGTTGATGTGAAGGAACGGCTAGAGTTTGCGGTTTTTGAAGCTGAAAGTCAATCCATCAGCCAAAGGCTGATCCGCCTTTGGCGGAAAAAAATCCCCCGACGCTGTGGTCGGGGGGATGATGGTTAGCTCCCGTCGGGCTCGCTACCCACGTCGTGGATGGCGCCGGCGCCGGTGGAGCCGAAGCCGCGGGAGTTGGCGAAGCGCTTGGCGGCTTCTTCGCCGCCGATGAACTTCTCCAGATCTTGGTACTCCTTGGCTCGGCTCATGCTCTGGCCGGAGGCCGTCGGGTGGCCACGCAGGTCGTCCTGGAAGTCGTAGAGGGCTTGAGCTCCGCGCTGCATCATGTCGAGCGTGCGGTCGTAGAACGGCTCCATCATGACCTTGGCCGACCAGACGGTGTGGAACATGAGCGAGTAGCCCATGGCAGCGTAGTCGGTGTAGGTGGCGGGAGTTACGCCGTGCTTGTGATACCAGGCTGCCTGGTCCATGTTGGGCGAGTAGTTGAGCGCCAACATCGTGTCGGGCGCGTACTCACGCATCTCCTTGGCGAAGGCGCGAGCCTTCTCCGGATCGGCGTCCGGCAGCTCGCACCAGATGAAGTCGACGCGTCGTTTGCAGCCATCCACGCGCAGATCGGCGAAGGCCTTGGCGCGTCGAATGGCTTCCTGGGGTCCGCCGTTGGCGGCGTCGTAGGCGTCGGTGCGTGCCATGAGCAGCATGTCGCTGCCGATGGCGTCGAGGGTGAGCATGATGAGCGACAACTTGGTCAGCATGGAGTTGAGATCGTCGACTTCCTTGCCGCCCATGTGGCCGCAGCGACGGTCCTGGGGCTGGTCTTCGAGGTGGATCACGGCAACCCCGGCATCGGAGTACAGGCGAACGAGTTCCGGAATCGCCACTCGCGGTCCGAAACCGGTTTCGCCGTCGAGGATGACCGGCAGCGGGTACGCTCCTTCTACGAGGAAGCGGGCCAGCTGGGTCATCTCGGTGCGATCGTGGAAACCCATGTCCGGCAGGTAGCGCCGCATGGCGGAGGCCGACCAGCCGGAGCCGTACACGGCCTCGCAGACCGGCTTCATGCCGGCTTTGATGACCGCGTCGTGGGTCATCCGGGTGATGGCGGCGGTCATGCCGTCATGGCACCCAGGCGCCACGATGTAGCCGTCGCGCTTGATGATGTCCAGCATGACTTGGCCGGGGTTCTTGTGGCGCCGGTTGAGCAGCGCCCGTGCTTCGTCGAGGTTCATCTCGAAAGCTCCTTTGTTTGGGTGAAGGTTCTCAGCGTCTCTGGGAGACACAGCGAAAGTAAGTTAGCACGCCTTTGTTTTGGGGACAATCTTATAACTAATAAATCACATAGTTTTAGGCAAAATATTCAGTTTTAATACGAATTTTAATAAATATATGTTGATTCTATGACAAAAGACTGCAATAATATATAAAATTTATGGCTGATTTTAATCCGTTCAACCCTAATTCGGTGGTTGTTCCCACTCTTTTTGCAGGTCGCTCGTTACAAGTTAATGAGATTTGTAGAAAATTGTCTCAGCTCAGGCACGGAATGCCAGCGAGCTTTTTTGTATACGGTGAACGGGGCATAGGCAAAACGGCGTTAGTGAAAATTGTTCGTTATATAGCTACGCTCAAAGATCCGGGTCTACATGACTTGAATCTTTTAACTTCTTATTATGCAGTTGAGGATGGCCAAGATGTAGGAAGTGTGCTCCAAGAGAGTTTAAATAAGATTACTGATGGGATGGATAAAACTATAGTAGAGAAAGTTGGCGGCAGGCTGGGTAATTTATTTAAAAATGGAAAATTTGAAATTGGTGCTTTCGGTGCATCGCTTGGGGTTGAATTGGGTTCAGATGATTCGAAGCGTGAGATTACTATAAAAGATCAGACAGTGTCGATTCTTTCTAATGTATTAAAGGTTGTAAGCGAAGATGACTCGAAGAATTATCAAGGTA
>CAZXUX010000058.1:0-4577 GCA_964644265.1 uncultured Gammaproteobacteria bacterium
CGCTCGTGAAGTAATCTGTGCTTCTACGAGGAAATCAAATTATGGATTTGGCAAAAATTGAAAATTTTAAGGCTGCTGTAGTAACCGTTATGGGTCTTGGGCGCTATCTGCAGGGTAGTGGTCTTGGTACTGCCAAGTGGCTAATGCGTCATGGAGCGCAAGCGGTGATTACTGACATGAAAGACACCGAAGAATTAAAAGAATCGGTGGCTGCGGTCATGGAGTGGTTCGAGAAGTATCGCGTCATGTATCCTGATAGAACGATTTATCAGCCGGTTTTTGTTTTGGGGCAGCACAGGCGAGAAGATTTCGAAAACGTTGATTGCGTGGTGCAAAATCCGGGCGTGCCCAGTGAATCTGAGTTTTTGCAAACTGCCCGGCAGCATGGGGTAAGCATTGAATCGGACGTTAGTTTATTTTTTAGATATTTTAGGCATCCAATAGTGGCCGTAACCGGTACGCGTGGCAAAACAACAACAACTTTGCTGGTGGCAGATATGCTGAAGACGCTCGATGAGAAGGCGTTTGCGGCTGGTAATATTCGGGTTTCGCCACTTGAGTATTTAGATGATCTGTTGGCCAATGATGCGTCGACTCCGGTGGTGCTTGAGCTGTCGTCGTGGTTGCTTGATAGTTTGCCGCAAGCACTGCAAGAGCTCGGCCGGGGGCCAGATATTGCGGTGGTGACCAACGTTTATCCGGATCATTTAAATCGTTATGCGTCGTTTGCTGACTATCAAAAATCGAAAGAGATTATTTTTGCTTATCAAGCCAAGAATCAGCACACCGTTTTAAACTACGATCACGAAATTGTTCATGCCATGCAAACCAGGGTGAAGGGGCATTTGTGGTGGTTTTCTAAAGGCGAGATCGAGGGCAACGGTTGCTTGGTAAAGGACGGACAAATTGTTTTTAAGCAAGATGGAAAAGAAACGGCGATTTTGCCGGTGGCCGAAGTGGCTTTGGTTGGCGAGCATAATCTAGAAAACGTACTAGCGGCTACCTGTGCCGCTTTGTTGCGCGGGGTATCGGTGGCGGGCGTGGCCAAAGTCTTGCGGGAATTTAAGGGCGTTCCAGATCGTCAAGAATTAGTGCGCGAGGTCGATGAAATTGCTTATATAAACGATACCGCGGCCACTTCGCCAGACGCCGTGGTGGCGGCGCTTAAACGTTTTGGCGATAAAGAACATTTGATTTTGATTTGTGGAGGAGTTGATAAGCAGTTAGAGTTTGATGAGTTGGCTGCGATCATACCTAACGTGGCCAAGGCGGTGATTATGTTTCCGGGCTCGGCTTCTGATATTCTGAAAAGTAAGATAGCTGGTAAGGTAATGGTGCATGCCGCTCAGAGCATGCAGGAGGCTGTGAAAAAAGCCAGGCAGCTGGCAACGACGGGGGATGTGGTGTTGTTGTCGCCCGGGGCAGCAAGTTTTAATATGTTTAAAAATGAGTTTGATCGGGGCGAGCAGTTTAGGGAAGAGGTGCGTAATCTTTGATTTCGTCGCGTCGGACGTCGTCCGTCGGGCTTTGGCTCCGGAGTACCCGACGATCGACGTACGACAACCGTAGCAACATATGCTCTATCGCTTGAAGCAACTTGTTCCCGAGCCGCTTAAAGCGGGCTATCACTATGCTTTGGCTAGGTTAGCTGAGGTTCGTTACGGATATCCGTCTAATAAGATGGTGGTGATTGGGGTTACGGGAACCAATGGCAAGAGTTCGACGGTAAATTTTATCGCGCAGATTCTTGCTGAATTGGGGGAGACCGTTGGCTATACTTCGACGGCTGGTTTTAATATTGCTGGCCGCGAGGTGACGAATGCCATGAAGATGACCATGCCGGGTAGATTTGCTTTACAAAGAATGCTGGCAGAGATGGTAAGGGCCAAGTGTACATACGCTATTGTAGAAACATCCTCACAGGGCATTTTGCAGAATCGGCATTTGGGGATTAATTACGACGCAGTGGTGTTTACTAATTTAACGCCGGAGCACATTGAGGCGCACGGAGGATTTGAAAATTATAAAAAAGCCAAAGGTAAGTTGTTTGCCCATTTAACGTCTCGTTCACGCAAGTCATTAAATGGGAAAAAACAGCAAAAAATTAGTGTCGTGAATGCCGATGATGAGCACATGCGTTATTTTGCAGGTTTTGCTGCCGACCGTCACGTTTATTATGGCTGGAGTTCGTTGCCCGGCGAGGGATATTTGGCCCGTGAGCAGTTTGTTGACCGGGCGGGCGCTCAGCTGACAATTAATAATGTGCCGTGTCGGTTGGATTTACCGGCTAAGTTTGAGCGGCTAAACGCTGTGGCGGCGATAGCTACGGTTGCTGCCTTGGGGCACGCCTTGACCGATGTGGCTACGGCGGCGGAAGCGTTGCATTCGGTGGCTGGCCGCTTTGAAGTCATAGACCAGGGTCAGCCGTTTACCGTGGTGGTCGATTATGCTTACGAGCCCTATGCCTTGCGCGCTTTGTTGGCCGCCGTTAAGGCGCGCAATCCGCGCCGGGTTATAGGCGTGCATGGCTCGGCTGGTGGTGGTCGAGATGTGGCGCGCCGACCGGAAATTGGCCGCTTGGCGGCACAAGAAGAGGATGTTGTTTTTGTGACCAATGAAGATCCTTACGACGAGGATCCGCAAGTAATTATCGATCAGGTGGCGCAGGGGGCGAGGCTGGCCGGTAAGCAGGATGGTCGGGATTTGTTTGCCATTACTGATCGGGCAGAAGCCATAGCAAGGGCCTTGGCGACAGCTAGAGACGGAGACGCCGTGTTGATTACCGGCAAGGGTTCAGAGCCGGTTATGGCTGTGGCCAATGGCAAGAAAATTCCTTGGGACGACCGGCGAGTAGTGCGTGATGCTTTGAGTCAGATGGGGTACAATTTACAATAACAGACCGTCCGAGGCCTTAGGCATTAGGCTGTTAGGGCGCATAAAGCTAAATGATCCCTAACTGCCTAAGGCCTAATGCCTACGATATGCGTTTAGTACCAAAATTTTCATTATTTGTACTGGTTGGTATTGGCGTTTTAGGCCTGCTCTTTGTTGGTTTTGGTCGCGAATACGTGCGCAATCGGCAGATTGAAAATGAAATTGCGGCGCTACAGTCGGAACATGATCGCTTAGAAGAGAGTCGCTTGGCTTCCTTGGAGCTCATCGAAGATTTGTCTAGCGAATATTACTTAGAACGCGAGGCTCGAATGAAGCGGGGCTTGGGGGAGCCTGGAGAAACTTTGGTGGTAGTAGATTTGCATGATCAGGAAGCGGCGGAGGGGGTTGTTTTGGGTGCGGCGGTTGATGACGGGCTTCCCAACTCCACCCGCTGGTTTTATTATTTTTTCGATCCAGTGCGTTTTGCTGAGCTACGTTCTTTATGAGGTGGTCAAGGGGCAAGACGATTGCGGCAACGCTGCTTGGAGTAATTGTTGCCTATGGTATTTTTGTTCAGGTATTTTTTTTATTTCATTTTTTTAATAATTCAGCAATTTTTTTCTCTAGATTTATTGTAGTGCCGGCAGTTGTGTTAGGTGGCGACAGTGATTCGTCACGCATTACACTGTCGTACCGAGAGGTGGCGCAGCTGGCCAGGCTTGTGGAATCGTTTGATGAGGCTTTGAAAATAGATGTGCACCGAATGTACGTAGAGCAATTAGCAGACGAGCTGGGGGTGACGGTTTCAGCTGAAGAAATTGCCGACTATGCGGCTAGCAATAAGCAACTGAACGATAATTTAGTGACCACCGGGTGGTCTGAAAATGATTATTTGGAGTTTGTAGTCGGGCCGTTGTTATTAGCGCATAAGGTTGAGCTAGCGGCTGACGATAACCACGCCAGCCAAGAGCCAGCGCAGCAGGAGCTGGCTGGTTTGTTGACTAAGGTTGATCAGGGTATACCTTTTGCCGATGTAGCTAAATATTTTTCGCAAGATTTTGCTTCGGCTAAGTTGAGCGGCTCTTTTGAGCTGACTGCGGTTGAAGAGTTGCCGGCTTGGTTGGTGCCAGCCGTTAAGTTGTCGCCCGGTGATAGATCGCAGGTTCTGAGCGCCGGTGATGCTTATTGGGTGGTTGAATTAGTGAGCCGAGAAATCATAGATGGTCAAGAGTATGTGCGTTTTAGGGGGATCGCGGTAAAGAAAAAGTCGTTAGGTGAAATTATTGCGGCACGCCAAGCGGCGCATCCGCCATTCGTTCTAGTTTGGTAAAATAAAAAATCCGACGATATCGTCGGATTTTTTGGAGCCGATGGTGGGATTTGAACCCACGACCTCTACTTTACGAAAGTATTGCTCTACCAACTGAGCTACATCGGCATAGAAAACGTATCCAAGTTTCGCCAGCTTACTTCGTTGCTCACTCCGTCGGACTCACCGTACATATCCAGTACGCCTCGTCCTTACTCGTTCGCGCCTCGAATCTGACGAAACTTAATACGTTTTCTCAGTCATTGGTCATTGTACTGAGAAAACTGATTTAAACGGCCAAGTACAAGGAGTCGTGAGGAACGCAGCGAGGCGTACTTAATGGTACGGAGAGCGAGTACCGCAACGACGACGCCGTAATTGGTTGTTTAAATCG
>CAZXUX010000059.1:0-4549 GCA_964644265.1 uncultured Gammaproteobacteria bacterium
CATTCGCTACTTTTGCCTTGGCACTAAGTGTTTTACTTCCGATGGTAATGGTTGGAGTGGGCGTATTGGCCATGGCAAATTTCCTTTTGTTAGTTAATCGTATTATACAGCCTAGTTAACTAAGTTAGAACGAGCCTTATATGCTTCGATTAACGCCAGATCTTTCAAGTCTTTATCTCGTGCCCGTAATTTCTTCCACTCGTAAACAGCATCAAGACTAAGATACGGTATGTCGTCAATAAGAGTTGCATCAGAAATTAAGTCGTCTACAGTTTTACCGTACCAATTCTTTCCTAAATCAAATATCCCGTGTTTTAGTACCACCTGATCAGGCCAATTGGCCTTTTGCCAGCCCTCTTCCTCAAATTTCTTATACACCTCATTGGAAACAATTATATCGATATCGCCTGCCTCACGAATTTTTAAAGCATCTAAAATACCGCTGCCAACTATTACATAACTACCACCTTGCAAGCCTAGCTCACGAATTTTCTGTGGAATATTCATATTCGTAAGTATAGTTTATGTGTAAGCATTTATGATTTTTAGAATATTTTTAACAGAGATAAATTAGAAAACGATTTTATTTCTACAGAGGTAACATATTTCTATTTTTCATAAATGCTTACACACCTCACAGCCGCAGGAGTCATCGAGGTGGACGCGGGTGAGAGCGACCTCGGTCGCGCAATCGCCTGCGAACGACGGTGACGTGCCCTGGAACGCACGAACCCCAGGCCAGCGGCCCAGGGTTCGAGAAACGTCAATCTGGTACACCCGGAGGGATTCGAACCCCCGACTTTCGCGTCCGAAGCGCGACGCTCTGATCCACTGAGCTACGGGTGCTTGAACAGAGGTGATTATAGACTATAACCTGTTATTCGACAACCGCTAGCCGGCTGATGTAGTTGTGGTCGTAATAGGAATAGTTACTTCAGGATCAGCAGCATTCGTTTGTTCATCGGTTGCCTCTGCGATGTCAGGACACTGTAGCTCCTCGTCCTGTGGTAGCTCGACGTTAAACTGGTCAGCAAGTGGATACAGGCTACACCTAAGCATGTCTACCGACGCCGTCCCTTCTCTTACCATATCGGCACCTTCTCCAAACTGTTTTCCACTTTTCTTAAGGCCACTCTTTATGTCACCAGCCTGGTCATTAAGCTTTACAAGTTCACTTTTAACGGTGTCGATCTTCTGGCTTGCTCGATCAAGTAAAAACACACCCACTCCAGTTGCGGTAAGGCCAAGCATCCCGGATGCAACCGCCATCCGCAAAAAGAACTCTCCTCTACTTAAGGCTGGTCGCCTTTCGGGACGAGCACGATTAATCACATCCACCTCGCTTTTTTTCTCGGGGCTATCTGGCTGTGTGATTACGAATCCTTTGTTTGGTCGGGTTTGTCGGCGAGCTTGGGTTTAGTAGTGTTATCTGCTGCAGCGTCGGATTGCTGAAGTGACTTGCTAAGGATGTCGAGCACCGAGCGAGCATGCTCTTTACTCATACCAATACGGGCGACAGCGAGGGGTTGGTTGCCGGGGCCACCACCCTGCAGGAAGTTCATGATAACGCCAAAATCGTTAACCATTACGTGCACCATGTCAGTGTAAATAACCCGCAGATCGTTGGGCATAATAGTGGCCATAGACTGGTTGATCTCGGTGGTTATGTCGCCGTGCTCATCTTGTTTGCCGTAGCCGGCCATTTCCCACAATTTGGTAGCCTCGTCGTCTTTAATACCTAAGTAACTTATTAACACCATTAGAGTGTCTTCTTCCGGACGTTTTTTGCCGAGTTCTACGTCTTTAAGGAGCTGCTCGTTAATCTCGATGGCGCCCGATGCCTCGGCTACCGTACGTTTTTGTTTAACGCGTGCGGCGCGTATTTTTTGCCCGAGGGCTTGGTAAGGGAACTCCGTGGGTTTGCTCATCCTATTATTTTACTCCGGGGCGGATACATGATCAAGTATGTCCATGGTTACTCAGGCTAAGGTACAATAGTGGTTATGCATGTACGAAAAGATGTTTCTCTGGCCAAATACTCCACGATGCGTCTAGGTGGCAAAGCAAAATTTTTAGTCGATATAACCGACAAGTCGGATATTCCAAACGCCCTTGAGTGGGCCGCCGAGAAAAAGCTGCCGGTAACTATAATCGGTGGCGGCAGCAACATCATCTGGAAAGACAAGGGTTTTGGCGGCCTAGTTATGGTCAACAAAATCCCGGGCTTTAGCATCACCAAAGCCGGAGCGGACGAATATTTTGTACAAGTTGGGGCAGGGGAAGACTGGGATGAAACCGTAGCCCGCACCGTGGTCAAAGGCCTGCTGGGCATTGAGCGGCTGTCTTTGATCCCAGGGACCACCGGCGCCACACCCGTGCAAAACGTGGGTGCTTACGGCCAAGACATCTCCCAGACTCTAGAAAGCCTAGAAGCCTACGACACCAAAACTGGAGAGTTTGTAACCATCCCGGCTGACGCCTGCGACTTTAGCTACCGGGCCAGCCGTTTTAACGGCAAAGACAAAGGGCGTTTTTACATTACTTCCCTGACCTTATGCCTGAAAAAAGAGAACCCCACCCCGCCCTTTTACGACTCCATACAGCGCTATGTCGACCACATGGGCATCACCAAGTTCACCCCGGCCGTTATCCGCGAGATCGTCATTGCCATCCGCTCCTCTCGCCTGCCCGACCCCGCAAAAGTCGCCAACAACGGATCGTTCTTTGGCAACCCCATTGTCTCGGCCACCAAATTTAAGGCTCTACAAAAAAAGTATCCTGCAATTACCGCAAAGTCCTGGCCAACCCCGGACGGCAAGTACAAGGTTGCCGCTGGCTGGCTAATGGAAGTTGCCGGCTACAAAGGCTTTCACGACCTTAAGACCGGTATGGCCACCTGGGAGCACCAGGCCCTGGTGCTGGTTAACGAAAAAGCCAAAACTACTGCCGACCTACTAGCCTTCCGCGACCGCATTATCCGCGACATCGATCATAAGTTTGGCGTCAAGCTAGAGCAAGAGCCCGAGCTCTTGCCTTAAAACATATTGACTGTTCCGGCAATGCGGGCATAGACTGAGGCATGAGCCGCGGGACACCCGAAGACTTTCCAGCAAGCAATAGCCTACACATCGAGCAACTGGAATGCATTGCCGGCATAGAATTCAGCCGAGAAGCATTTTTAGCACAGGCCCCCGTATACTTTTCGAATCCAAGTCTTGCAAACTGCGAAGCATTCCATGTGTTGGCCAGCGAATGGTTGTCTGCCATACGTGACTACCACGGCTATCTTGCAAGAAGTTTTGATAACCTACCTACCGAGCTTGCTCTTATAGAATTGGTCGCCGACCAATTCATACGTGACGATAGAGCATTAAACGAAAGCTTCGCCGCAGTTACCGGCGACGGTGAGAAGTTTTATACCCAAGACGATAGAATGAACGCTAATATGGATATTACTTTTGAAGATATTTGCGAAGGGCTGACCATTGTCTTGCCCGGCCAGGAGGACAGTGAAGATGCCAAACCATTAAACGTTGCCACGAAACGCATATTACAATCACTCAATTCTGACATCCGTGAGTTTGTAATAGTCGCCGAGAACACCAACCCTAGTAGTGACGATTTCGACGACGAAGAATTCTCTAGAAGATCACCACATGCCGAAGGACTAGCTAGACTTGGAACTACGCTTTACGAAGTTGGCAAAATTGCCGCCGGTGTTTATTTGGCAATCCAGCTCGAAAAGTTTGGGCGCAAGAAGTCCTAAGGATAAAGCACTTCTGCAACTTGGCGCTCAATATAGTAACGGAGGGCTAGCAGCATCGGGAACTCGGACAACAAGTCAGTAAGTTTTTCAGTTCTGTCAGCGGCTTTAGTCATATACGTCTCGACATCGGGGGACTTATAGTCTTCTTTAAATGTACTGGCCTCCGCACCAATGATGTTCACAAGACCGGGCATAAGCTTGTCGACGGCACGAACAAAACGAGCCTCGGGCAGAGCTTCTTCGCGGTAAGTTTTAAGCAGCGCAAAGATTGGACCAGGTAGTCTGAATTCCAATTTTGCGACAGCCTCGTCTTCTGCTTGTTCTTTTTGGGCGTAGTCCTCATCGCTAATATCAAAAGTTCGGACATCGCCAGTATAGAGTTCTGGGAGGTCATGCACATAACTAAACTGAGCAACCAGGCCTAGGTCTAGATCAGGGAAATACTCAGCGGCAAGGTACAGCGCAGCCACACCTAAACTGAAGCTGTGTTCAGCATCATTCTCGAGGCGACCATCTGGCATTCGTGGAGCTCGCTCGACACCAGTAAACTCAACGCAAACCGTTGCCAGCTCAAGCGCCCGATCAAAAGCGATTGCGACATCTTCTGGATCAACCTGACTCTTGCCGGACCGGCCGTTGCGTTCTCCACCATGTTCGCGAGGCTGATCGGTTACGAAGTTCCCGACTTCGCGGGCGCCCGCTGGATCGCGCCAGTGCTCGGCACCGCGATGTACGTCGTCGGCGGGCGTCCCTTCCTCACCGGCGCGGTCAGCGAAATCCGTT
>CAZXUX010000060.1:0-4457 GCA_964644265.1 uncultured Gammaproteobacteria bacterium
CCCAGTCGACAAAGGTTACCGTTGGTCCCGCGCCAAGCGGTGAAAGTAAATTACCAACCAAGCGGGGCAGCGAGGCCACTATCAGCCACAGCGAAATGCCCAAAAATTCTTTCCAGTATTTTTTATATAAATCAAAACTAGTATCAATCAACCTACCCAAGCTAATGAGATTTGCCATACTTTGCTGATTATACATTAACCCGTGGTGCCGAACCCACCTCTGTCTGAAGTAAAGTCGCTGTCAGCTTCCATGATTTCTGCTTTAACAATTGGCACAATCACGGCCTGCATTATGCGTTCGCCTTTTTCTACGGTGTATGGTTCATGACCAAAGTTATGTACTGCCGCATAAAGCTGATCATTCGGTCCGCAGTAATCTTGATCAATTACACCCACGCTGTTACCAAGACGAATGCCTTTTTTTGCATTACTTGAGCGCGAAAAGAGTAGCAAAGTGTGGCCATCGGGGACTTTTACAATCAAACCAGTGGGCAGCATCTTGCGCTCGCCTGGCGCCAGGGTTGCACCTTCTATAACAGCTATATCGAAAGCGCAGGCGCCGGCGGTTTTGTACTCTGGCATGGGTACATCGGGTGATAGTCGGCGGATCTGAAGTTGCATAACGCGAGGATATTTTTAGTTACCACTTTAATACTTTAATTTTTTTAACTTTAATACTTATCTGTCCACATGACAGCGTTGACCCTGGTGATGACGAATGGCACAGTCGCTGCATCGAAAGCGCAGAGGCGTTTCTCGAAGAGAGCGAGTGGAAAAGTAGCGGGACCCATGCTTGCCCGCTACTCTACCGCCCGCTCTCTATTTCTTTAGGCTTTCTTTGGCGCATTTATGAACATCGTTCTCATCGCAGCAGTCTCAGCCGATGGCAAAATCGCTCAAACCAGTGACCAATCTTCAATGGATTGGACCAGCAAAGAAGACACTAAGTTTTTTATTGAGAAAACAAAAGAACTCGGCACAGTTGTTATGGGTCGCAAGACGTTTGCTACCTTCGGCAAGCCACTCAAGGGCCGTCGTTTGATTGTTATTACTAAGAATCCAGCAGCGGAGCAGGCTATTGAGGGTGTCGAATACACGAGCGATGACCCAAAGACTCTGGTGGCGCGTTTAGAGGCCGAGGGGATAGCTTCTCTGGCCTTGGCTGGAGGCTCGTCGGTGTACAGCCAGTTCCTTTCCGCAGGGCTTGTGAACGAACTTTTTCTGACCGTGGAACCGGTGCTTTTCGGTAACGGCGTGCCATTGGCGAGCGGGTTTGATCGTCTCAATCTTAAGCTAATCGAGACCTCAAAATTGAACGATCAAGCAATTCTTTTGCATTACACCTTATGATGAAACCTTTTGCAGAACGTACACCGGACCGTCAGTATCACGAGCTCCTCGAGCGCATCATGCGCGAGGGTACTGAAGTAACCCCAATCCAAGGTGAAAAATCCAAGATGGTGCTCGGTCACCAGATGCGCTTTGCTTTTGAGAATGGTTTCCCGATGATCACCGAGCGTGATCTCTCGGGTAAGTTCATGCTCGGCGCGCTCGGTGAGCACTTCGCATTTTTGCATGGAGCAAGGACACTCGAGGAAATGAAGTCCTACGGTTGTGGCTGGTGGAAGAAGTGGGTTACTAAGGAGCGTTGCGATATTTTCAATCTTCCCGAGGGCGACCTTGGTCCAGGATCCTACGGCCCAGCCTGGGCAGCCTTCCCAACAGCCGAAGGTCAGCCGTTCAACCAGATTGAGCACGTTATCAAGCAACTTAAAGAGCGACCAAATCTCCGCACTCACATCATCTCCCCCTGGATTCCGCAGTACACCATCCAGCATTCCGGCTTGCCACCTCGCAAAGTAGTCGTTGCTCCGTGTCATGGCTATTTGCACATCCTCGCTTTCCCCGAGACGAAGCAGCTCTCGGTTCACCACTTCCAGCGCAGTGGCGATGTGCCGGTCGGCGTTGTCTTTAACATTATTCAGTACGCGGCCTTCACCATGATGGTGTCCCAGCTCATGGGCTACACGCCCAAGGAGCTCGTCTACACGCTTTCCGACGCCCACATTTACGAATCGCAGTACGAAAAAGTTAACGAGTTACTTGCTCGCGAACCCCGCGCTTTCCCTACGGTCGCTATCGATCCCTCAGTGAACGATATCTTCGCCTTCCGCCAAGAGCACTTCACGCTCACTGATTACGACCCGCATCCGGCGATGCTGATTCCAACTCCGGTGTAGATTTTAGATTAAAGTATTAAAGTCTGAAGATTAAAGTCGTCACATTTAACCAAGTAACAACTTTAATACTTTAATACTTTTATCTTCTCTCGAATTATGTCCACCAAATTCGTAGATGAGAAAAATGCCAGGCCGGGGCAATACGGCCAAGTAATATCCGACATCGCTCAAAAAGGCGTTTGTCCTTTTTGTCCCGAACAAATCCACAACTTTCACAAAAAGCCGATTGAGGAACGTGTGCACTGGCTCGTTACTGAGAACATGTACCCGTACCCGGCCACCAAGCATCATGTGATGCTGGTGCACAAGGTGCACATCGAGCATATCGCCGATATCTCACCCGAGGCTTGGGGCGAGCTCCACGAAATTATCCGCGACGAAACAAAAAAACGCGCCATCACCGGCGGCTCATTCGTCTGCCGTTTCGGCGACACTCACTTCACTGGAGCCTCAGTCACGCATCTCCACGCGCACATCGTGCAATCAAACCCCGAAGACCCCGCTTACGATAAGCAGAAAGGTTTACAGGTGCGATTGGGCTAGCGCCGCCCTCGAATATGACGGGGTTATGGCCAGGCAATAGAACGAAGGAATGTAGAACTACATCTAGTCAATACAACTAGAGCCATGTAATCCTCAGGAATAAGAATTGGCTAGATTTAGTTCTGCCCGAGTTCTGCCTGGCCTATCCCCGGCCAGATTCGAAAGGCGGCAAAGACTTCTTTTGGATACTTTTCTTTGGTGATTGAAAGAAAAGTATCTGGCCTGCCCTGAGCTTGTCGAAGGGGGTCTGGGGGTGAGGCCCCCACGATCACTGTACTAAGATTATTTCCACCCCATACGCCTTAAGAATCTCTTCAGCATCAAGCAATGAGTAGCCTTTTTGATAATAGACCTTCTTAATTCCAGCTTCAGCTAGCAAATGCGCACAGTTGGGGCAGGGGAACGTAGTCACATACGCCGAGGCGCCGTCGAGTGATAGACCCTGTTTGGCAGCCTTGGCAATGAGCCCAACCTCAGAGTGAATCGCGGTAGAAATATCGAGCCGTTGACCGGCGTCGAAGTTTGATCGAGGATCACCTTTTTCGGCGAGATGAAAATCATTTGGCAAATGCCTGTTGTAACTACTCGCAATAACCTCGCCATCTTTTACAATTACAGTCCCGACTTGTCGCCACCAGTCCTGGCTCTTTTCGGCCGTCACTGTCGCAAGATTCATGAAAGTACGATCCATTTCCGCTACTGAGATCTGCCTATCGGGGGAGATTACATTCTCTTTAGCAACCAATTGTTTGTCCCAGCGGTTACGGATAGCGATCGAAGCAAGAGTGACATTTTTAAGATTATATTTCTCGATTAAATCTCGTGATACATCCTCATCGGGCATGACGATGGGGGAGTTGTTTTTTTCTAAGCCTTCGAGCCCCGCTTTATCGATGACTCGTACCGTTTGAAAAATATCCAGGCTCTCGATGGCCCGTTGCATCTCGCTTGGTTCCACGACTCTTAGGTCCCGCGTCAACGATGTGTAATCAGCAATAACATCGCTGCCTAAAATAGCCAGCTCGTCAGGATATTTTCTGAACAACTCTAAATAACCTTTATGAAGAACCGGAACGAAAGCAATTAACACATTAGCTCTCTTTGATTTGGTTGAGAAACTTAGAAATAATCTCGTTCACTTCTTTAGCGAGCGTTTCTGCGCCCTCGATGGTCAGATTCCTCACACGAGCCGTGGTTGTTGTCGTCGCCTGTGGTGGGAGAACAACGATATCGCCACAGTACTGTTTATACTCTTTGACGTCATCTGGACCAATCTCTTTGGTCGATGACGAAAAGACCATGACATCGGGTCGAATAGTCGTAATCAAATCACCAATACCATGATGCACCTCTTTGAGGGTAAGAAGATCGACGTGGCGCAAATGCGAGAGCATCTGGATACGCTCTTTTTGCGGCACCACCGGACGCTTCGGCCCCTTGCGCTGGCGAGTGAGTTCATCTGAGTCCACTCCGACAATGAGGATATCGCCGTATGACCGTGCCTTTTCCAAATACATGGCATGGCCTTCGTGGATAAGGTCGTAGACACCCTGGGTGAGGACAATACGTAAGCCAAGAGCTTTTAGACTATCAACAATAACTTTAAGCTTTCCCAAGTCCGGAATATAGCGTTTTTCCAAATTTCCGCCTGGTCCAAAGAGATCCTGGTTCATA
>CAZXUX010000061.1:0-4457 GCA_964644265.1 uncultured Gammaproteobacteria bacterium
TCTCTTCGTCGGCTTCGGCCTCTAGGTCGAGACACGCCACTTTAACCCCATGTTCAGGGTGTTTCAAATAAATAACAGCCATGTGTAGCTTTCTATGAGAGAGCGGCCCGTAGGCCGCTCAAAGTATTAGGTGGGAGCTTGCCACTTTGTGCCATCTGAAATGAAGATCTTGCCGGTGCCAGTCGCGTTAGTCGTGGTGCCGATAGATCCAACAGGGGCAGTTGTCGTGGTCGAGTTAGCTGTGATCGCCGTCGTCAGGAAATACAAGCCAGCCGTTGCGTTAGCAACAACAGGGCCAGTAGTAGCCGTCGAGGTAAACGTGCCTGAGACAGTGGCTGTCGTCAGAGTCGCGCCGGTAATCGTAGGAGCCGAGAGAGTGCCTCCGCTGATCGTCGCGCCCGTAATGGTTGTGCCACTTACGAGTTCGGGATCAGAAAAGGCAACACCTACAGGTTTTGTGTTTGGCATTGCCTTTATCCTTTATTAAGAGATCCGATACAGCGCCCAAGAGCCAGTGCCGGTCTTACGAGCGCGGTAGCGCTGCGTCGTGCCTGCAACAGCCGCAATGGTCATCAGACCCTGACTACCAGCGGAGCCGATTGACCAGCCCGTGTTGGTCGTCACAGTGATGACGCCAGAGCTAGAACCGTCTACGTTGATGATCGAGAAGTCGAACGATGCGCCGACTTTAACGACCGCAGGAAGTTCAGCTTCAAGATTAGCAACGGTTGGGAGCGTGTAAGCTGCCGCCGAAGCGCCTGGGCTGCCAAGGATCAAGCCGCCAACGACCTGTGCAGCCGTAAGCGTAGCCGCGCCAGCGGGGATAGCCGCAGGGGTTGGCGTGTTGATGAAATTGGTGCCGGATAGATTGCCGTCGCCAACTTGATAGCCGCCTTCGCCGTTAGGAAGAGGGCCATAAGGGCCAAACGTCTCAAGCGGATAAGCCGCATTTGCAGTAGTTGTCATGGGTTAAACTCCAAAGATAGGAAAAAGGACGGGCCCGAAGGCCCATCGCTTAATTAGCCCCAAAGGCGAACGGCCATCTGCGGACGAATCACGCTGTAGCCATAGAGCACGTCAATACGGCAAGGCAGACGGTCGTTGTTGATGTCATACTGACGAACAACGCGTAAGCTGATGCCATTGTGAACCTGACGGCTTGCCATATCGACGCCCTGCGGAAGCAGAAGGTCGGCGGTGGCGAAGGTGATCGCGTCACGATGATAGATCAAGTTCTGTGGATACTGCGTAGAAGCAGCGCCGAGGAACGTGACAGCCGCGCCGGAAACCGGCAGAGCGTCAACCGTGGCGAGAGCCTGTGAAGCCGAATACATCGCAGGAACAGTGACCGTAGCGGTCGTTGACGCCGTAACGTCAGCAAGAGCCACGAACTGATAGAGCGAGCCGGTTGATTCACGGGTCTGTGGGTTGACAGCGTAGACGCTACCAATCGTGAAGACGTCGCCAGCTTTAATGACTGTCGAGCCGAGGCCCGTCAGAACGATGCTGGTTGAACCTTCAGCGGTAACTGACGTGCTAACCGTTACAGTGCCGGTGCGCGAACCAGTCGTGAACTGCTTGATTGACTGAGACATGTTCAGCTCGTCGTAGCCGAGGATGCCTTCGCCAAATACGCCGTTCTTGAACTGCTTCGAGATAGCGGACACAGGGTTGAAGAGGCCTTTCATGCCTTCGATCAACGCAGCGTTAGCGGCTGGATTGACGGTAGCATAACGTGGGCTCATCACCGCAGCGTTCTCGTTGAGCTTCTGTTGAGCTTGCAACAGAACCAGCGACGTAGCAGGCGTCGTGCCTGGGGTGCCGACTGAGTTGCCGATGTATTTGAAGCTGTTCGCAACGTCAGCGTCGATAGAAGACGCAAGCTGCGAAATACGAGGCTTCAGAACACGTTCAGCGAAGTCGTCCAACTGCATCGTCAGTTCGGCGGTCGTGAAGTTCACGCCGATGTGCTTCTGGCTGGAGACAGTGAGCGTGGTGTATTGCTCGTTGTCGTCCTGAACCTGAAGGGCAGCGCCGTCCGTGACCAATGCGCGGTCAGGAAGACGGATGCGGAGGGTCGAGCCGATCTTAGCGCCTTCGACGGCGAAAGAGTCGTCATACTGACGGTTTACAGTGCGGGTGAGGACAAGACTATTCTCAAGGATCTCAAGAGCCTTGCGAGTAATCATGTCGATTGTTAAAATCGAGTTAGACATGATTTATTACCTACGGTTTTGCGCTTCCCACTTCTTGATCTGTCGCAACCGTTCGGCTTCAATCCATTCTGACGTTGACATCGACTTTAACGATCTAGGATCAGTCGTATCATATCTAGGGCCGGAGCTTGACCGAGTAGCCGTGACAGGAGCAAGAGGAGCTGGCGCAGTTGAAGTGCGTTTTGTCGGCGGATCCGCGACCAATTTGGCCTCGATTCTACCGATCTCCTTTGCCTGCAAAATTGGCGGCAAATTGGCGATCCGATGAGCTTCTTTTGGATTGGATCCTAGGTGATAAATCACTTCGGGGCCAATATCTGAAGCCTGGATGGCTTGGGCCATATCGTTCGTTACGGGGAGATTCGGATTATACGCGACTTGTTCAAAGTCATCGTATCGCTCACGCGCTTCCTCTTCACGATCTTTATACGACTCAAGCAGAGCTGCTTGCTGCTTTGCGGCCTCTCGTCGTGCCAGTAGCTCTTGAGCTTTTTGCTCGGCCAATGCTTCCGCATAGGCTTGAGCGTTCTCAAAATCATCTGGCGCAGGTGGAGGTGCGACGGGCTGTCTAGCCTGTTGCTCCGCAAGCCGTTGAGCTTGCTCTCTTTCCCATTTGCGCTGTTCTCTTGCGAGGCGTTTTCCAACGATAGCGTCCAACTCTTCTTGAGAGAACGATTTCGTCGATTGTTCCTCCGGCGTCGTCTCAACAGATTCAGGTGCCGCCGTGGCTTCCTGTTCCGGCGCGGGGCTGATCTCCGCTACAGCCTGTTCTTCGTCGCTCAAGGCAACTTCCTTTCTGACCTAGCTATCCGGCTAGTCGGTAATGTATATATTTACTCGTTTACAGAAACATCGTCAACGGCTTGTTTCTGTATTTTGGCTATCAGTTCAACGACTTCGCCATAAGGGCGTTGAGCCAATATGTTTAAGATGTAAGTCCATTCTTGCGATGTAAGTTCAATTTTCATTGATTAGCACCCATAATTGCGTTGTTTCATCCCAAACATAATCTTTCCCGTCTGTAGGGTATGGAATAGGTGATTCCCAAGCTAAAGTCGTCATATTCAAAATCCAAGATGGGTATGGTTTTGGTGCTATAAAAGCATCGTATTGACGATCATATGTGTATCCAACCCCGGCATATCTTCGCCGAAAATTTCCGTTATAGCTGGTTTGTACCCAGTTACCGCCAAATAACTTTTTACAGAAAGCTATACCTAAATCTTCGCTTTCTTCGCCTGTCTGAGGATCAATAATATTACTATTGTCTACAACAATGACGCGAAGAACAATGTCGGTGCCATTAATTTCCGCAAAATGAGCCATGACAAGTTCCTATTATTTTACCAAGCCCATGATACAAAGGTATGCCGAGTGCCTTGTGTGACTTCTTCAACTTTATGTGGATATAGGAACATAGCCGGAAATACCATAACATCCCCGCGTTTTAATTTTATAGCCTTATCCCACATAACAAAATTACCGCCTTCATAATCATCATTAAGACAACCAAGCGCCGTTAAAATTGGAATACCCTTTCTTTCGCCGTCAAATATACTATTAATATTATCGCAATGAAGCGCCATTAATTGCCCTGTCTCATATTTATTGTATCTTACTTGAGAATAGCCAGCCCAGCCGGTAAACCAAGAAAAATCTAACTCAGTAAAATATTTTTGATACGCATCCCATATACGTTGCATAATATATGGTGTGGTAGATGAGTCGCCATACGATATCTCTAGTTCTTTATCGCCACTTAGATTTACATAATCTTTATGCTGCGCCCTATAGAATTGATGCTGTTGCCAATTAGAATCTTGTAAATTTTTTATAGTTTGAAAGCATATGTCATCATCTATCCAATTAGGATAAACTTTAAGATACGCTTTTAAATCCATATTAATCATATTACTTACTTAAATGGAGCGCGGTTAATTCGTCTTCATCTCCTATATAACCAATAGGAAAAGTATTAAACGCTAAACTAATACGTGTATCTTCGCCACCTACAGGTTGAACCATATGCGTTAAATAGGACGGAAAAAATATAAGTTTGTTTGTTTCTATCGGATACCACCAACTATCAGAATTGTGCATATTCCATTCAATAGGAGGAAATTTTATTTGTTTATATCCGTCTTTAAAAAAGAAAATTTTATCTGTATCTTTATTTGCTTTTACATAAAAGCATCCCGATATAAATGAATTAGGATGTGCATGTTTATGGTGGTATTCCCC
>CAZXUX010000062.1:0-4397 GCA_964644265.1 uncultured Gammaproteobacteria bacterium
GAAGTGCAAATGTAGAGCGACATTGCTGACTTTCGTTTTCACATGACGGAGCCTGAAAAGAATTTAGTGATCCAAATTTTACGTTTTTTTACGCAGGGCGATATTGAGGTTAATAATAACTACAATCAACATTTAATTCCTGCTTTCCCTAAGCCAGAAATTAAAATGATGTTGTCGGCTTTTGCGGCCATGGAATCGGTTCATGTTTGGGCTTATTCGTATCTTAATGACTCACTCGGTTTGCCAGAAAAAGAATACTCGGCGTTTTTAGAGTATCAATCGATGCGCGACAAGCACGAGTATTTGCAGCAATTCAAAGTTCATAACGTCGAAGAGCTGGCGACTAACATGGCTATATTCGGCGCTTTCATGGAAGGGGTTAATCTTTTTTCCTCGTTTGCGATTCTGATGAATTTTCCGCGCATGGGCAAACTAAAAGGGGTAGGGCAGATTGTTACTTGGAGTATTCGTGATGAAAGTTTGCATAGCAAAGGAGTATGCCATTTGTTTAGAGATTTGATGGCTGAGCATAGGTATTTGTGGACTGATAAATTCCGCCAAACGCTTTATAACAGATGCCAAGAAATGATTGCCCTTGAGGATGCTTTCATTGACACCTGTTTCTCAATGGGACCGGTAACCGGACTTACGCCAGAGCAGGTCAAGCAATACATTCGTTACATTGCAGACCGCAGATTGCACGATATCGGACTCGACGCTTTATACAAAGTTGCTAATCCGCTGGAGTGGTTGGACGTTATGGTGAATGCCAAAGAGCACGCAAATTTCTTTGAAAGCAGGGCTACGGAATATTCAAAGGGTGCGGTATTGGAAGATTGGGCCTAGATAGTTACTAGCTAAAGTTGAAAGTATAAAATTACTCTATGTCTGCTTATAGCTCTGTTATCGATGCTTTGTCCGCAAACGATTTGGTGGCTGCTAGAGATCTTTTGTTGGCCGACATTTTGAAGCAAACCGAAAATGTTAATAGCTGGGATAGCGAATATTACACGGCCGATAAATCTATTCAGCAGGGTATTAAATTGGACCACGAACGAAATAAGAATTTCACCTATTTCGGCTTAGAAAATTTGCGGGATCGTTACGTTTTGCGTACCGAAGACGGTAAAATTCTAGAAAACCCACAAACATTTTTTGCCCGAGTAGCGACGGGCATGGCGCGTGGCGACGCTGAGCACGCACAGTATCTGTACGACATCATGAGTAAGGGTTGGTTTATTGCCGCCTCGCCAACTTTGATGAATATTGGCACCAACAAGGGTTTGCCGATTTCGTGTTTTTTGAACACCGTGCCCGATAGTCTTGAGGGTATTTTCGATATTTATAGAGAAAATGCATTTTTGGCTAAGTACGGTGGCGGCATTGGTACCGACTGGTCGCAGTTGCGCGGACACAACGCACCACTCAAGGCTAGTGGCTTGCGTTCTTCGGGGGTGATTCCGTTTTTAAAGATCATGGACTCAGAGACTATTGCGATTTCGCGTAACGGTGTACGCCGTGGGGCGGCAGCAGCTTATTTAAGAATTGACCATCCGGATATTGAAGATTTTTTGGAGATTCGTAAGCCGACCGGCGGAGATCAGGATCGCAAGTGTTTGAACATCAATCACGGCGTGGTGATTACCGACGAATTCATGCAGGCCGTGGAAAATGGGGGGACTTATAAATTGATTGATCCGCATTACAAGACGGTGGCCGCAGAGCTCGACGCAGTAACCATGTGGCGCAAGATTTTGTCGATGCGAGCCGAGACCGGTGAACCGTACTTGGTGTTTATCGATACCGTAAACAAAGCCTTGCCGCCGCACCATAAGGCGCTCGGCTTAACCGTAAGGCAGAGTAATCTTTGTACCGAGATCGTATTGCCAACTAACGAGGAACGTACGGCTGTTTGCTGCTTGGGAAACTTGAATTTGGAGCGTTGGGATGAGTGGAAGGACGAAGTTGAGAAAATTACTTATGCCTGCGTTAAGGCGTTAGACAACAACCTGGAGACTTTTTGCGACATGGCGCCGCCGGTAGAGTACAAAAAAGCGATTAACTCAGTTAAGCACGAGCGCTCAATTGGGTTGGGCACCATGGGGTACCACGGCTATTTGATGAGCAAGCGATTGCCCTTCGAAAGCATGGCCGCGCGAACTCTCAATAAGAGTATCTACTCCACCATTCAACAGGCAGCCAATGCGGCATCAGAAAAGTTAGCACTGGAACGTGGCCTGCCGCTTGATGGCGGCACCAGGCGCAATAGCTATATAACGTCTATTCAGCCCACGGCAAGCACAGCCTTTTTGTGTGGCGAAGCGACGCCAGCTATTGAGCCAATAGCGGGCAATGCTTATTTGCAAAAAACCTTGTCGGGTAGCTTCTTGGTAAAGAATAAGCATCTTGAGACTCTGCTAACCGAGAAAGGCAAAAACACATCTGAAGTTTGGCGCACGATTATTGCCGACAAGGGCAGCGTGCAGAACTTAGATTTTTTGAACGAAGAAGAAAAGGCTATTTTCCGTACCGGTTACGAAATGAACATGAGGGAAATAGTGCAGCAGGCCGCTGATCGCCAGCCTTACATTGACCAAGCGCAGTCATTGAACTTGTTTTTCCAGACGCCGATTAGCGGCAAGTACTTAAATGATGTGCATCTGCTGGCCTGGAAGTCGGGTGTTAAATCACTCTACTACCTGAGGTCATCAGCGCCAATTCAGGCCGATTCAGTAGGCATCCAGACCACCAAACGTGACGTAGCCAGCGAAGAGTGCGCGGTGTGTCAGTAGGCGGGCGTTGTGGCTAATACTGGCAGTAATATCTGATTGCAGATAAGGCAAAACTCGCCAATTTAATGGCGAGTTTTGCTTAGGGTAGACAGCTGTGCAAAGTCTGTTGTACCTTCCGGTTATCTGTGTTAATGATGTCCGTCTGCGGTTTCGCTACGGGGTGTGGACAGAGGCGAGCCGCGGCGCTAAGGATGAGTATACTGCTTTCGTTGTCTAATTTATTGTATGAAAATTTCTGCTGCGCTCGAATTATTAAAGAATGATGAACCGATAGTTGTTAGGGACAAGACTTACCAACCTCGTGGGGCTCACCGTGCCGTACTGGATACCGGGGAAACTATTTATTGGGTTTATGCCAACGGCGAAATGTGGTTGTCGCTAGATCCAGAAAGCGATGAAATAATTTTGTTTACAGAACTCGACGAAAGTCTGGAGCCAGAAGATGACATGGTTGTTTACGGCGGCGAGGACTACGAGTTTTCTTACGAGGGAGCGGTTAAAATGGAAGACGAAGACAGCGGCGAAAACTATTCTTTTAAAGAATACGAGAGTTCAGGCGGCGAGGTTTTGCGCATAATGGAACGCGAATCGACGGGTGACATGTCGTATCATTATGGGGTAAAATTAACAGAGGAAGACTTGCAAGAAGCCTAGAGTATAGGATCTGGTGTTTTCTGAATTGCCGCAAAGCACGGTTTTGTAATTTCAAGACCGATAATTCGGGACAGTTTGCCAAAGATCATCACTATGATCGAGGCTCGTCATCATAAAATTAGGCAGGATGGCTGGCGTATTTTTTTACTGCGCCTGTTTTTTGTGGCCTGTTTTTTAATTATTGTCGGGCGGTTGTTTTATCTGCAGGTCATGTTGGCTTCCTTGTACCGAACTGTAGCTGAAAAGAGGCAGTCCCTGTACGAAGAATTAGTACCTGAACGGGGCAAGATCATGGTGCGTGACCATGACGATCCAACCGAATATCCGGTGGCGACTAACGAGCCTCGCGCTTTTATTTACGCTGATCCAAGGTTGATCACCAATCCGGTTGAACTAGGGAAAAATATAGCAAAAATTTTAAATTTACCCGGTGCTGAAGACTACGAAAGAGAGCAATTAATCGCCTCTTTGAGAGCGGCTGGTCGTAACGAAGAAGCGGACGCGCTAGTGGCGGCCATGTTGCCGCCGATAGCGGTTGATCCGGTTGACGAGGCGGCGGTTGAAGGTAGCGAAGAGGTGGCTGTCGAGCAGCCTGCGGAGGTGTTGCCACCAGAAGAAAACCAGGTGGCTAAATTGATTGCCCGTTTAAGCAAGGCTGATGACCCCTACGAGCCAGTTGCTAGAGGCGTGTCTTATGAACAGTGGAAGTTGGTGGAGGATCTAGGGGCTACTGGGATATACGCCGTAATGGAAGATTCACGGTCTTATCCGGAAACTAATTTCGGTGGTCATGTGTTGGGTTTTTTGGGTCGCGATAACGAGGGTCGACCCTTGGGTCAGTATGGTCTAGAAGGATACTTTGATGATTTTTTGTCTGGTCAGATGGGGAAATTGTATGCCCAGGCCGATAGTTCTGGTAGCTGGCTAGGGGTCGGCGAACGTCATTTCCAA
>CAZXUX010000063.1:0-4298 GCA_964644265.1 uncultured Gammaproteobacteria bacterium
GACGGCCATCTGGACGCGTCGCTACAACGCTGATGAAGGTCTTCATGCCTTCGTTGAACAGTTGCCACCTGGCTTCGCTGCCGCCGGTCTCCTCGGTGAACCAGTACTCGGGGTGCTGGGCGCGAATGGAATAACGCGTGTCCGGCGCCGATTCGCCGCCCTGGTTCATCATGAACTGATCGAGACGATGCAGATTGGCCTCCAGATTAGCTTCGAGCAGCGTAGCGTCGGCCGTGGCCAAAGCGCCACTCTTCCGCAGGTTGGTATACGGCTCGAACACCCAGACGTGCTGTCGGATGAGCCTGTCCGTCAGACTGATGGGGAAAGCACCGCCCGTAATGTCCAGCTTGTCATTGATGAACAGGTGACGGCTGACGTGCGGAATACTTTTGCTTCCCGCAAAGTCAGCGTGATGGAGCAGGAACCACACGGCATGACAGGTGTCTTGATCGGTATCGTTGATGTACACGTGCACAGTCCGGCCAGCAAAAAGCGACATCAGGTCGCCCTTAATAGCCATGTAAACCTGCATCGCGGTGGACATCGTCGCTTCGCGCACTACGCCATCGTGATGATCAAAGTTGATGCGACGCGAAGACTCGTCAAAACGCGGCCCGCTACGCACCATGCCGTCGAGCGCGATGGAGTCATGGGGCGTATTAACCATGAACTCCTCCCAAGTCCAGGCCACACGGGGCAAAACATGAATCTCGAACTGACCGTGCTTTAACATTTCTGACTCCTACGAATTGAAGGTGCGATGTTAAGGTATATCAAAAATCATCAAGCAGCGCCAGCTGTCTAACCATTTGTTAAAATTAGCTATTTTGCTAGAATATTTTAGTTACCGGAGGTCGTCGTGTCTTTGTCATCCTTTCTACTCCCCTTCGATCCGCAAGTAGCTCTGGCTGAGCTGCGTGGCCCGGGAGCCATCTCCCTGACCCTGATCCCAGAAGACGTACGAATGTTGCTCTGGGCCGAAGCGGCTAGCTGCCCCTTCAACCGAGAGCCGAAATACACCGGCCCCAACGAAGTCGAGCAAAACCTGTGGCTTAGCAGGGACCTGCCGCCGAACGGCGAATTGGTGACGTACAGTCGCCACCTGCAAGAGCACATCACGAACACGCTTAACCAACTGGCGGAGCCAGTCTTCGAAACGCCCCTCGAATTTAACGAGCGGGTGGTACAGAGGTACGAACCGAACCAGGTTGGCGTCAGCGTGCATCGCGACTTCAGTTCGGACCGCAACCTCATCTGCATCAGCATGCTCTTTGGGGTTGGCGAATTCTGCCTGGCCGACAATCGCCAAGGCGACAACTTACGCCCGCTCGATTCTCGCCCCGGCCAAGTGATCCTCATGCGGGCTCCGGGCTTGGTCGGGGTCAAGAAAAACAAACGGCCGTACCATACGGCCCGCAACATCACCACCTACCGCTTCGTGCTCATCAACCGCCAGCGGACCTAACCGGCGAGGCTCGTAGCTAACCCCCAACTACTTCTTGGGGGTTTTCTTTTTAGTCGCTTTCTTCAGACAGGTGGCACAACGACAACCATGGGGCTTAATAAAATAATCAAAATACTCGGTGTCGTAGTCGTAAGTAATCTCTGCGCCGGCCTTAATCTTCTTAAGTGAATAAATATAAATTCTGTCACCTACTATTCTGACCTCGGCGTTAGGTTTGCAAGCATGATTTATATAACGGGCAATATTCTTCCTAGTTGCGCCATCAATTGTTTTGCCGTTGCCCAATTCAAACAAATAACGACCACCAATGTTTTGAGCTTTAGCGTCTGGCATTAGCTTGCCCCAATACTCAACAATAAAACGATTTTTTGGAATATCCTCTGAAGCAAAGACTCCCAAGCCAGAGGTTCCTCGCTTTACTTTAAGCACATACTGCAACGGTCGCGGAAAAGGATACGCCATATATTTGCGCCGAACAGTTTAGCAGATACTCACCGACTTTACAAAAAGCGAGCAGCGCATGCGGCTAGTTAGAGTTGATTTTTATTGTTATTATTTACACATATGAGTGAACACAAACCAGAACAGCCAACCGAGGCTCCGACAGTCGAAAAGAAAGAGACATCAGCAGAGCGCATACCGACACGCGAAGAAATACTTGGCTTATTTGAACAGCTGGCCAACGGCAAGGAACTCAAAGAAACTCGTGCGCTGGAGGACGAACTGGGTCCATATCTAATCGAGGCTGAAACCCCAGGCGATGCACCTGGAGAAACCACTGAGCTGAGCTATAAGCGCGGGGGTGAGTTCAAAGAGTGCGCTGCAATCACTAGTACCATTGAACTGATCTATTACGAAGATGGTATGCCGGTCGGGGGAAAGGTGATCGCCGATCTGGTGAACGGTGAATGGGTGGCTAAATAAAAAATGTAAAACCCCAGTACGTACTGGGGTTTAGTCATTGCACTGTGCTAATCTGCCAAGATATGAAAATGTTTTTCCGTAAAGGTCTGGTGGGTTTAGCGAGCCTTTTGCTGTTTGGCGCTGGTTGCCATCGTTATCAACCCATCACTGAACCACCTGCCGTAGATACAACTAACGCCATATATCGCGACAGCCAACAGCCAATCGAGGCGCGAATTGACGATCTGCTTGGCTACATGACTACCGAAGAGAAAATTGGTCAACTGGCCTTAGTCGAAAAAAATAGCGTACGCCACCCCGAAGACATTGTTGATTACCATCTGGGAGGACTACTGAGTGGTGGTGGAATTAAGCCAGACAATAACACCCCACAAGGCTGGTTAGACATGGTCAACGGCTTTCAAAACGTGGCGCTCAGCAGTCGACTAGGTATTCCCATTCTTTACGGCGTTGATGCGGTGCACGGACACACCAACGTACCAGGAGCTACAATCTTTCCTCAAAACATTGGTCTCGGCGCAACGCGTGACGCTAACCTAGTACGCCTGATCGGCGAGATTACCGCCAAAGAAATGGCCGCAACCGGAATTTATTGGAATTTTTCGCCCAGCATCGACGTAGTGCGCGACACCCGTTGGGGCCGTACTTATGAATCATTCAGTTCGGATCCAAAACTGGTGAGCGAACTTAGTACGGCCTATCTTGAAGGTCTAGAATCAGATGCAACCTACGTAATTGGCACGGCCAAACATTTTCTGGGAGCAGGAGCCATGGTCTGGGGGACTTCAACCAATCATGACTTCAAAATCGACCAAGGAGCTATCCAGGTAGATGAGGCGACCTTGCGCTCAGTTGATCTACCGCCATTTATTGCAGCCATCAAAGCTGGAGTAAGCAGCGTCATGGTGGGACATGCCACCTGGAACGGCACGGAACTGGTGGCTAACCACTATCTGCTAACCGATGTCTTAAAGAATGAACTTGGTTTTAAGGGCTTTGTAGTTTCTGATTGGTACGGCATATACGAAATTTCTGGAAGCAAATATAACGATGTAGTAACCGCAATTAATGCCGGGGTCGACATGGTTATGTTGCCCTACGATTACAAGTCGTTCACTGAAGACATGAATCAGGCATTGGCTACTGGTGACATTACCCAGAAACGCTTAGACGATGCCGTACGGCGCATTTTGCGCGCTAAGTTCACGGCCGGTTTGTTCGATGCTCCGCTGGCTAATGGTTCAGCATTAAACATGATCGGTTCGGAAGCGAACCGAGCGGTAGCTAGGAAGGCAGTTCGTAAGTCGCAAGTATTGCTTAAAAACTCATCATCCACCCTGCCCCTCGATAAAAACCTGAACCGCATCGTCATCGCCGGTTCAGCGGCTAACAATCTTGGTCGGCAATCCGGTGGTTGGACGGTCGAGTGGCAAGGGATTGATGGTGATGACATCTTTCCAGGAACGACTGTCCTAGCCGCGGTACAGCAGGCCGTCTCGGCAAAAACCATCGTTGACTATAACCCAAGTGGCAACTTCTCAAACACCGAAAAAGCCGAGGTTGGTATTGCCGTGGTTGGTGAAGCGCCGTACGCCGAAGGTTGGGGTGACAACGAGCACCCAGCTTTATCGGCCGAAGACCTCCAGACCATAGCCAAAGTAAAGACCGCTAGCAAAAAATTGGTGGTAATTATTATTTCTGGTCGGCCTCTAGATATTTCCCCATTCGTGAGCGATTGGGATGCAGTGGTGGCCGCCTGGCTACCGGGCAGCGAAGGTGCGGGTATAACCGATGTATTGTTTGGCGACTATCCTTTTACGGGTAAGCTTCCCGTAGCTTGGCCGCTCTAAAAACTGAGGGTTGTTAGCTTTACAAAAAATAGTTAAGTTGCTAATATATTTAGCGACTT
>CAZXUX010000064.1:0-4255 GCA_964644265.1 uncultured Gammaproteobacteria bacterium
GAACGCCGGAGCGATGTTCCGTCAGCAGACGGAACCGCGAGGCGGTGCCCAGCCCAAACCGAGCGACGGCGAGGTTTGAGGCGAGGGCGACCCCCACCCGGTGCACCAAAAAAGATCCTCATTTGTGAGGATCTTTTTTGTATTCTGCAATTGGCCTTCTGCTATACTGTAAGTAATATGTCACTCCTGCTTTTAATCGGTTTGGTTTTGTTCGCCGTGCCGTTTTTGCTCATGATAGGGTTCGCGGCCTATATTTTTTGGGGCTTTGTGAACGACGACAAAGACGCGAGAGCGGTTTTAAATGTTGGTTTGGTGATTATGGCCATAGGTGTTGTGATGATAGTGGGGCATATTGTAGGTACGATGATTCGGGTTACCCCATAACTCGAGGTATTAGGCATTAGGCGGTTAGGGTATACATGGCATGCTAGTTACTCGCGAGCGGTACGCATAAAGCTTTAATGTCCCTAGCGGCCTAATGCCTAACGCCTAGTTTTGCCTTGTTTTGGTCTTTGGTTTACTCTGTTTCGGTATGCGCTATTCGCAGCTTTTTGCTAAGACTTCTAAGTCTCACCCTACCGATGCGGAATCGGTCAACGCTCGCTACTTAATTCAGGGCGGTTTTGTGCACCAGGAAATGGCTGGTGTTTATTCTTGGCTACCGCTCGGGCTTAGGGTTTTGCGTAAGGTAGAGAATATAATCCGCGAGGAAATGAATGCGCTTGGAGCGCAAGAGATTTTGATGTCTGCCCTGCAACCAAAAGAGAATTGGCTCACCACTAAGCGCTGGGATGACGTGGATGTGTTATTTAAGGTGCCTAGTCAAACTGGTAAAGAGTACGCCCTTGGGCCAACCCACGAAGAAATAGTTACGCCGCTCGTGAAGGATTTTGTATCTTCGTATAAAGATCTGCCTACGGCCGTGTATCAAATTCAAACTAAATTCCGCGATGAACTGCGTGCTAAGAGTGGTATTTTGCGTGGTCGCGAGTTCATCATGAAAGATCTTTATTCGTTCCACCGAACCGAGGAAGATTTAGCTGTTTTTTATGAAAAGGTAAAAGAAGCTTACCTTAAGATTTTTTCTCGTTGCGGCATGGAGGTAAAGGTTACCGAGGCTTCAGGTGGTGCTTTTACCAAAAAGTTTTCGCACGAGTTTCAGATTATTACTCCGGCCGGTGAAGATCTGTTGATTGCCTGCCCGAACTGCACTTTCGCACAAAATACCGAAGTGGCAACCAAAAAAGCTGGCGAGCAATGCCCACAGTGCGGTGCGGAATTAATTGAAACCAAGGGCGTTGAGGCGGGTAATATCTTTGACCTCGGCACGCGTTTTTCTGAGGCCTTTGATCTAACTTATACAGATGAGAATGGCGAAAGAAAGCTGGCGATAATGGGTTGTTACGGTATTGGCGTATCGCGGTTGGTGGGTGCTATTGTCGAGGCCTCGCACGATGACAAAGGTATTGTTTGGCCCGCTTCAGTGGCGCCGCTAGATGTTCATTTGGTGACGATTTTGCCTAAGGATGAGGCAGCGCGAGCTGATTTTCTGACAACTGCTCAAAAGCTTATTGTTGATTTGGAAGCCATGGGCAAAACGGTACTGTGGGATGACCGAGATATTTCGCCGGGGGCTAAGTTTGCAGATGCTGATTTGCTAGGCTTGCCGGTACGCCTTGTGTTGTCAGAGAAAACATTGGGAGCACAATCTACAGAGGCCAAACTCCGTACTCACACTGAAGCTAAACTGATTCCCCTAACTCAACTCCAGGTTGGATTAACACAGATGGCAGAAGGGTAACTTACAGATTCAAAACAGATATGAGTAAGCAAAAACGAGCTCAGGGGCTCGTTTTTGCATCTGTGTGAAATCTGTAATAGCTCGTTTCACCATCTGTGTAAATGATAGATGAAATTTAGACAACCGGAGGAACAACTTTTGGCTTTTTAAGGGCATCCTTAAGGGCTTTACCAGCCTTGAATTTTGGTACGCGGACTTCTGGAACCTTGATACGCTCAGTTGGCTTGCGTGGGTTAACGCCCATGCGTGCCGAACGGACGCGGCTGGAGAATGTACCGAAACCGGCAATGGTAACTTCTTTGCCCTCGACCAGCGCGTTGGTGATGATTTCTTCGACCAGCTCGACGCAATCTTCGGCTTGTTTCTTGGCGATCTGCATGCGCTCCGATAGTCTGAGCGCGAGTTCAGCTTTGTTCATAGCTAGGGGAGAGAAGTTGAATGTGCGCCAAGCTTAGCGGAGTTCGTTATTTTATGCAAGTTTTATCTGGCAAATTCAATTACTCGAGTCTCGCGAATAACCGTAACTTTAACCTCGCCGGGGTAGGTGAGCTCGCTTTCAATTTTTTTAGCCACATCGCGAGCCAATTCGTAAGCTTGCATATCGTTAATGTGCTGAGGCTCAACGAATACGCGAACTTCGCGGCCTGCCTGGATGGCGTAAGCTTTTTCGACGCCAGGGAAGCTGACAGCTGCGGCCTCTAGGTTCTGCAGACGCTGCAGATACTCCTCCACAGAGTTACGGCGGGCACCAGGGCGAGCCCCTGAGATGGCATCGGCGGCTTTGACGATAACGCCTTCAATGGTGCGTGGACGGTCTTCGTGGTGGGCGATCGACTGGTAGCACATTTCTTCTGGAAAACCGAACTTTTTCATGATGTTGTAGCCGATCTGCGGGTGAGCACCCTGCATGTCATGATCCACTGCTTTACCGATGTCGTGGAACAAACCGCCTTTTTTGAGCGGGAAGGGGTCAAGGCCTAGCTCTTCGCCAATCATGCCGGCAATGCGAGCCACTTCAAGCGAGTGCTGCAGTACGTTTTGACCGTAGCTGGTGCGGAATTTGAGACGACCAAGAATGGAGACGAGCTTAGGATCGATGGAAGATACTGGAATGCCAAGTTCGTACAACGCATCTTCGCCGGCCTTTTTCATTTCCTTGGCCAGATCATTCTTTGCCTCCTTAACGGCGTCCTCGATTTTGGCCGGCTGGATGCGACCGTCTTTCATTAAAATTTCGAGGGCGCGTTTGGCGACTTGGCGGCGAACAGGGGAGAAGCCGCTGATGGTGATTTGGCCCGGAGTGTCGTCGACAATGAGCTCACAGCCAGTTTGGTGCTCGATTGCTTTGATATTACGACCCTCGCGACCAATAATGCGACCCTTCATGTCTTCGCTTGGCAGATCGACATAGGTCAACGAAGAATCAACCACCTGGCTAGAAGCGAAGCGTTGGATTACCAGCGACAAAATTTTGCGAGCATGGATTTCTAATTCTTCTTCGCTAACTTGATCGAGTTTGCGAATGCGTGACATTAGAGCGTCCTGCTTGTCTTCCTCGACGCGCTTAATAAGCGTCTCCAGAGCCTGCTCTTTGGTTAAACCAGCGATTTGTTCTAGTTTTTGTTCTAGTTCGTTACGACGACCTTCGAGCGTTAGCCGATCAGCTTCAAGTTTTTCCTTGGCTTCTTCGAGTTTGGTTTTTTTGTTTTCAAAATCTAAAAGCGTCTTGTCAAAGGTCTGTTCGCGTTCTTGCAGGCGAGTTAAAGAAGCTTTCATCTCGCCTTCGTGTTTTTGCAATTCACGACGGCCATCTTCGACGATTTTCATCGCCTTTTCTTTGGCTTCGACAACGAGTTTCTGTTCGGTTACTTGAGCTTGTTCGTGGGCTTTGCGTTCAAGTTCTTTGGCGTCTTCGATTATTTTGGCTGCTCGAGCTTCGGCCGAGCCAACGTTTGATTTACTTACCAGGGTGCGAATTGCCCAGCCAGAACCACCACCAACAGCCAGACCCACTACTAAAAGCAGGAGTTCAATAAACATATAGATATTGTAAAAGTGCGGCTACGGTAAAGGCGAGGCTTACGAGCCTCGACGAATCGTCTTCTTCGGGAAATGTAGAGAAATCAATCCCGCGTCTATTTGCTACTAGATGTTAAATAGATGCGGGAGGGAGAAACGATAGCAGCCGTAGTCGCACCTGATTTATAGGTCGACAGTAGCATGCTGGTCTTGGCCTGGTCAATCAGGCTGTTGCCGGGTTTAAAACCCGGCCATTGCCTGATCAAACTAGGTTTTTTGTTTGGCTAAGCCAGTTTTCTTGGTTCAGTTTATCTAAAGCTATGGCGTCATTGACTGAAAAATTGCCAATTCTTGTGCGGCGCAGAGCGGTTAGATAGCCGCCGGTGCCAAGTTTTTCGCCCAGGTCTCTGGCCAGGGCTCGGATGTAGGTGCCGG
>CAZXUX010000065.1:0-4104 GCA_964644265.1 uncultured Gammaproteobacteria bacterium
ACCCCAACCTGCAAAACTTGCCGATTAGAACCGAGCTTGGCAGAGAAATTCGCAAGGCGTTTGTGGCGCCGCGGGGTTATCAATTGTTATCGGCCGACTATTCGCAAATTGAATTGCGTTTAGCGGCGCACATGGCTAAAGATCAGGCGTTTATTCAAGCTTTTAAAGACGGAGCTGATGTACACCGTCGTACAGCAGCCGAAGTTTGGGAGGTGGCTGAAGACAAAGTAACTAAAGAGCAGCGAGCGGCGGCCAAAGCTATTAACTTTAGTATTTTGTACGGCGTAGGTGCGCGTTCGTTGGCTAGAGCAACTGGCATGCATTTTGAGGAAGCGAAGGAATTCATTGATAAGTACTTTGAGATTCACGCTCCCCTGCGGGCTTACATGGACGCCATGAAGCTCAAGGCGCGGAACGATGGTTACGTTGAAACGCTATTCGGTCGTCGACGATATTTGCCAGATATCCAATCCGGCATGCCGCAATTGGTGGCAGCGGCTGAGCGAATGGCAATTAACATGCCGGTGCAAGGAACGCAGGCAGATATTTTGAAGATGGCAATGATTAAAGTAGATGCCTGGCAGCGTACAGAGGCAGTTGATTGCACCATGCTGCTGCAAGTGCATGACGAATTGGTTTTCGAAGTCAAAGAAAAAGATATTCCAAAGGCTAAGAAGCAAATTCAGCACATCATGGGCAGCATTATTGATCTTGATGTGCCGCTTGTGGTCGACATCGCAACCGGTAAACGCTGGGGGGAGATCGAATAAACAAATTTTATGTACAGTTGTAAAAAAGACCACCAAGCGCGCGCTTGGTGGTTTTCAGTTGAGAGCATCTTCGACGATGAAGCAGAGTTCGTTGACCGCTTCTTCGAATAGCTCGCCCGGCTCTCCGTTCGGGTCGAAGTGATTGTAGATAACCTCGTCGTATTTGATGCTGCCTTGCCTGGCGGCATCTTCCGCAAGACGAGACTTGGCTCGATCGTTGCTCGGAACGTTGACGCCGATCAAGTTCACGGCGATGACCGGGTACCTGGCTTCACGAAAGATGGTGACCGACGGTTCGACCACAATCTGCACACCGCAAGTCAGGGTCAAAATGGTGTCGACTTCGCGGCGCAGACTGACGTACAGCTCGCCGCCGAATTCGGCCCAGTTGACCGCCTGACCGCGATCGATCATCTCCTGCACTGCTTGCCGCGACGCGAAGCGATACCAGGGGGTCCGTTCTTCGCCAGGGCGCGGCGAACGCGAAGTGCAGGTCGGAATGATCTGTAGCCTGCCGGCCAGCCGTTTGACCGCCGCATTGACAACCTCGGTTTTGCCGTGGCCGGTGGCGCCACAAACAAGAATCAACGGATAACGGTGAGGCACCTGAGTCTCCTGTGTTGATTAAGGGCGATATAGATTTAGCATAAATGACCTTGCTGGACAACATATTAAGCTTTACCATGCCGACAGTTATGATCATCCTGATTTACGGCGAAGACGCACTACGGGTTAAGGAGCGCGTTGAGGACATGAAGAAGAAGTTCGTAGAAAAGTTTGATCCCGCTGGGATGAATTTGGACGAATTTGCTTTTCCTGGTGCAGAGGGCGACAAAAGCACGGTGGTGGGTGCGCTGCAGGCTTCGCCTTTTTTGGGTGATAAGCGCATGGTGGTGATTCGTGGCCTAGTGTCTAGTCTTAAAAAAACAGACAACACTTTTTGGCTGCCTGTATTCCCCACCATTCCCGCTTCGACGATCGCTATTTTTGCTGATATCGCAGAAATTTCTAAATTGCAGAAAACGGAGGCTCATAAAACTTTGGCCGCGCTGAATGATGTGCATCTTTACCCGCTTTTGCCCTTTGAGGGTCGAGAGCTAACTCTTTGGGTTACGTCTCGAGCCAAGGAGTACGGTGCAAATATCTCATCGGCGCTATTGGCCAGGTTGTTGGCTAGAGTAGCGAATGATTCGTGGCGGGTGGATGCTGAGTTGCGCAAGCTTAGTGCGTACGCCAATGGTGCGCCGATAACCGAGGCGATGATTGGTGAACTTGTAGCCAGAGATGTCGAAGAAAATATTTTCGCCTTTCTTGATACCTTATCTGCCAACAACCCCAAGCAGACATTGGCTAAGTTAGCCGACGAACGTCATGCGGGGGCTGGTGATTTTCAACTTTTTGGCATGTTGGTAAGGCAAATTAGATTGTTATTGCAGGTCAGGAATTTAATGACCGAACGCATTGGAGTTACTAAGGCTGACGTGGCGGATGCCTTGGGAATGCATCCATTTGTGGCTCAAAAGATTTTAGCCGAATCTAGGAAATGGTCTCCCGATAGGCTAAAAAAACTACATAATTTAGCTTTTGACCTGGATAGGGCTGCAAAAACAGGCTTAGATCCGCAGATTGCAGTTGATCGTTTGGTCTCGGCTATGTTGTTGCACCGTGCTGCTTAGGGGTGGTTTTCTTGACACTTACTAGCTTTCCCGCTAACCTACGGTCAATATTACGTATGCCAATTCTCCAAAACGCCAAGAAAGCCCTTCGTCAGAGTCAGGTCCGCGCTGAGCGCAACCTGAAGGTTAAGGAAAACATTTCTTACCTACGACGCAATTTCCGCAAGTTGCTGGAAGCTAAGAAGTTCGACGAGGCCAAAGCTGTGGTTCGCGACCTGACCAAGCTTCTAGATAAGGCAGTTAGCAAAGGTGTAGTAAAAAAGAACACCGCTGCTCGCATCAAGAGCCGTACCGCCGTCCGCCTCAACAAAGAGAGCAAGTAAAAATTTCGAATAAACAATTTTTACAAAAATCCCCCGACATGGAGTCAGGGGATTTTTTGTTACTCGACGAGTGGTCGGTCGACTGCTTCGACTTCGATGATTTCTGATTTGTCACCGTCGGTTACCCTTACGACATCGCGACTGATTTTTTTGAATTCATTAGACGAAGCATTGTATTGATTTACTGTGATGGCTAAATTTTTTCCTATTTTGCCATGGAATTCAGCGTAGGCGCGAAGATGTTTACCAAGCTCGGCTACGTTTTTTTGAATGTCGCGGGCATTTTCTTCGATTTGAAGATTGTTTAAACCAAGGATAACCGTTTGTAGGTAGGCAAAGAGCGAGGTTGGTGAAACGATCATTACCTTTTTTGAAAAAGCATATTCAATTAAGTTTTGACTATTCACTCCACTTCCCACTTCGGCATTTAATAAGTTGTAGTAAACGCCTTCGGCTGGAATGAACATGAAAGCAAAGTCCATGGTTCCCTGTTGCGGTTGAATGTATTTGGCGGTTTCGTCGATACGCATTTTTACATCGGCCTTCAATTGGCGTTCAAGTTCTTCGCGGCGTTCAGAATCTTGTTCACCAATGGCGCGGTTGTAATTTTCTAAGCTAAACTTTGCATCAATTGGCACAATTAAGTTTCGTACGAAGATTACCGCATCGGCAATTAGCTCTTTGTCTGTTTTTTCGTGTTTGCCAAGGTGGTACTGCATGGCGTAGGAGGCTGGCGGTAAAATGTTTCTAAGCAATGTTTCAAGCCAGTATTCGCCAAGGACACCACGTTGCTTGGGGTTTTTGAGGATATCTTGTAGGCTGCGTAGCTGTGAAGAAAAGTCGAGCACCTGTTTGTTGGTGGAATCAAGGGTTGTGAGCTTGGCCGTGATGTCCTCAATAATTTTAGAGGTATGGGTAAACTGGTTCTGCATGGCGCGTTGTGAGTCGTTTAAGCCTTTGTAAACTTGATCATTGACCCGCGAAAGTTGAGTTTGCATTTCTTGTCGTTGTTCGTTTTGTAGTCTTTGCAATTCTTGCCTGAGTTCGACCAGTTGCTGAGTCGTGTTATTTGACGACGCATGATGGTTAAGATCGCGAAGTTTTAAAAAAAGAAATGCGATGAAGCCTAGAGTGATTAAAGAGATGGCAACCAGGAGGATTTCTGTTGTCATAAATACTTTTATTTCGATTGACTAGCACCTATTTTGTGACTATACTTTCTTTCGCTAGTTCGTTTAGTATATCACAGTTTAATCTGTGTTTTACGACGCATATTGTGCTCCTGTAGTTCAATTGGATAGAACGGGGGCGTCCTAAGCCTTTGATCCTGGTTCA
>CAZXUX010000066.1:0-4100 GCA_964644265.1 uncultured Gammaproteobacteria bacterium
TCCGGCTCCCCTTTAGCCCTCGAGATTTCCCTAACAAGTTGCTCAGACAACCCCAACGGAGCCACAAATTTTGGCTGATGTTGGCTAGCCTTATCCAATGTCTCCCGAAGCGTTTCCATGTCTAAGCATCCTAGTGAAAAAGTAGCCTTAAAGCAAATAAAACATTGACAAAACGAACATTTTGTACTATATTACCTAGTCACCTTGACCCCTTCGGCAGGGCCAGCCGATCATTCTGCAGGAGGTAAACAATCATGGCAACTGACGAGCCGACTCCCGCCCCGTGCAATCCCGAGATCTTCCAGAAGGGCGAATCCGTGGCCGCGCTGGACGCCATGTCCAACGCAGCCGAGCGCTGGGTACGCGCCGTGGCCGCCAAGGCCAAGGCGCGGGTCGACTGGCACTACAGCGGCGGCATCGCGAACGTACTCCACCTCGGCGACGAGGAGAGCCGCAAGCGGGTAGAGGCCGCCATCGACGAGCTGGCCAGCACGCTCGACGGCAGGATCATGAAGCGCTACCAGGCCAGCGAACCGGGCCGGTACCGCAACCTCGACAGCGGGACGACGGAAGCAACCGTGGTCAGGGACGACAACGGCAACCTGGTACTGATCGATCCTGTCGCAACGGCCGTGATGCAGACGGTCAGCAAGCACAATTGCGGCAACATGCTGGAGCTCAACGCAGAGCGCGTCGAGTACTTCAAGGGCCGAATGGCGGCCCGAAGCCTGACCGCGAATCAGGTGGTGATCGTACTCCTGAACGTCGACGACGTGCACGGTGGACCCATCGCCGACAGCCTGATGCCCGGCCAGGACTGGCAAGCAATCCGTGACGCAGGTCAGGTTCCCATCGCTCGCGGCATGGCCGATCGGGCAGGCATCGGCGCCGTGCTCAGCCAGTTCGACGCGGAAGCAGCCAAAAAGCTGCAGGACATGGCCGGCGTGACCGTCGTCGTGGTCGTAGATCACGGCGTCGCCGAGATCTTCGCCGTCTAGCACACATCGTACGCACCCACTAAGTCGCAGAAGCGCCCCGCGCCTCGCCACTCGTGGGTGCGCTTATTTTTTTATCAAAAGCTTCGCCCTAAACGCTCAACAATATACTTTAAAGGCAACACAACATCATTACGAGCCAAAATCTCGTCTTTAGACAACCAAGCATACGAAGCAGCTTCGTCAGAAGATAGCTTTGGAGAAAAATCATCGCCTACGGTCGATAAATACACGTGCCATAAATGATCGTCACATCCCCGACGACATTCATCGCCGTGTATAGGAAGTTTTTCAATCAACGAAAGTGACTGAAGATCAACTCCGATCTCCTCCCCCACCTCTCGTCGCGCCCCAACTGCAGGATCTTCACCCCTATCGACATGACCAGCTGGCAGCGCGTAAGCAAACGGATATATCTGCCTCAAAATACAAAAAATTTTATCTTCTTTATTCTTAATAACAACTCCTACACTCTCATGCCAATAGGTTTGGTTTTCGTCGACCCACCAATTAACGGCCTCATCAATCACAATGCTTCTCGGATTAACACAGCCACAGGCTAAGCAACGATAAAACGTCTTCCCATCTTCTAAAAATCGCTCAATCCCCTCGTGATAACACGAGAAACAATATTGCGCGTTTCTCGTAAGCGAAATTGAGGCAGGAAGTTGCATAAAATTACTCAACAAACCCCTTCAAAAACGTCCTCCGGTGAAGTGGTGTGAGGCCGTGGTGTTTGAGGGCGAAGAAGTGTTGTTTGGTGCCGTAGCCTTTGTGTTGGGCAAAGCCGTATTGAGGATATTCCAAATCGCAATGTTCCATTAGACGATCACGGTACTCTTTAGCGATGATCGAGGCTGCGGCAATCGAGACAATACGAGCATCGCCGTCGATGCAGCGCTCTTGCTTGAGCTCGAGGAGCGGCACGGTGTGCGTGCCGTCGATCAAACCGACGCTTCGCTCAAGATCCGGCTCGTGATCAGCCGCCTGCAACGCATAGCGCATTGCTACGAGGTTCGCTTGAAAAATATTTAAGCGATCAATGTCTGGCACATGGACTACGCCAATCCCCCAGCCCAAAGCAATCTCCCTTATAAGATCAAAACCGTATTGCCGATTCTTCCGCGTCATCAATTTACTATCGCGCACCAGTCCTTTTAACTTTTTACGAAAACTCTCCTCTGTCCAATCAAACAACACCGCCGCAGCCACCACTGGCCCGGCAAGACATCCCCTGCCAGCCTCATCAACGCCAAAAATAAACGGCCGTCCTTGGGCGACGTATTCACGTTCTTTGGTAGCGCGAGGGATCAACATAACAGCCATTGAACAACAAAAAAACCTCGCCGTCGACCATTAGTCAACTGCGAGGCTGAGGCTAGCGCACGAACAGGCTGTGGGCGGTCACGAGGTAACTCTCCATGGCGGCGATGTCGAGCTGGTCGTCGGCCGTACGGATACGGCTCTCGGTGTCGAGGGACAACTGCGGGTACTTGTCGACCAGTCCCTGAAGCCCCGGCAAGGTCTCGGCGGTCAAACCGCCGGCCACGCCGATGCTGAGCCAAGGCGCATGTGCCCGTGCGTAGCGGAACAGCTCGGCCACGTACGGCTCGATCTCTTCCACGTCGAGCGGCAAGCCGAGCCCACCGCTCAGGTCGAGCAGCACGCCGCTCAAAAAGTCGCCGTAGCCCACGATCCGCTGACGCAACTGCCCCGGATCGTGATTGACCATCTCGAGCGCCTGCCAACCGATCTGCAAGACGATCTTGCACCCCGCTTCGAAGCTCGCGAGCAGCTGATCCTTGTCCGGCCAGCAGACATTGAGCTGGAAGCCGTGGAAGTTTCGGCCGCCGAGCAAGCGCATGGCCTCCAGCTGATGCGCCAGCCGCCCGGGCTCCCTGGTGGCGTAGTGGATCAGGTTCAGCGACTGCGTTCCGCCCGGCGACCGCGGCGGAAAGATCATGGCGATCTCTCCCGCCCGCGGGTAGCGCGCCGGGTGCTTCAACGTGCCAGCGTAGCCATCCTCACCCTCGAAGATCGTGTTCTTGGCCAACACGCCGATCATCAGCTGCCGGTCACCAAGCCTCGGCAGCCGCTCCCAAGCGCGTACCGCGGCTCGCACCTCGTACCGCGTCGTAAACCCCGTAACTCCAATGTACGAATTCAATCTGACCTCCAGTCGTTGAAACGACTAACTAAAATAACAAAAAAGTAGAAATCAGTCAAAACTGTTGGCCTGCTCCAGCGGTAATAAAAAACCCGTTGATTACAACGGATTTTTTTGGTCGAGCTGGAGGGACTTGCCCTCGCCTCTCACCTCGCCGTCGCTCGGTTCGGGCTGGGCACCGCCTCGCGGTTCCGTCTGCTGACGGAACATCGCTCCGGCGTTCAAGTCCCTACGCAGGCCACGCAGGTGGCCTGCTCCAGCGGTAATAAAAAAACCCGTTGATTACAACGGATTTTTTTGGTCGAGCTGGAGGGACTTGAACCCACGGCCTCTTGGTCCCAAACCAAGCGCTCTAGCCAACTGAGCTACAGCTCGCTGCTCGCTTACCGGATCAACTCTCAGTCGCACTCCCTCGTCGGTCGCGCTCCTTTTCGTTGATCCGCCGCTCGCTCTGGCCTCCCTACGGTCGGCCACCTCACTCGTATACAGAGCGAATAAGCTACGCAATACTGCCACAAAAAGAACAAGACGGCAAGTCCGCGCGGGGCGCGGGTTGCCGTCTTCAGTCGACGATGCCGTAGGTCACCAGGTCGTCGGCGTGCGGTTGATCGTCTTCCAGACGATCGCCCAGCCAACGGTGGCCGTGATGTAGGCCAAGAAGGCCTCGTCGACAAAGGGGATGAAGTCAAGAATCGCCAGATCCAATCCCGTAACCCCCGTCATGGCCAGGAAGGCCAGGATGAGCTTGGGGTAACTCCACCCCTGCAGGCGCTGACTGAGCGCCTTGTGCTCGCTACCTTTCAACACCAACTTGCCCATACCACCTCCGCATGATTAAAGATCAATAACACAGTATAGCAAAAATTCACCAAAAAATCAAGATCTTGTACTAGATGGGCACATCGGTAACACTTTCTGTTTCTTGTAATGGAACTGGA
>CAZXUX010000067.1:0-4089 GCA_964644265.1 uncultured Gammaproteobacteria bacterium
GGCATATCCGGCAATACCAATAAAGGTTTTAAAGCCGCCAAGGGTGAGTTTGTGGCGCTGCTGGACCATGATGACACGCTGTCGCCATATGCGTTGGCAGAGGTAGTGCTTGCCCTAAACCACAACAAAAAGCTCGATCTGATCTACTCTGACGAAGATAAGTTGAGTGACGACGGCACTGAGCGCCTGATTCCATTCTTCAAGCCGGGGTGGTCACCGGACCTACTGACTGGCGTAAACTACATAACACACCTATCGGTTGCGCGAACCACGCTGATTAAAAAGATTGGCGGCATGCGTCCTAACTTTGACGGTTCGCAAGACTATGATTATTTTTTGCGGCTGACAGAACAAACTAACCAGATACACCATATACCAAAGATCTTGTATCACTGGCGACAAGCAGACGGCTCTACCTCGCTGGTGCCTGGAAAAAAGAACTACACCGATACCGCTGGTCAGCGCGCATTACAAGAGGCGGTTGATCGACGCAAGCTGAAGGCGGATGTTGTCGGCATCCCCGACCGCCCAACCAACTATCGACTAAAGTACCATCTACCAAAAAAACAGCCAAAGGTATCTATTATCATTCCGTTCAAAGACAAAGCCAAGCTGCTAAAACAGTGTGTCGGCAGCATCTTAGAAAATTCAACGTACACGAACTACGAGCTTATCCTTGTATCTAACAATAGTACCGAAAAGGCACTCTTTACTTACCTAGATAGCCTAAAGAGCGAGAAGCGCTGTCGGGTGTTTTATTGGGATCACCCATTCAACTACTCGGCGGTGAATAACTTTGGCCGCAGTAAGGCTAAAGGCGAGTATCTCATTTTGCTCAACAACGACACAAAGGTCATCACGAACGACTGGATCGAGGAGCTTATTGGCGTAGCTTCGCAAGATTGGGTAGGTGAGGTGGGCCCAATGTTGTTTTACCCAAACCGTCGTATTCAGCATGCCGGTGTGGTGTTGGGTATGTTTGGTGTTGCAGGGCACGTCTTCCGCAAACTTCAGCCAGATGTTTGGACGCCGTTTGGTCTACCGGCCTGGCCGCGCAACTACCTGGCGGTAACTGGCGCTTGCGTAGCTATTAAGGCGAGTAAATACGATGAAGCTGGGGGCTTGGATGAAAAGTTTGTGATCGCGGGGCAAGACGTGGCCCTAGGCATAACACTGCACAAGAAAGGCTACCGCAACGTCTATTGGCCCTTCGTGCAATTGTTCCACTTTGAAAATGTCTCCGTCGGGTCGTATAGTTCTGCACCAAAGGGCGACTATGACCGTTCGATGACCTACTACCGGCCATACTTGGATTGGAACGACCCGTATTTTAACAGTAACTTGGATATCAAGAGTGAGATCCCAAGCTTAAGGAGTTCCTATCGTGTCGGCTAAACCAAACCCTATGCAAAAAACACTAAGCATCCTTAAGAGTCAGGGGCCGGTGAACTTGGCTCGAAAATCGGCACATGCTATCAAAAAGAGGACTGCTCGCCGGAAGGCCTCTCCCGCTAACAACCAGCTGATGGAGCGCTATCAGTACCTGGCTAACCCATTATTCCAGGTTAACTCGGGCATGATTGAGGAAAGTAAAATTATCAACCAAGGGTACCCTGACAAGGTTGAGTCGGCTTTGTGGTTTGTTCCGTACTTCGATCATGTAACCTATGGGGGTATATTCACCATCTTTAGGTTCATTGAGGGGTTTGCCAACCGTGGGTTAGAGACCACGATAGTAATTTACGACAACCCGTATGTAGAAGAGGATGCGCTTCGGGCCGAAATTAGTCAGCACTTTCCTGGTTTGGTAGATTGCACAATCATCGTTATGGATATGGCCACCCAAAAAGTTGAAGACTTGCCCAAGAGCGACATCGCCTTTGCTACTATATGGATGTCAGCATACCTCCTACTCAAATATAATCAGACCAAACACAAGTACTATTTTATACAAGATTACGAACCGCTCTTTTACGAAGGTGGCTCGATGTATGCAGCAGCAGAGTCGACGTATCGGTTTGGGTTCACGGGCGTTGTGAACACACCTGGTTTGCTTTACGCGGTTAACCAGAGACATGGCATGGATGGTGTGAGTTTTGTCCCAGCCGTTGACCCAAGCTTGTACTTCCCGCCAACTAAAAAAAGGACTAATAAACGAACTAAAATATTCTTTTACGCCCGCCCTGGTAACCCACGCAATGCATTCGAACTTTGCTTGCTGATCATCAAGCAGTTACTTGATGAACACGGTGATAAGATCGAAATTATTACCGCTGGGGCTCAGTGGGACGAATCTGAATTTGGTCTAGGTGGAAAAATTACCAACCTAGGTTTGCTCAATAACTTACAAGAGGTGGCGGAGCTCTACCGACAGTGCGACATTGGTTGCGTGTATATGTTGTCGAAGCATCCATCATACCAACCGTTTGAATTTATGGCCAGCGGCATGGCAACCGTGTCTAACAATAACGAAGATAACCACTGGTTTCTGCAGCACGGATACAACTGCCTGCTGTCGGAACCATCACCAATGGCCATGGCAGAAAAAATTAGTTGGCTTGTTGAAGATAAAAAACTTCGCGAGCGACTTGCCAAAAACGGACTCAAGATTGTTAGCACTGACTGGGAGAAACAAATGAATGATATTTGGAACTACATTTCTGAGTCAAACTAGCATCAAAGTTTGGCTAATGAACGCAGTTTGCTAATATGTAAAAGACACGTAATCATATAAGTTTGGGGGAAAATTTGGCGAAGCAAAAAAGGGTGGCAGTTATTGGTGCTGGTCCTGCTGGCATGACTGCAGCATACGAGCTGGCGAAAAAAGGTGTTGCTGTCGATGTGTACGAAGCTTCACCCCATGTTGGTGGAATGGCGCGCAGTATTAAGCTATGGGGACAGACGGTTGATATTGGCCCACACCGTTTCTTTAGCAGTGACACTCGTGTTAACAAGCTCTGGCTAGAAGTCATTGGTAAAGATTACGAGATGGTCGATCGCTTGACGCGCATCTTCTTTAAAAACAAGTTCTACCACTATCCAATCAAAGCTTTCAACGCTTTGGCAAACCTTGGCCCAATCGAAGCTGTGCGCTGCGTTATTAGCTATGGTATTCAACGAGTTAAGCCTGGTAGAGATGACCTTGGTGATACCTTTGAGTCGTGGGTGATAGCCCGATTTGGTAAGCGCCTCTACCAGCACTTCTTCAAAACCTACTCCGAGAAACTATGGGGCATTAAGTGTGATGAGCTCGATGCCGACTTTGCTGCCCAGCGCATTAAAAAGCTATCACTCATGGAGGCTATAAAAAGCGCTATCTTTGGCGGTGGTGGCGACAAGCATAAGACACTGGTTGATCAGTTTGCTTATCCAAAGCATGGTACTGGTCAGGTGTATGACAATATGAAAAAACTCACCCAAAAGTATGGTGGCAATGTTTATTTAAAAACGCCAATTGAATCTCTCGTAATGCGAAACAGCCAAACAGTAACAGGCATTAAATTGGCAGATGGCACCGTTAAGCAATACGACGAAGTGATCTCCTCGATGCCGATTACACTACTGATCCAGCGCATGAAGGATGTACCTGCAAAAGTAGAGAAGGCCAATAAGTTCTTAAAATTCCGCAACACCGTTATTGTATACCTGCAGGTTTCTGCACGAGATATCTTCCCCGACAACTGGATTTACGTTCACAGCTCAGAGCTACGCACTGGTCGCATAACCAACTTTAACAACTGGGTGAAGACCATTAAGAATGGCAAACGTGAAGCAATTTTAGCTATGGAGTACTGGTGTTTCGATGAAGACGACTTTTGGAGTTGGAGCGACTCAAAGTACATAAAGCTAGCCAAAGAAGAGATCGTAAAAACTGGCTTGGTACGTGAAAATCAGGTCAAGACCGGCAAGGTTATGCGCGTGCCAAAGTGCTACCCCGTGTACCAAAGAGGCTATAAAAAACCACTAAAGATCGTCGAGAACTACATCACTAATATCAAGCATCTGCAGGTGATTGGGCGATACGGGGCCTTCAAATATAACAACCAGGACCATAGTATCCTTATGGGTATCCTAGCTGCCGAGAACGTC
>CAZXUX010000068.1:0-4060 GCA_964644265.1 uncultured Gammaproteobacteria bacterium
CATTCGCTACTTTTGCCTTGGCACTAAGTGTTTTACTTCCGATGGTAATGGTTGGGGTAGGCGTATTTGCCATGACTATTGTCCTTGTGTTAGTTACTTGTATTGTAGCGTAAAGTCTTGACCGGCTCTAGCCTGGCGCTTACTCGATGATTTAATCGGAAAATAGCCTGTTCAAAAAAACAGATGGATTAGATAGGAAATCACGAGTCATCTTTACGTGCTCTATATCTTCGTATTTAGATTCGTTGATCCCAGAACCAGAAAGCTCATAAATCGTCGCACCTGGGTAGGCCAACAAAATTGGTGAATGAGTGGCAATTATAAACTGCGAGCCCTGTTGCACCAACTGGTGAATAGCGGTCATTAAATACAGTAGTCGTTGGGGCGACAGGGCTGACTCTGGTTCGTCAAAAATAAACAAGCCAGGGCGAAAACTCTTTACAATTGCCAAAAAGGCTTCGCCGTGCGACTGCTGATGAATCCGTTTACCATCAAAATAAATTGGGGATGGTGTTTCTCCGACGGGGAACGTTCCTTTTTCGGCGTAGTTTGCGGTAGTGTAGAAACTTTCGGCCCGTAAGAAATATCCGTATTTTTCTCTTCGAGCTCCCCGAACCAACGTTATAGAATCAGCAAGCTCAGACGTAGTATCTTCGGTCGAAAAGCTATAGTTCTTAGTGCCGCCTTCGGCGTTAAAACCACCAGCCACGGCTATGGCTTCGACCAGTGTTGATTTTCCTGTGCCGTTCTCGCCCACCAAAAAAGTTACCGGCCCAGCAAATGCCAGCGACTCGATTTGCTGAACGGCAGGAATAGAAAAGGCATAGTTATCACTTTGGTGATCTTCTAGCTTAATGCCTCTCACAAACATGGTGTCCATGCCAATAGTGTATCAACTTACGTAGTCGGTATATCCAAGATTTACGAGTGACTCATAAGCCGCCCATACCTCTTTGGGTATATCTTGCTTAACCTGAAAGCCCTGCTCTGCGTAAATTTTGATCCTTTGCAGATCCCCTACCATGACGTTGATGAATAAGTCTTTCGGGATAATCTCGTTATAGTGCTCATGGTAGCTAATCTGGGGTGAAGTTACTATTATTTCTACCTGCTTATCCTCCCATTGTTTTTTGTATGCAGCCCAGACACGTCGCTCCATATATGGCTTTGTAACAATCAAAAGAGATCTTGGCTGGAACCCTTTTTCTTTGAGGAGTTTCTGGACGTAGATAATGTTTTCCCCAGAGTTTGTGGCCTCCTCTTCGAGCCAAATCTTGCTCTCTGGTACGCCCATGCCCACTGCAATGTCCCGGAACCTCTTGGCTTCTGTCTGTGTCTGCGATAGCTTGGTGAGCTTACCAAGTCCTCCAGTAAAAACGATTCTTTCGCCAAAGCCGTCCAGAAAAAGCTGCGCCGTGCGATCAGCAATACGCGAATCCAAGGTACCCATCCCGATGAGAAGGTCCGCCTTTTGAACCCGCATATCTAAACGCAGGTATTCCAAAAGTGTGTTAGCAAGTTTATCAACGTCGTCCATCAAGCTTAATTCTACCAAACAAAAAGCCGATCGCTGGGATCGGGGCTTTGTTTGGTACACCCGGAGGGATTCGAACCCCCGACTTTCGCGTCCGAAGCGCGACGCTCTGATCCACTGAGCTACGGGTGCATACCTATATTGTTAACCTTTTGTAGGTTCTCATACGGTGGCAGTTAGCGCAAACTAGTTCACATTTGGCAATTTCTGCGTGAATCAATTTCATGCTGCATTTGTTAATGGGCTAACTTATGTTGTAGGACTTGTCCTCAAGATGATCAAAGTCCATTACATAATACGGATAAAACACCTTGCAGTCTACACAAGGTGTAGACTCTTTGAGTTTACTGAGCCAAAGTCGAATCTCTTTCTTACGCTTCAAAGCCTTCTTTATATAGACTTCGCGATTAGCGTAGTAATGATTTCGAATTGCAGCGCGCCGTTTTTCAATGTCCTTTTATGGCATTTTTACCCCTCCCCAACAGGGGTAATTATACTCCAAAACAGGGGTGAAAACAACTCTAATTTCTGCTAGCTTGTTGGTGTAGTTGTGCTAGTTTGAGGAATAGAAGTTGTAGTAGTCGTGTCTTCGGTGGGATCTTCGGACCCTGGTAGCTTTATACCAAGTGCAGAGAGTCCATCGATTACTTCTTTGATCGAAGCCTGTGAATCCTCTAGGACAACCCCTATATCATCAAATGTACCTTGAGCTTCTTCTACCTTGTCCTGAACTTCGATCAAATTGTCATTGATCTGGATTGCTTTTTTATTTATCTTTTCTAGTTCGGACTTAACCGGATCAATTTTATTACTTGCTCGATTAACCAAGAACGAGCCTACTCCGGCTGCACTGACACTAACTAAAACAGAGACAACTGTGGCGCGAACTACAAACTCACTTGTACTTAACCGAGGCCTCTTTTCCCGTCCGAGGCGCGTAACAGACTCCACCCTGTCTTGTAACTCGGGGCTATATGGCTGTGTGATTACGAATCCTTTGTTTGGTCGGGTTTGTCGGCGAGCTTGGGTTTAGTAGTATCTGTTGCAGCATCGGATTGCTCAAGTGACTTGCTAAGGATGTCGAGCACCGAACGAGCATGCTCTTTGCTCATACCAATTCGGGCCACAGCTAGGGGTTGGTTGCCTGGGCCACCGCCCTGGAGGAAGTTCATAATAACGCCAAAGTCGTTAACCATAACATGCACCATGTCGGTGTAAATAACGCGGAGATCATTAGGCATAATAGTGGCCATAGACTGGTTGATCTCGCTGGCAATGTCACCATCTGGGTCATGCTTGCCGTAGCCGGCCATTTCCCAAAGCTTGGTGGCTTCGTCTTCTTTGATACCCAAGTAGCTGATCAGTACCATCAGAGTGTCTTCTTCGGGGCGTTGCTTGCCAAGCTCTACGTCTTTAAGGAGCTGCTCGTTAATCTCGATAGCGCCCGATGCCTCGGCTACCGTGCGTTTTTGTTTAACGCGTGCGGCGCGTATTTTTTGCCCGAGGGCTTGGTAAGGGAACTCCGTGGGTTTGCTCATCCTATTATTTTACTCCGGGGCGGATACATGATCAAGTATGTCTGTGGTTACTGCTAACTACGGTACAATAGTGGTTATGCATGTACGAAAAGATGTTTCTCTGGCCAAACACTCCACGATGCGGCTGGGTGGCAAGGCAAAATTTTTGGTCGATATAACCGACAAGTCGGATATTCCAAACGCCCTGGAGTGGGCAGCCGAAAAGAAACTGCCGGTTATTATGATCGGTGGTGGCAGCAACATCATCTGGAAAGACAAAGGCTTTGACGGCCTGGTAATGGTTAACAAAATCCCAGGTTTTAGCATTACCAAATCGGGTGCCGATGAGTATTTTGTACAGGTGGGGGCAGGGGAAGATTGGGACAAAACCGTGGCCCGCACCGTGGCCAAAGGACTGCTTGGCATAGAACGGCTGTCTTTGATTCCGGGAACCACAGGTGCTACCCCGGTACAAAACGTTGGTGCCTACGGCCAAGACATTTCGCAGACCCTGGAGAGTCTGGAGGCATACGACACCAATACTGGGAAATTTGTTATTATCCCAGCTGACGCCTGTGACTTTACGTACCGGACCAGCCGCTTTAACAGCAAAGATAAGGGACGCTTTTACATTACTTCTCTAACCTTTTGCTTGACCAAAGAAAACCCCGCCCCACCCTTTTATGACTCATTGCAGCAATACGTCGACCATATGGGAATCACTAAGTTTACCCCGGCCGTCATCCGCGAGATAGTGATCGCCATCCGCTCTTCTCGCCTGCCCGACCCCGCTAAGGTTGCCACCAATGGCTCTTTCTTTGGCAACCCCATCGTCTCGGCCACCAAGTTTAAAGCGCTGCAAAAAAAGTACCCCATCATTACCGCAAAGTCCTGGCCGACTCCGGACGGCAAGTACAAAATTGCTGCTGGCTGGCTGATGGAAATTGCTGGCTACAAAGGCTTTCACGATCTTAAGACCGGCATGGCTACCTGGGAACACCAAGCCCTC
>CAZXUX010000069.1:0-3928 GCA_964644265.1 uncultured Gammaproteobacteria bacterium
GCATGCGGTATTCGGGATTCGGTTGTCGAGAATAGTATCGACCAAAGCCTCGGTCTCCTCCATGCAAGCCTGATAGTCAGCATTTTGCCGATACCATTCCATCATGGTGAATTCAATACTCCAGCGCTCTCCCAACTTTTCAATATTCCGAAAAACTTGAGGGATCGTATAGATCTTCTGCATGCCCGCCGCCAACAACTTCTTCATGCTGTATTCGGGACTCGTGATAAGCCAAGCACGATGCGTCGAGGTGAGCGTTTGGAGATCAACTCCTATCGGATTGAGATTCGGCTCCATACCAGGTGAACGAACGACTAAGGGCACCCGAACTTCGGTATATCCACGAGCAGCAAAAAATTGGCGAATCGAGTTTATTATCTCGTTCCACAGTTTTGCTCGATACTCCAGGTCTTCTCTAGACAACATAGCCTCAATTTACACAGATTTAATACAGATTAAACACAGATGTAAAAAAGTAAAAGCTTCCGGTAAGCCGAAAGCCTTTACTCATCTGTGTAAAATCTGTCAGCACCAACTTTGTATCTGTGTAAATCGATTAGGTAGTAACGAACGGCAACAGGCCAATAATGCGAGCGCGCTTGATTTCGCCGGCTACGCTGCGCTGGTGCGAAGCACAAACACCGCTACGCTTGCGTGGCACGATTTTACCGAAAGACGAAACGAAACGCTTCAACACGTCGGTATTCTTGTAGTCAATTACTGCATCGCGATTAACGCAGAAGTAGCAGTAACGATCTTGATTAGTCTTTTTGTTTAACATATCACTAGCTAGAAACTATCTGCACTATTTATTAATTTAGAATGGAATATCTTCAAGCTTGATTTCATCATCCGGTGTCTGTGATGGCACGTCGGCAATTACTGCCGGACCACCATCCTTCGCAAATGCTTCGGACGGCACGGAGCTATCTGCAGCATCGGCAGAAAAGGCTTCTGAACGACCACCGCCCATACCGCCAGCACCAGGTGCGCCGAGCATGATCATGTTTTCAGCCACGATCTCTGTGCGGTATTTCTTTTGACCATCCTGACCGTCCCACTCTCGGGTCTGCAAACGACCGTCGATATACACCTTTTTGCCTTTTGTCAGGTACTGACCGCAAATTTCTGCTAGTCGACCCCAGGCAACAATGTTGTGGTATTCAGCCTGATCTTTCTTAGCCCCAGCCGCATCGGTGTAAACACGGTTAGTAGCGATAGAAAAGTTGGCAACGGACTGACCACTCGGTGTCTTACGAACCTCTGGATCACGAGTTAAGTTGCCAATAAGCATGGCACGGTTCAATGAAGAAGCCATAAAGTTAAATCGTTTTAAGGGTTCAGCCTTTGAGGCCAGTTACGATGCGCGGGGAAAGTTTCTCCGAGGCGTACTTGAGCGGTACGGCGAGGAGAAACTGGGGATCCGCAAGTCGTAAATGGGCCAAAGGATGAAGCCGCTAGATGTTCTTCATGATATCGGAATCGAGGATCTGATCCAACTTACTTGCTAACTCCTCGGTCGTAACCTTAGCCGCCGTCTCAGTGCTTGGGCGGTGCGTGGTGGCTCCACGCTCTTCACGTTCACCGGCGCGGCGACCTTCTGGGGTCAATGGCGGGGTGTATTGCACCAAGTTCACTGGCTTGGTCGGAATGCCTTCTGGACGAGCGATAGTCAAATGACGAATCACTTCCTCGCTCAAACGCAGATTCTGATCTAGCTTCTGCAAAGCCTCAGGCTCGGCCGAAACGTAAAACAACACATAAGTACCGTGACGCTGACGCTCAATTGGATAAGCAATCTTCAGCTTACCGAAATTCTGCGTCTTCTCTACCTTAGCTCCAGCCTTTTCAATCTGGCCGGTAACCGTCTGAACCACACCGTCGATCTCGGTATCTGCATACTGAGACGGGAGAATTGTCATGATCTCGTAGATCATAGTTTATGTTTGCACCGGTTCTCGGGAGTCGGTTTTCGGGACTCGAGCGGAACAGCTTGTTCACTCGACAACCGACAACCGACAACCGCATCCCGGCACTTGGTCCCCAAAAATTTTGGGAACGACTGGGACAAACCCCAATCATGGACAAGAATAAGTGGCAAAAGAGTAATCGAAAGTCGACTTTTGGTCAAGTTATAGCCAAAAAGTCAATCTTGGTGTAGCATCACAGCCAATATGCAACTTTTCGCTCTTCTTGGCGCCCACCCAGACATTTCCGTAGCCGAAATTACGGCTCTAACTGGCCTCTCCCCTTCTTGGCGCGAGGGTCAATTAGCTATTTTTGATAACTTTGAAGGCGACGTCAAAAAACTCGGCAAACGCTTGGGCGGTACCCAAAAGCTTGGCGTGCTGGTTGGTACGCTAGAAAAGGTTGAAAAAACCGAAATGGCAGCCTTTTTAGCTCAAGATCTGATTGCCGAGCACCCAGAAGGCAAAATTCACTTTGGTTTAAGTGTTTACGGCAAAGACCAGGCTAAGGTTAAAACTGTTCGCGAACAGTCAAAAAACGTCGGCATGGAGCTCAAGAGTACTCTTAAAGCAGCTGGTCGCTCTGGCCGTTACGTGATTTCTAAAGACGAAACCCTGTCCGCGGTCGTCATTACCAGCAACCATCTCCTAGACAAAGGCGCCGAATACGCCATTATCGTCCGCGATAACGATATCGCCGTTGCCCGCACTGTGGCCGTGCAAAACGTCGACGAATGGGCTCACCGCGACCTCAATCGCCCCCGCCGCAACGCTAAGCAAGGCATGTTGCCACCAAAGCTCGCTCGCATGCTCGTGAACCTAGCTGGCAAAGAAGTTGCTGGCAAAACACTTTATGACCCGTTCTGCGGTAGCGGAACAATTCTGAGCGAAGGCGCAGTTGTAGGTTACGCCAAGCTAATTGGCAGCGATATCAACGCTCAAGCCGTAGCTGATACGCAGGAAAATCTCACCTGGCTTGGTCTACAAGGCGTCGTTGTTCCCGCACCGACCGTCTTTACTTCCGCCGCCTCCGAAGCTCCAGCAAGCGGCAACATCGCTTCTGCCAGCGTCGACGCCATCGTCACCGAAACCTATCTTGGTCGCCCCCGCAAGGGCGACGAGGAAGCCAGCGAAGTTCAAGAAGCAGTCAATTACGTGGCACGTCTGTACGAAGAAAGCTTTGCCGCTCTTAAAACGGTTCTCAAACCAGGTGGTGTAGTGATCATCGCCTCTCCAGTTCATGTAACCGATCAAGAATCATTCGAGGTTCCAGTGAACGAAATCATGAGCAAACTCGGTTACACCCCTGCCCCATTCCACACCGAACTCATTTATCGCCAAGAAACTCAATACGTTGGTCGTAAGATAGAAAAATTCATCCTCTAGGGATGAATTTTTATTTTAACTGAACAATTGACTAATAGTAACTATTGTTATACTCTTTTTAGTTGCCCTTTCAAAAGGAGACAGGCCGATGGCTAAGGTCAAAAATTCCCCCGACCAACTCAGCGGACTGATTCGTCGACTGAGCTGGGAACAAAATCGAATCCGAGATGGCTCCACAACGGAACCGCCACCCACGGATCAAAACCTTCCGCCGGGCAGACGCCAGGCATCTATGGCGCCCCGCAATTCCTGGGAAGAAATAATCATCCGGGAAATGCCGTTCGTCATTCAACAGGCCAAAAAGTGGCAAAACGGTGGCGCCAGGGCCGGCCTCACGGTCATGGACCTGGTCATGGAAGGCTTCTTGGGCCTAATCAAGGCCATCAAGAAATTCGACCCCGAGCGCGGGCTCACCTTCCATACGATGGCACGCTGGTGGGTCGTGGCTTCCATCACCCGCGCCATCGATCAAAGCACCTACGAAAGAGGTGTTCGGATATCTGGTATCGCAGCCTACCAAATGCAAAACATCAGAAAAATCAACCGTGAGCATCAAGCGGTACACAATGCAGATC
>CAZXUX010000070.1:0-3898 GCA_964644265.1 uncultured Gammaproteobacteria bacterium
ATCCAACCTCTTGCGAGATCGGATTTTACTGGGGTGGCTAACGGGAATTGAACCCTACATTGGGGAGATTCGGGACTCTGCGAAAATTCGCATCAAAAGAGCATTGATTGAGAGTTTTGCATTAAAGCGCGGTTATCAGTAGTTCGCTCAATTCATCACAATTACGCAGACACCATCACCTTATGGGCAACGGACGGGCAACCGCTCCGAGGGGTAGGTGGTGTCATGCGCTGCTAGTAGACAGCGACAGTCTCTTTTCGTGCTCCTCGATGGCTAGGTAAATGGCATCAACGGTGATGATTTTTGCCAGGCCAAGGTGACCTTCCATCTTTTCTAAATCACCTTGACTGAGTCCTGTTTCGATATCCTTTTCTTTATGCAAAAATTTTGTTGCTATCCCGAGCAAGTAAGCTTTCTTTATAGGCAGAGTGCCCTCAATGTGGGTCAGTTGCGGTTTGCAAAACACAGGTCCGCCACTATTACCTGGGAACACTGGGGCATCTAAGTAAATTACGTGCTCCTTTAAAGATTCTGAATCAAGGCGGGCTATAAGACCACCACGACAGATAGCATAATTTTTAACCTCACCCCGTAACCCAAGTGGAAATCCCAAGAAAAAGACTTCATCGCCCGTGCTAAGGCCAACTTCGGTGTAGTCTTTAGACCTTAGAGCTGTATCGGTGTCTATGATGTCGATGAAATCTATCTTGTTCTCACGCAGGGCCGCTGGATTCAGCGGAATAACCGCGACGTCGATATCGCTCGATGGAATACTAAACATTGCCGAGGTTTCGTTGTACAGCGGCAAATTAAACACCTGCGCCTTTTCTTCCCCGAGTTTATCGAAACGTAGATACACCTCCTTCTTTTGACTGGATTGGTCGAGACCGTTTTTGTAGATCACATGCCTCGCTGTCACGATGTAGGTTTTTACTCTAAACTCGTTCTCACCAACCTTCTCAAGCACTTTGCTAAAAATAAATCCAGTTCCGATTGGCTGGAGTTCTCCTTTCTCATTAGGGTAATCTATGGAAACAACAGATTTGAGATAGCCAGGTGGAAGCAGTGCCATATTCACGGTCACGGATAATGGACTAATTATTGCTTCAGAATTTAAACAAAATCAATTGCTATGAGATATCCAACGGAGAAAGAGCTATCTGATTTAAGGCACGACAAGTTCGGGCATAGGGAGCTAGCCACTCAGCTCGTTAGAAATGTTTTTCTTGAAATGGAGCTACCTAACACCTTCGGCATTTATGGCAACTGGGGTACGGGTAAATCAACTTTCTTGAAGGCTGTACAGGCGGCCATCGCAAATGATGAGGATGCCAAAGGTATGCTCGTAGTTAGGTTCGAACCATGGAAATACGAATACGCTCAACACACCGACTTATTTGTGGCTTTGATTAGGGAGTTTGCTAAGCAAGCTAAAATCAACGAGACTGGCAAAGTCTGGTTGGATGTGGCGCAGGCAATGTTAGGTATAGCAACCTCCGTCTTTAAACAGTCACTCAAAAAGGTAACAGCGGGCATCATCGATATAGAAGATCAGCGTAAGGAGGCGGAACTAGTTTCAGCTGACCCGAAGGAGGATATGTTTCAACAGATTGATGCAATCCAGCACCTTCGGGAAAAACTTGCAGCTCTAATTAAAGCCGCACTCTCTAAGCAGAAAAAAAGAAGGGTGTGTATTCTGATTGACGATCTTGATCGATGCTCACCAGAGCACACGGTTATTCTTCTGGAGGCAATTAAAAATTTCTTACTTACAGACGACGTTCTTTTCGTCTTTGCTATTGATCGACGCGTTGTGTCAGAAATGATCGAGAGCGAATATGGCCTCAGTTCGGGGTATGGAGACGAGTACCTGACTAAGATCATTCAATACTCTTTAACGCTCCCAGCACCATCGCATAAAGACATGCTTACCGACATTCTCGAGGATCATATAATTAAAATGCCAGATGCTGCTCAGGGATGGATCGTAGAATTTGCTGATCGTTTTGCTCTAGAGGCAAGAAAATTTAAATACCTTGTTTACCAACTGATTACTCAGGCTAAGTTGGCGAAAATTAATTTGGACACCGATGATCCCGTGGATACGGAGAGTCTTTTTTGTGCCATTTACCTGAAATATCGACTTCCTAAGGTTTTCAATATCAGCAAGACGGCCGTGCGTTACAATATGGGGCTCTGGACTCAAATGGCTGCAGCAGACACTAATAATAAACCCGAACAAGCCGCTGACTATTCTAGACAGCTGGGTATCTCAGGTACTGATAAAAAAATACTAACAGATCTCTACCGCCACAAATTAACAAACAACAATGCGCTGATGGATGTAAATCGTGGCAAGCTAGAGGTGATGGGCTTTTCGAGATTAATCGGATGACCTCTTTCTCGAGTAATGCGTATCTTTAAGTTAGAGTGGTTGATCATCTTTGAGCTCAATCAACGGAACATGTCCATGATTTTTTAGCGCCGCGCCTAAACCGCTAAAGAATGACGGATCTTTAATTGGATATGCCGAAAACATTGGAATAACCGTTAAGCATTCACTGTTTGAAGCATCGCTTCCAGCCTGATAATGATAAGAGAAGTTGGTAAAACAAAGTGCGCTATGGAGGTCTGGATCGGCAGCGGTTGGTGTCCTGCCTCCCATCAGGCGCTGAATATCCCGACCCCACTTATCATCAAAAAACTTGTCCGTACCAGACATCGGGCAATTTACGTCTATAAAAGCAATGAATGGCATCTTGCCGAACTCCGTTTTTTTGAATGCTTCATTCAGCAGCTTGCCCACATCACCTCGTGCCAGTTTTCTATCATCGGTCGCTCCAGGAGTGTGGAGTACTCCCATGCGATGACGGCTCTTCGCTTCAACGGCTATCTCTATTTTGCTCTCCTGATGTTTGGCTATGAATTCGCAATGCTTGGGGCCACGTACTGGTTTGATAAACGAGATATCAAATCCAAGCCGAGCAAAGATCGCAGCAACCGCTATCTCATACCTAGCACCCTGATACCCATCTCGTGTTTTTAAGCGTTTGAGGAGATCCTCAGGCATGTTATTAGCGTGTTGGAGACTCGCCACATCAAAGGCGAGCGCCATTAGCGACTTTGTCCAACCATCTGGTTGATGTGCCCATGTGCCATCAACTTGTTTGTTTTCTGGGACAGAGTTTTTTAGTCTCCAATCTGTAAACGCCAAGAAGCAACGGTAAATAAAGTGCTGCTCCCGCACGGGTCTTTCTCCCTGCTCATCGAGCCAAGGTTTCCCCAGGGTATGTTGTAGGACCCATATGATGAACTCATGAAAAGTTTCATCGGGATCATGATCAACAAAAATACGCCCACCCAAAACCCAAACCTTTTTGCTCTTAAAGATTATTGGGTTTACGTAGTTAATGTAGATGCCAATAGAACGCAAACTTAAAATCTCCATCTGTCGACGCCTCTCTCGTTCGGCAAGTTTCTTTATTACTTCGGGAGGAAGCTCGGAGATCGGAGCCCCTCTGTCTCGAGCAACGCAGTATTTCTTATGCTTCTTGCCCCTTCCGCAAGCGCAGTGATCATTTGGGCCGATTCTCATAAACATTAATGATCTTACTCTGGCTTGTGCGAAAAAACAAAAGAGGCCGAAGCCCCTCGTTTTTACTTTAGTTCCTCAACAGTTATTTTCCACGGTCCAGAGGCGTTCACATCTAGATAGAATTCACCTTTCTTGTACACGTACGAGGTGTCCCCGCCTGCGTCAGTCGTGTTTGCCAAGACATCGGTCGCGACGGCGTCTCCGATCTCATATAGATAAATGCCAAGATAGTTATCGCCCTTGTTTTCCAAGACTAAACGCCAATGCTTGCCAGTAATTTTGAATGGATCAGTTTACTTGATA
>CAZXUX010000071.1:0-3853 GCA_964644265.1 uncultured Gammaproteobacteria bacterium
GCGTGTCGATTCCCGTTTTGTGTAATGGTGACGTGCATCGCTTTGATTTGATTCCCGAGGCGCTCAAGGCTTCTGGTTGCGACGGTGTACTTATTGCTCGCGGGGCACTCGGTAATCCGTGGATCTTTTCTCAGTTTGCCGATTTAATGGCTGGTAAGCCGGTAATTCTGCCTTCGCTCGAGGAGCGTGTTCAGGTGGTGCGTCGCCATCTGGAACTGCATCTTAAACAGTACGGCGAGCAGGCGGTGACCACCTTCCGCAAGCACTTATCCTGGTATTTTAAGGGCATCCCTCACTTTAAGACGCATAAAGAGGTGCTGATGAAGGCTACGGATCGGGCTGTTATTGAGGCGGAGTTTGATGCTATGCTATCTATTGACCGTGTGCAGGCAAAGGCCTAAGCTGCGGTCGCTTTTTGCTCACATGCTGCTCGCCTTATGCGAATTGGTATCCTGACGTTCGTCGATTCTAAGAAGGGTTTGGCCATCGGTACGCGCTCGATTGTTGACGAAGCTCAACGACGCGGTCACGAGGTCAAGATTTTGTATACCAAAAATGTGGGTTTGGTTTTTGGTAATGGAAAAACTCTTACTTATAAGGGTGAAATTCTTGATCCAAAGGATTTCGATTTGATTTTAGTGCGACCTGGTTTTACTGCTGATCCAAGCATTCCGTCTTCGATTATCAAGCAGTTCCAGCTAGCTGGTTTTCGCGTGCTAAACAATTACATTTCTGTTTTTAGGGCCAAGAATAAAATTCGTACTCTACAATTGTTAAACCATTTTGGTTTAGCTGTGCCAAAGACTCATGTTTTAGCCGACGCCTCTTTATTAGAAGAAGTAAAAGACGAGTTTTCTTTTCCGGTCATTATTAAGACAATCTTCGGAACGCATGGCACGGGAGTGTTTATTGCCGAGTCAATGCGTTCTTTGGCACCGATTGTTGAGTATTTAACCAAAAAAGAGCACGGTCCAGTGAAAGTTCAGGAGTACATCGGCGAAGCCAATGGCAAAGACCTACGGGTTTTTGTGTGCGGTAAGAAAATTGTGGCTGCCATGGAACGAGTTGCCAAACAAGGCGAGTTTAGAGCTAACTTCCACAAGGGTGGCAGCGTACAGCAGGCTGAGTTGTCTAAGGCCGAGCGCTTATTGGCGGTTAAGGCAGCTAGCGTGCTTGGTTTGGACGTAGCCGGTGTCGACATTTTGCGAACTGCTACTGGACCTAAGGTCATTGAAGTAAATTCAAACCCAGGCATTGAGGGCATCAGCAAGGCAACCGGTATAAACGTGGCCGCTGCAGTGGTTGATTACCTGGAGCGTAAACACGCGCGACCGCGAGTAGCCGAGTTGACCAAGCGTAAAATGACAGAATAAAAATATCCTCCGGGCATTTGCCCTGAGGATATTTTTATTAGTTATTATCGCCTGAGTTATCGCTCCCCTCGCCACCGTTATCAGATGAATCGCCACTGTTTTCTGAGTCGTGGTTTTCCGAGCTATCCTCTGATTGGCCAGAAGTATCTTCACTATCCTCACCGTCTTCTTGGCTGGTATCTTCCTGGTCTGCTGAATCTTCGCTGTTAGTGTCTGCGGCATCGTCGGAGCCGCTGTTTTCTCCGCGACGATCACCGTCCTCGTCTTCATCGTTGTCCTCACCTTCATGTTGAGAGTCCTCGATTTCATCAACGGCCTTCTCTTGCGCCCGCTGAGCCTCGCGGCGAGCCTGATCTGCTAGGTCCTCTGCGGCTGCGAAATCTCCTGCTGCTAGAGCTTCTTGCGCGGCGGCTAAAAGCTCTTCAGCGCTATCTAAGAGAGCCTGGCGATCGGTTACGTCCTCTCCCTTTGACTGATCTTCGTCAAGATCCTCTTGCGCGTCTTCCATTTCGTCCTCAGCGTCGTTTATGGCGTCGTCAGCATGTTCAGCGGCGTTTTCTGCATCGTCTTCTAGTTCTTCGACGTCGGAAACCTCAGTCTTATCTTCATCGTCAACGCTATGCGGGCGAAGTTCTTCTAGTAGTTGGCGAATTAGGTCAAGAGCCGAGTTAAGGTTAACCTCTAGGAGCGACAGGGCAACATCAAGCCTGGATTCAATCTCGTCCAGAGGTAAGGAATTTTCATCTAAAACCTGCTCATCATCGGTGTCTAAAACAACATCGATACTTACGGCTACTCCTTCGCTATTCATGCGATAAAGGTGGCCGTCGGCGTCTTTGAAGATGGTGCCGGCTGGAATTTCGCCTGGTGTCAATGGATCGCCAATGGTAAAGCTTGGCCAGAAGGCTTCCGAGACATCGTCAACGCGTTCGCTCCAGTCGTCGCCAAAAAGATCGCGAGCCGTGTCTTCGTCAGGGATTTCTCGCAACACGCCATCGTCTTCTACTGCAAAGACGGACGGGTCGCTAGGGATTTTTACTAGTCTGGTGCCGGCTTGGTAAACTAACCGACCGCCGATGGGAAAGGTGGCTAGATCTTCGCAGCTGATGGTTTTTACTTCGTTAAAGTCTGGGTACCAGCTAAAGAACATGTCTTCATTTGGAAAAACGTAACGCTTGCCGTCTTCGGCCAGATAGTATACGGCGCTAAAATCTGGACACTTAACCAGGTCGTCGGCCCCGGCCGCTAAGGCCTGGTGTCCCATTGGTAAACTAGATAAAATGAGAGCCGCGAGGGCTGTAATAGATAGTACTTTCATAGACTCTTAGGGTAGCACTGTTTTGGGCCACGCACTGTGTATAAATTGACATTGCTCGATTTTAGGCCTATAATTCTTTGCGTTATCTTGAAAGTATTTGCTTTTTACGGACTCTAATCCGAGATCGTCTAACGGCAGGACAGAGGACTCTGAATCCTCTAATCATGGTTCGAATCCATGTCTCGGAACCACAAAAATCCAGCCCATTGCGGCTGGATTTTTGTGGTTCCGAGACGGAGAAAGCCACCAGTGTGGCGTTTTGGGGTCTGGTTGGGGTCGTAAGGCCGGGGGCAGTCTTAGTTACCCAACCCGTTTAGAAGGCAACATACGAAAACGGCGGATAGCCTTTGCTGCAAAGTCATCCGCGAATCGTTCTTTTTCTAGGGCACGATAAGCCGCTTCCTGTACACGAAAGAGATCTGCCTCTGATTGAATATGATTGCTTTCACACCATTGCGCATAACTGTTTTGGTGCTTCCAAGCCTCAAATCCGCCCGCGAAGTTAAGGCTTTCGCGTAATTCTGCTGGCGATAAACCAGGAAGTGGCAGCTGATTCAGCTGCATTTCGGAATTCATCAACCACGTATCGACACCTGCTTCTGGATTATTCTGGTCAGCAAAATTTGTTACGAAATCGTATGCATGCCCAGCTTCATGAAAGAAGATGAATTGGCGAATAGTTTCTCCGTCGAGTATTTCAAATTGAATGTCCAGAAGTGCTGCTATAGCGCGCACCCCCCCCTTGGCGCGATTGTTTCAGGCGGGCAAAACGATTTGCGTCGCCAGCGGCTAGTCTAATCTCGATGCTATCACCTTCAAATGCGGGCAAATGGAATTCCCCTCCTTCGAAATCGGTATCTGCTACAAGCCTCAGGCGAACGCATTGAAGCATTGGGTAGTTCTCTAGGAGCCACCGCATTTCCGACCCTCCCATCTCGAATTCAACGGTTGGGCGTATTTTATTTGATTCGGTTATGCGAGCGTATTCCTGCATAAAGAATAGCATTAAAAATCGAATTCGATCTTGTTTAAATGAAAAATTCCCAAATTCTGTACGGTCGGAATGGTGGGTTACTGAGCAGGAGAAGGAGTGCTCGGAAACCCCATGTGGAAAAGATGAGATACATCGGTAACACTTCTCGCCTAGAGAAGCGTGAGCTTT
>CAZXUX010000072.1:0-3449 GCA_964644265.1 uncultured Gammaproteobacteria bacterium
GTGGATGATATTTAGCCAATATAAGCTTCGATCCGCCCATCTAGTCTCCGTCAACGCGAATGCACTGCAGTGTCTCAATTTGTAACATTTTGTCCGACCCACCCGCCTCAAAATCGCCAAAGTGAGAATCTTCAAAAACCCCTTCAAAGGCCCCACTAAATTTGGTACCTAACCCGTCCGTCCCGCCATTTATAAATAATTTTACCCCGCCCTCTCCTCATGACGTGGCCTCACTAGCCAGAGCCATGAGGGCAGGGCATTTTTTTATTCTCGCAATCATAATGTAAACTGAATAACATTATGTCCAACTGGTCCGTGTACATCGTTCGTTGTGCTGACGACAGTTTGTACACAGGTATTTCCACCAATGTGGATCAGCGAATACAAAAACACAACGCTGGTTTGGGCGCTGCTTATACCAGAAGCCATCGTCCTGTTGTTTTGGTTTGGAGCGAGCAGGTAGGCTCTGAATCAGCGGCTAAGAAACGCGAGGCGCAAATAAAAAAGTTGTCACGGAGTCAAAAAGAAGAACTGATAATTACTCCACCCTAAAATTTTGAAACTGCCACGGATCTTTTTTATCTACCAAGTGCGGAAATAGTTCATGTTTATTTTGTAGGGGAGTCCAATCGGTATATTCGCCATACATCCGTCCCATGTATGGGGTAATTATTTCCATGACCCGCTCAAAATCCATTTCTTCAGCTTCAACTACGCCGCTGCGCGGATTTTCTATTGCCCAAATCATTGCTCCAAGTACACCAGCCGTTACTTGTAAACCAGTAGCGTTTTGATATGGCGCGAGTTTGCGGGTCTGCTCAATGGTTAACTGAGAGCCGTACCAGTAAGTCCCTTTAGCATGGCCCATCACCAGTACCCCAAGTTCATCCATGCCGTGCAGAATATCGTGCAAAAGAATTCTTTGATCAGGCGGATTGAGCATGTCGGTACCCAGCGCTTCTTCTAGCGAAAGCATGGCGGCATCACACGGCCTATACGCGTAGTGCACTGTTGGTCGATACAAAACTTTTGCTCCTTGCTTAATAGAAAAGTAATCAGCAATCGCAATCGACTCATGATGCGTTACCACGCGACCAAAAAATTGTTGTTGCCGCGGCGTCCAGGTTTTTACTAGTAGTCTAGAACCGGGGCGCGAAAAATAAATAGAAGCCTTAGAACCCTTAGCATGCTTTTTAGCATCGTGGGGCAGAGTCTTTTCGTGTGTACCCCAACCGATTTCTGACGGTTGCAAAACGCCCTCTGACAAAAAGCCATTAACTGACCACGTGTTTTCAAAACGACTCATCTTCTTCGGTTCGCTAGAAACTTGCGAATCGTATTCGGCCACGTGAATCGTCTTCACGCCTAGCTGCTTGGCCAATTCAGCCCAGGCTTCTTTAGTCTGTGGCGCCGGTTGTTTATGACCAGTGTCCCTGGCTATGTTCAATAGGGCTTGTTTCAAGAAGTGCGAAATGATGCCCGGGTTAGCTCCATGTGCCATTACTGCAGTGGTGCCGTTTGGATACTTCTTTTTCAAAACTAATGCTTGCTCCCTGAGGGCGTAATTAGATCTCTCTGGCAAAGTCAGGCTGTCATCGTAATAGCCGCCCGGCCAAGGTTCCACGCAAGTATCAATGTACAAAACACCAATCTCTTGGCACAGCTTAACCAAGCTTACCGACGACACATCTACCGAAAGATTGACCAAGAAATCTCCCTTGGCCAAATGACGGCGCAAAATTCGTTGATAATTATCTTTAGTCAGCGGTCTGACTTTAAATCGCACCCCTTCAGCCCTGGCTACGGCCTTGCCGCGCTTGTCGCCGGTCAGAACAGTTATTCGATTTGGCTCAATCCCAATATGCCGCAAAATAAGCGGCAACACCCCTTGCCCAATCGACCCAAAGCCGATCATGACTATCTTTCCGCTAAATTTAGCGTGCACTTTCCTCCAAAGCATTGCTACATCATAGCAGCTCTCGACACGGGTCTAACTATCGACTACTCGGTACGGGGTTTGTTTGTCTCGATTCTGGTAACTTGATAGAGTTCTCTGCGAATATGTATCCGACTTCGAGCGAGGGTCTAAATAAAGAAACCGCTGACGCAGTGTATTTTTTTACTCCAGCCTTTGCACCCTTGGATAACTGTTCTGCTCACGCTTTGGATCTTTGGGGTATCACTTTTCAAACCGCCGAACACGCATATCAGTGGAAAAAGTATATTGATACTTATCCTGATATTGCAGCTAAAATTCTTGCGGCGAAAAGTCCCGAGACAGCTAAGGAAATTTCTGATTCGCATAAAGCAGAACAACCCGCCAACTGGAGTAAAGTAAAGATATCGATCATGGAAGAAATTCTCACTGCTAAAGCCCAGCAGCATGCTGACGTTAGAGAGATTTTGCGTAGGACTGGTGGGCGACAAATTGTCGAAAATTCTCCAGTAGATAACTTTTGGGGTACGGGGCCTAATAAGAACGGCACGAACATGCTGGGTAAGATATGGATGAAGATCAGAGATGCGGTCATTGAGCATCTATGAAGACTCAAATCGCCAAAGACCGCTGCCCTTGGCCAGCTAATGACGAGTTAATGATCACCTACCACGACACCGAGTGGGGTAGGCCAGTGCATGATGATCGGGTCATTTTTGAGTTTTTAGTTTTAGAAACTTTTCAGGCCGGATTGTCATGGCGAACTGTATTGCACAAGCGTGAGAATTTTAGAAAGGCGTTTAAGAGGTTCGATGTTAAGAAGGTTGCTAAGATGACAGGGGCTGATCTTGAAAAGCTCATGCTCGATGCCGGCATCATTCGTAATCGCCAAAAGATAGCGGCCACGATTAATAATGCTAAAAGGTTTATCGAGGTTCAGAAAGAGTTTGGTTCTTTTAACAAATACATGTGGTCATGGGTCGATAAAAAACCCATCAAGCACAAGCTGAAAACAGCTAAGGACTATCCCACAACCTGCGACGAAGCCATCGCCTGGTCGAAAGATCTCAAAAAGCGCGGTTTTGCTTTTCTGGGACCTACGGTTGTCTACGCCCACATGCAGGCGACAGGCATGGTTAACGATCATCTAGTAACGTGCTTTTGCTACTCGCAAGTCGACTAACTTTACACACTCGGTAATGACTGTTAAGTTGCTAGCAGTCAAAGCTAGGTTGGTACTCGCCCCGTCCCGCATTAATGCCGGTTACCACAGCCGGCGGCCCCCTGCGGGACGGGGTTTTTGTTTAGAGTTTTTTCAAATTCAATTTTCCATTTACGAAATATTTTTCCTCAATCTCCTTGGCGAGGTCTAGAACATCTTTTTCAAACAAATCAGAATAGTCTGCATCCTCAAAAAGCTCGACCACAAGTTGAATCATGTCTTCGTAAAAAGACTCGTCACCGGTAAGGCGCCACCAAAAATCCTGACCAACATAAACATGAATGTGCTCTT
>CAZXUX010000073.1:0-3377 GCA_964644265.1 uncultured Gammaproteobacteria bacterium
TCCTACTAATGGCCGTAACCGCTGGCTTGGCCTTTGCCATGTACTGGTTGTTTATCCGTAAACCACCAAGCATTAGCGAACCAACACCGCCCGGCGACGAAACTACTGGCGGCGGCTTGCCGCAGGCCGGCGCAGGCGAACCGGGTGGCGGTGGCGGAGCCGGTGCTGCCGGTGGCGGCACAGGTACCCTGCCGCCGTCTGCGGTGGCCGATGGTGGAGTGACGTCAGTGGTGACTTTGACCAGTGCCGGCGTGACCTCGCCAACCGTAACCTCTACCGGACGCGTAGCTTACTACGATCAAAATGATGGTCGTTTTTACACCATCAACAACAACGGCAATGTAGAAGCCTTGTCTAGCGCGCAATTTTCGCAAGCCCAAAACGTAACCTTCGCTCCCGAGACCGATGCAGTAGTAGTCGAATTCCCTGATGGCAGCAATATTGTTTATAACTTTTCGTCTGGACAACAGGTCAGCATGCCAAATCACTGGGAGGGCTTTTCTTTTGCGGCTAACGGCACAGAAATTGCCGGCAAAAGCATTGGCAGTGACCCATCGAACCGAACGCTTATAGTCACCGCGGCCGATGGCTCGAATACTCGCGTACTTGCCGCGTTGGGCGCCAACGATAAGTCGGTAGATGTTAATTGGTCGCCGAATGGTGAGATTATTGGCTTTTCTAAAACCGGCGGAGCTGGTAGTGCCTTTGGTCAAAACCAGGTTTTCATGATTGATAAAAATGGCCAAGACGCCGGGATGCTCTTAGTAAATGGTTCAAACTTCAAGGCCAAGTGGTCGCCCGATGGCTCGCACCTGCTGTATTCGGTGGCCGATGGTGGTGATGGTTTTCGTTCTAGCCTGTGGTTTTCTGACACCACCGGCGATTCGCGCGGCGGTGTACGAGTCAGGGTTGGCGTAAAAACCGCAGTAGATAAGTGCACCTTCGCTTCGGCCAGTGTGGCGTACTGCGCGGTGCCAACCGACATGCCAACCGGTGGGGGTATTACACCAGCATTAGTCACCGCTCCAGATAACGTGTACAAAATAGAGCTCCCCTCTGGCCGAGCTTCGCTGTTGGCCATTCCGGCCGTAGAAACTAGAATGACCAACCTGAGCGTTTCCGCCGATGGCAGCGAGCTATATTACACCGACGACCGCGGACGCTTAAATTATCTACGGCTTCGTTAATATGCGCTCATTTTGGATCATCCTAGGCGTAATGTCGCTCTTGGCCCTGACTGTGTTTTTATTTTTTGTTTTATCAATCAGGGTACGCGACCACATAACTTTCACCGACGAACAAACGCTTAGCGTACCGACGGTCACCGTAGTTGATCCGCAAGTGGGGCCAAAAGACGCAGTCGTAACAATTGTAAACTTTGGTGATTATCAATGCCCAAGCTGCGCTGATTTAGATGCGTCGCTGGCAACCTTGCGCCAAGAGTTCCCTAACGACCTGCGAATTGTTTGGAAAGACATGCCCAACACCTCGGTGCATGACGAAGCGCTGAATGCCGCTATCGCCGCCCGGTGTGCCGGCGAACAAAAACAATTTTGGCCTTACCACCAGTTGCTAATGCAAAATTCAGTACAGCTTGGTAACGACCTGTATTTAGCCCTAGCAGACAATTTACAGCTACGAACAAATGCCTTCAGTCGCTGCTTAGAAGACCAAACCACCCTACCCCTAGTGCAAAGAAGCTTCGATGAAGGCGTCGCCTTAGACATTGCCGCCACGCCAACAATTTACGTGAATGGAGAACGTTATACCGGCGATCTAACAGAAAGCGAACTACGCCACGCTATTGAAGCTCAAATTTCCGGCCTGTGAAATCACTTCTTTTGATCTTCAGCTTAATCTTGAGCGTACAGCCCCTGGCAGCACAGGCGCAGAGTGCGTGTGCGCAAGACTATTACTGTGTCTGCACGTTCTCGGGCAATGTTTTTCTAGACGAAGACGTGCAGAGTGGTGGCGAGTGCCAAAGTCGCTGCCTGGAAGAATCGCTATATCACCAAGCGGCGGGCGAAGCATATGCTGGCACCTATGAATTTTCCTGCCGTACCGCTAACGGCGATCCGGTTAGCGAAAAGGGTGACGCCACGGCGCCTAGCAGTCTAGAGACAGTGCCGCTATCAACAGAAGAAGTGCATGATCCGCTGATACCGGTGCTCAACGTGCCAATTCCCGGGCTGAACTTTACCGATTCAGTGGTCTTTGATCCAGAAACTGGAGTGGTCAAAAATAATCTAATTGGTCTATACGTGACGGCGATATATCGCTACCTGATTGGTGCGGCAGCGCTGATCTCTGTAACCTTAGTAATGATTGCCGGCGTGCAGTACGCCACGGCAGGCGGCAACCAAGATAGGATAACCAAAGCAAAAAACAGGATGCGCAATGCCATTGTTGGTGTAATTATTTTGCTGTTGGTTTATAATATTGCCTTTTTGATTGATCCTAGAACGGTCAGGTTCGATTCTTTGTCGATTCGCACAATTAGCGGGGTTGATTTGGTGCCACCAGGAGGCGAAGACGATAACGTGAGAGCGACCGTGCCGCTAGACGGAAATGTAGTGCCCCTAACTGGCGAGAATATCTTGCCGCCTTTAGATAGCCTCTTAGATCCTGACACACTTTTGGCACTGCAAGGAGCGGCGCAAGATTTTTATACAAACTATCAACAGAATATTGTCATTACTTCGGCCTATCGACCGCTAGAAAAGCAGGCGACCATGTTTTACAACAATTGCTTGGCGACCGGTGGCATTTGCTCGGTAGCCACTTGCAACCCAGCCGGCTCGTCGCCAGTGGTAGCCAAGTCGAACGGACGATACAAGCTAACCGGAGTCTTGACCGGGGGCGGCAGTCCTTCGGTAATTATTAACAGCATTATTCAGTATTCCGATTACGAAAACTGCCCGCACACTTCGGCGGTGGCGGTAGATGCCTGGTGCGAAGGATCTGGCAGCTACCAGGCCGACCCGGCCTGCCAGCAGGCCCTAATTCAGACCATGGTGGATCATGGCTTTTGTCGGTTATCGTCTGAGGTTTGGCATTTTGAGCTTAACAGCAAAAAGGTTTCGACGGCCTGTAGCACCGGCAATAGCAGCATTTCTTATAGCACCAGAACGGGCACAACATATTCACCGGGGGGTAATTGTAAAAGATGGAATTTCAAGTACCATCGTTGCGAATTAGAACAGTAATTATGTTTTCCTGCACACACTGCGATGCCCAATCGCCAAAATGGGCCGGAAGGTGTGCGGAATGCGGGCAATGGGGCACGCTGGTAGATGAGGGCGAAACTGTTAAAACCTCAGCCAAAAAATCGACTGTTGCTGCCGAGCCGGTTCTTCGCTTATCTGAAGCTTCGATTT
>CAZXUX010000074.1:0-3208 GCA_964644265.1 uncultured Gammaproteobacteria bacterium
AAGCCGGATCAGTTTGAATATGCTTTTTGAATTCTTGGTGGGTGGTGGCGCCAATGCAGCGCAGTTCACCACGCGCCAAGGCTGGCTTGAGCAAGTTAGCGGCATCGAGCGAGCCACTGGTGGCGCCGGCGCCAATAATCGTATGGATTTCATCGATGAACAAAATGGCGTTAGACAAATGTTTCAACTCGTCCATCACGTCTTGCAGGCGAGCTTCAAAGTCGCCGCGGTACATGGTGCCAGCAATCAGCGAGCCCATGTCTAGCTGGAAGATCCGGCGATTCTTAAGGGCCGCTGGAACATCGCCAGAAACAATGCGCTTAGCCAAGCCTTCGACGATCGCGGTCTTGCCCACGCCAGGATCACCAAGTAGTAGTGGATTATTTTTGGTGCGACGCGACAAGATGGTCGCCAAGCGGTCAACTTCTTGATCGCGACCGACTAGTAAATTTATTTTTTCTACCCGCGTTTTGGCTGTAAGTTCAGTCGCAAAGTATTCCAAGGCAGATTTTTCATCTGTTTCGTGCTTGTCGTGGACCTCGCCGCATTCTTCGCATGGCTGCAAGCCCTTTGGCATATCGAGCGTCGGCTTGGGAAAATCCGGAAAGGCGGTAGTTGTTTTAAACACGGTGTTCAAATGGTCGTACAGCGTGTCCGGATTTACACTGTGCGAACTTAAAAACTGACTAATTTCTTTAGTGCGCGTAGTCAAAATGCCGTACAGCAAATGTTCAGTACCAACATAGCGATGTTCGTGCATGCTGGCTGACAGTACGGCTTTCTCAAAAGCTTTTTTTGCTTCCTCTGACAGTAGGGGCGTGGCTCGCGCCGCTTGGCTAGGGTGCGCCGGGGTTAGTGTTTCGCGTTCCCCGACCAGCTTCTTTAGCGTCTCTTGATTCAGACCAGATTTGGCAATTATTTCCGCGCCAATAGATCCCTGTTGCATGCCTAGAGCCCACAGTAGGTGGCTAGGAGAGATGGCTTCGCCGCCAGTTTCTACAACGTGCACTAAGGCGCGCGTCAAAGCCGCCTTTAGGTGATTGGTAAATTTTTCCAGGATGTCGTTCATATTACGTTTACATTGTGCAGTATTCGAGTATTCGAGTCGCGCAGTATTCTTGGCTAGTAATGAAAGCTTGGGCTCGAATACTCGAATACTCAACAACTCGAATACTTAGCTTCCCATCGCCCGCAATCGCTTAATGCGTTCTGCGATCGGCGGGTGGGTAGCAAAGAGTCCCGCTAGCTGCTGTTTAGATCCGAACGGATTAGCAATAAACAAGTGAGCAGTGGCGTGATTGGCGCGCTGTAGTTTGCCGCCATAGGCGCCAATTTTTTCTAGAGCTGACGCTAGGCCGTCTGGATGCCGCGTTAGTAGCGCGCCAGACGCGTCGGCCAGATATTCGCGACTCCTAGAGACTGCTAGTTGGATAATTTTCGCCAGCAAGGGGGTCAGAATAGATAGCGCCACGCCAATTAACGCCAGGACAATTGCCGAATTGCCATTCCTGTCTCTGCTGCGTCCCACACCGTGGAACATAGTGCTCCGCAAAAAGATGTCGGCTAACAGCATTACCGTTCCCACCAATACCACCACGACCGTCATTACTCGAATGTCGTAATTGCGTATGTGCGACAATTCGTGGGCGATTACTCCTTCGAGTTCGCTTTTTTCTAATAGCCGCAAGATACCGGTAGTGAAGGCGATTGAGGCTGTCTCTGGTTTGCGGCCAGTGGCGAAGGCATTCGGAGCCGGATCGTCGACGATATAAATTTTTGGCACCGGCTGGCCATTAGCAATGCACAGGTTTTCCACCAAATTCCACAGCTCGGGCGCGTCTTTCTTTTCGATTTGCTTGGCGCCGTTTGTGGCCAAGGCAACTTTGTCGGCCACAAAATAACTAAACAGCGAGAACAAACTGGCGAATATTGTTGCGCCAATGATTTGTGCCGACGTATCAACCCCAGCCAGAGCGCCATAAACACCCCACGGCACAATGACTAAAAGACAAAAGGCTGCAATGAGCAGCCAGGTCTTTCGTTTGTTTGCAGCAATGTCGTTGTACATATTTAACGCAGAAATAGTAGAAACGTCGCACCGAAACGTGTGATCTACGGTTTCTACGTCTTCTTTTGTCGCTGTTGGGTTAGAACTGCACCTGCGGTGTTTGGTTTACCGCGTCATCGGCATCATAGAAATCGTATTTCTTAAAACCAAGCGCACCGGCAATTAGGTTGTTTGGGAAGACCTGTATCTTGGTGTTGAAGTCTCGGGCCTGACCGTTGTAGAAGCGACGTGCTGACTGAATTTTGTCCTCGGCGTCCACTAGTTCGGTTTGCAAGTGATGGAAGTTATCTGAGGCCTTTAGATCTGGATAATTCTCAGCCACTGCAAAAAGTGATTTCAAAGACTGCGACAACATGTTCTCGGCTGCTGCGTGAGCTGCTGGCGTAGTGGCCGACATGGCCTGAGTGCGAGCTTCGGTGACCTTGGTAAACACCGAGTCCTCATGTTTGCTATAACCCTTAACCGTGTTGACCAGGTTTGGAATTAGATCGTAACGGCGTTTTAATTGAACCTCAATATCTGACCAGCCTTCTTCTACTCGGTTACGAGCTCGAATTAGTCCGTTATAGGTACCGACTAGCCACAGTACTAGCACCGCCGCCAAACCAAGCAGTACGATGAGAATGGGTTCCATAGAATGGTTAAAATTTGCTAAACTAAGCCTACGATGATTGAGGTTAGATGTCAAAGCTTATGAAAGTACCTCGCCAGGTGTTCAAGTCATACGATATCAGGGGTTTGGTTAGCCAAGAATTGACTGTCGACTTTGCTCACGGTTTGGGTCGGGCAATAGTTACTTTGTTGGCCAAAGAGACCGGCAAGGCGCACCCCACCGTAGTTGTCGGGCGGGATATGCGTGTTACTTCGGTAGATTATGAACAGGCTTTGGTTCGCGGGTTAACCGAGGGCGGAGCCACGGTGCAGCGCATTGGGCTGGTTTCGACACCAGCTTTTTATTTTGGCGTCAGTCACCTAAAAGCCGATGGCGGTGTACAGGTTTCGGCCTCGCATAATCCGGCGGCTTACAACGGTTTCAAGCTGGTTCGTCGCGGTGCCGAAGCCATGAGCGGAGCCACAGGCATTCAAGAGTTGGCAGACATCATGGAAAAAGAATCGTTTGTCACAGCCGACCGACCAGGT
>CAZXUX010000075.1:0-3179 GCA_964644265.1 uncultured Gammaproteobacteria bacterium
CCTCAAAGGCCTGACGAACCGCTACTCGGTTAGCAACCAATGGTACGCGGAACACGTACACACCTTCATCGGCAAAATGTGCGGTCTTTTCTGTAACGAGCGGTGCCAAAATGGTTTCTGCCGCCAAAACAGAAATCTCCTTTTTAGAAGCAGCCCGTGCCAAAGGACGAGCAGCCACTTTCTTTGGCTGTTCGGTGTCAGCAGGAACTCCCTGCTTCTTACCCTTAATGCGATCGATAATGCTCATATGATTAGGCGGCAAACGTAGTAGACAACGCTTCAATTGCGGTCTTTGAAGCTATCACGTTCTGATACTTGGCAGCATCACGAACGTTCAAGCTATGTGCGTAGATGGTGGCGGTCTTTGGCATATTCTGCAAAGCGCGCTTCATCTTGGCTTCTTCCTTGGTCAAGATAACTAGAGTGCTGGCATCTGCGCCCGGCAAAGCCTTACGCATAGCCGCTGCAAACTTGGTCTTGGCTTCTGGAATATCGAAGCTCTCAACTGCCGTAAAAGCAGCGTTGCGCACGCGATCAGACAAAACCATGGCCAAAGCCAAACGCTTAGTCTTTTTATTGATCTTGATGCCAAAGTTTCGCTCAGCCAACGGACCGTGCGCCACACCACCGCCCACCCAAATTGGTGAACGAGTTGAACTGTGACGAGCGCGACCGGTGTGCTTTTGTGCCCATGGCTTTCGACCACCGCCCCGTACTTGGCCGCGATCTTTAGTATGAGCAGAAACAGCTCGGCTATTAGCTTCCTGAGCAACAATAGCTTCGTGAATTACGAAAGACTTTGTTGGCACAGCAAAAAGCATGTCAGGAAGATCGATTGTTCCCGTTTCTTTGCCTTCCCAGGTATAGAGTTTTACTTGTGCCATACATTGCCATCAGTACCAGTAATGGTGACTACGCTACCGCGAGCTCCGGGAAGCGCACCCTTAATACCGATAATATTTTTTTCAGAATCAACTGTAATGACCTCAAGATGCTTAACCGTCACTTGATCGTTACCCATGCGGCCGGCCATACGCATACCCTTGAACACGCGTTGGATACCACCAGCACCGATCGAACCAGACTTACGAACCTGGTCTTTGTGACCGTGAGTCGTTGGATGACCAGCGAATCCATGGCGCTTAACTACACCTTGGAAGCCGTGTCCCTTACTTACACCAACAACGTTAACCTTATCGCCAATGGCGAAAGTTTCTGTATTTAGCACCTGACCTGGCTCCAACTGTTCCCCTTCTGGAACCTGTACTTGAGCCACGTGTCGGAATGGACCTTTGTCGCCAAACTCCTTCTGCTGCGGCTTGTTAGCCTGACGCGTTGCGCCAGTACCAATAACAGCCACTGTGCGGCCTTCAGCATCCTTGCGAAGACCCGCCACAGTGCAGGGTTCAACAGCGACCAAAGTCACCGGAACGACGCTACCGTCGGCCCGGAAAGCCTGAGTCATTTCTAGTTTTGTTCCCAACAAATACTTCATAAATATTTTCGTTCATGCGTCGAGGACGTATTCGTACGCCTCTGCCGTAGTGGAACGTTATAGAACAGGGTCAGAGCAGAGGAACAAAAAACCAGACACCCTTGCCCAGTACACCAATCCCTACAAAAAGAAATTTGTGTAATTAGGTTAGAGTCTCTAGCCCAAAGCAGTCACTTAAATTGCTTGGGAATTTTGGTCTTTTAATCCGCTCTCCTTTGATTTTCTAGCCGCAGAGCACAGGAAGGTTTTCCAAATGGATCTTTCTTCCCCGTCCTTAGCCAGAGTTGCAGTACGGAACTGCGAGCTTGTTCCCTCCCCCAGGAGCAACTTCGCAGTTCCGAACTTGTTTTACATTTTTATTTCTACATCTACACCGGCTGGCAAATTGAGGCTCATCAAAGCGTCAATCGTTCGCTCGGTAGGATTCATGATATCGATCAAACGCTTGTGAATACGCATTTCGTATTGGTCGCGTGAGGTCTTATCAATGAAAGTTGCCCGGTTAACTGTGTAGCGACGCATCTCAGTTGGCAATGGGATTGGTCCAATAACCTGAGCTCCACTGCGTTCTGTGGTTTTAATGATGGTCACGGTCGCGGCATCGATCACCTTGTGATCGTAAGCGCGAATCTTGATGCGGATGCGCTGGGCTGGCGCTTCTGCGGTCTTTGTCTTTACGTCGCTCATAAAAGGTACAAGATTGAACAGGAATGGGGTGAAGAACGCTGCGCGTCTTCACCCCGTTATTCATTACTCAAGAATTTTTACTACAACACCAGCACCAACCGTGCGACCGCCTTCGCGGACAGCAAAGCGCTGCTTTTCCTCCAAAGCGACTGGGCTCATGAGGGTTACGTTACAGCTGACAGTGTCACCTGGCATAACCATCTCAGTACCAGCTGGCAGTTCGATTTCACCCGTAACGTCAGTGGTACGGATGTAGAACTGTGGCTTGTAGCCCTTGAAGAAAGGCTTGTGGCGACCACCTTCTTCCTTGGTCAAGGCCAAAATTTCAGCCTCGAACTTGGTGTGTGGGGTAACGCTACCTGGCTTGGCCAAAACCTGACCACGCTCTACGTCTTCCTTCTTAATACCGCGGAGAAGTACGCCAGCGTTATCGCCAGCCATACCCTTATCCAACGACTTGTTGAACATTTCGATACCGGTCACCACAGTCTTCTGGGTGTCCTTAAGACCGATGATTTCAACTTCATCGTTTAGGTTCAAAGTTCCGCGCTCGATGCGGCCAGTAACTACCGTACCGCGACCCTCGATAGAGAAGACATCTTCAACAGACATCAAGAATGGCTTGTCAGTCTCACGAGTTGGCTCTGGAATATATTCATCCAAAGTCTTAAGCAAATCAATGATTGGCTTGGCAGCAGCTTCATCGCCAGGGTTAGCCAAAGCAGCTGAAGCAGAGCCACGGATTACTGGGGTGGTATCACCTGGGTAACCGTACTTGTTCAAAAGGTCGCGAACTTCCTGCTCAACCAAGTCGAGCAATTCTGGGTCATCGACCAAGTCTACTTTGTTCAAGAAAACAACGATGTACGGAACACCAACCTGACGAGCAAGCAAAATGTGCTCGCGGGTCTGAGGCATTGGACCGTCAGCGGCAGAAACTACCAAGATCGCACCGTCCATCTGAGCGGCACCGGTGATCATGTTCTTCACATAATCA
>CAZXUX010000076.1:0-2898 GCA_964644265.1 uncultured Gammaproteobacteria bacterium
CGCGCTGGTAGCTCAGTGGTAGAGCAAAGGCCTTTTAAGCCTGTGGTCGTGGGTTCGATCCCCACCCGGCGCACCATAAAACCTGTTTATTCGGTCTATTTTCGGCTCACGGGTCCCGAATTTTTCTTCGCCGTACCATTAAGTACGTCTACAGAAAAATTCACCCGTTCACCAAAACTAGCCTCGAATAAACAGGTTTTATGTTTGCCTGCCGGGAGTGGGCCACCTGCGTGGCCTACTAGGTTGGGGATCGAACGCCGGAGCGATGTTCCGTCAGCTTAGGCTGATGGCTTTTTGTTATCTAGCGATGATAAACTAGTGGTATCTATGGGGGAGATTTTTGCCTGGCATGCTATGCCGGTACAGGAGGTGCTGCGCAGTCAGGCATCTCGCTCGACTGGGTTAACGCCGGAAGAGGCGCGTCGTCGCTTGGCTGAGTACGGATACAACCGGTTGCCGCAACCATCGCCAACGCGGGCTATTGTTTTTTTATTCCGGCAGTTTAAGAGTCCTTTAATTTTGGTGCTAGTGGTGGCGGCCGCGATAAGCGTGTCGCTTGGTCATGTGCAGGATGCGCTTTTGACTTTGTTTATAATGGGATTAAACGCACTGCTGGGTTTTGTTCAGGAGTACAGAGCTGATCGTTCGTTGTTGAAGCTGGCTGCTCACTTGGCGCAACAGGCAACGGTGCGCCGTGAAGGCAAGGTATTACGCGTTGAGGCAAGTGAGGTAGTGCCTGGCGATGTGTTATTGCTAGCTCCGGGGGATCGTATTGTGGCGGACGCTAGGGTACTCCAGGCGCAGGCATGCGCGACTAATGAATCTAGTCTGACGGGTGAATCAGCGGAAGTTAAAAAGTCTGTTGAACCGGTGCCAGCTGGAGCGATAGTCCAAGAACGAGTGTCGATGTTTTATGCTGGTACGTTAGTGGCGGCCGGTACGGGTGAGGGTCTGGTGGTGGCCACGGCCGCGCAAACCGAATTCGGTCAGGTGGCCGGCATGGTTTCTGCGGTAAAAGATGACGACACGCCATTAGAAAAAGAGTTGAAGCATTTTGCTAATACAATTGTCGGCGTAGCTTTGTTTACGGCCGGCATTGTTTTTTTACTCGGCTTTGCGCGTCAGATGCCGTGGTTGTCCATTTTGGCTGTGGCTGCAGCTTTGGCGGTGGCGGTGGTGCCAGAGGGGCTAATGGTGTCGCTGACAGTAATTTTGTCGCTTGGCATGAGGCGGATGTACAAGAAGAAAGCCTTGGTGCGCAGATTGGTCGCGGCCGAAACATTGGGCAGCGTTAGCGTAGTGTGCGTTGATAAAACCGGCACTTTGACCACGGGTGAGATGACACTGACCGAGATGCGTCACGGGGCGCACGTTATAGATCCATTAGAGATTGATGATGGTGATGAAGAAATGCTGTTGGCTTTGGCGGCATTCGTCGACCAGGAAGCGGGAGCGGAAGTGCGTAAGAGCGCTACGCAGGCTGCTTTGCGCAAGTACTTTTATGCCTTACCAGAAGCCAATCGACCGGCCATGCCGTCAGTCAGTGAGCGTTTGGCGTTTGATCCAACGCAAAAATTTTCTGGGCGCACGATTTCGGTTGGTGGCGTAAGTGCGCACTATGCACTTGGAGCGCCGGATGTTTTGCTGGAGCGATCGGATATCGATGACGCTACTCGCCAGGCCTACCTTACGCGATATGACCCGGCGTGGTTTGCGGGTTTTAATGGTGGCTGTAAGGCGGCAGGCGGTAGTCGGTGAATTAACGGCCGAGAGTTTGCGTGACTTGACTCCTCTTGGTTTGCTGGGATTGGAAGATCCCTTGCGCCCCGGCGCCACTGAGACTTTGCAAGAGGCCGCGCAGGCTGGCATTAGGGTTGTTATGGTGACCGGTGATCACCCTGAAACAGCTGCAGCAGTGGGTAGGGCTTTGGGGTTATTAGCTGACGGTGGAGCGGTGATGACGGGTAGTGAATTACAGACGATAACCGACGATGAATTAGTAAGAAAGATAGCTGAGATAAGGATTTTCGCTCGGGTTTTACCAGAGCAGAAAATGCGCATAGTGCGAGCTTTTCAGGCTAAGGGTTTTTCTGTGGCCATGACGGGGGACGGGGTAAACGACGCGCCGGCTTTGAAGGCCGCAGAAATCGGTATAGCGGTGGCCGATGGGACCGATGTTGCCCGAGAAGCGGCTGACATGGTTTTGTTAGACAACGATGTTAAAGCGATCATTGAAGCAATCCGAGAAGGTCGCCGCATGTACGATAATTTGCGTAAAGTTATTTTGTACCTGGTGACCTTTAGCCTGACTGAAATTGCATTAATTGCCGGTGTATTAATGATTGGTTTGCCTGTGCCCTTTGCGCCGCTGCATATTTTATGGATTAACGTGGCCACTGATGGTTTGCCAGCTATGGCGCTTGCGGCCGAGCCGGCAGAGGCAGATATTATGCGTCGTGCGCCGCGCCGACAGGGTGAGTCGCTGATTAGTCACGGCATGAGGAAATTGATGTTTTTAGCTGGTACTACTTCGGTGGTTTTGATCATGGGCTTGTATGTTGGAGCTACGGCGTTGGGGTTTAATTTAGAAGTTGTTAGAACATTAGCCTTTGTGAGTTTGGGTTTAAATTCCGTGGTGAGCATTTTTGCTCTAAGGGTTTTTTATAAACCATTGTGGTCAGTGAAGTTTTGGGCTAACCCCGCGTTATTGTTAACCGTGTTGTCTAGCATGGCTTTGCTGTTGCTGCCAGTTGTCATGCCGAATTTGGCACAGAATTTCGGTTTTACCACGCTGACCGAACCGATGTGGTTGATTATTGTGGGTATTGCTTCGATAAAACTTGTAGCCATTGAAGTCGGGAAAAGCTTATTTTTGCGCCAACCTCGTGCTTTAGGGGT
>CAZXUX010000077.1:0-2634 GCA_964644265.1 uncultured Gammaproteobacteria bacterium
GTTTGTAATTCCGTTACTACTCGAGTTGTTTATATTTACTGTAGGACTTTCTTTACTACTCGCTGCATTGTTTGTTAAGTTTCGAGACATTGGCCACATCTGGGAAGTTGCCCTGCAAGGCCTTTTTTATGCTACGCCAGTTATTTACGACCCTTCGGTTATCCCGGCCTCTATTCGCTCGTACGTTATGCTAAATCCTATTGCTCAGATCATCCAAGACATGCGCCATGTGCTTATTACCCCTACGGCCATTACCTCTGAAAGCCTGCTCCATGGCATATTTAAACTACTGCCATTCACAATCGTCACGTTGGTTATCATTATTGGTGTGATGTATTTCCGCAAAGCCTCTAAGTCGTTTGCCGAGGAAGTGTAATGGCACAGAGCGAAATAATTGCTTCATTAGTTACTGTTAATTGGAACGGCAAGCGTTTCCTAGAAAAGCTTTTACCCCTGCTAGAGAGTCAAAACTTTCCTAAAGGAGCGTTCGAGATTATTGTTGTCGACAACCTCTCTACCCGCGACGACTCGGTGGCCTATATAAAAAAGAACTTTCCAAACGTCAAACTGATAGAGAACACTCAAAACGATGGTTTCGCCAAGGGCTGCAATCTGGGCATCAAGGTTAGCCGAGGTAAATATATTGTGCTCATTAACAATGATACTGAACCCGACAAAGACTGGCTGAAGGAGTTGGTAGATTGCGCCGAAAAGCGCCAGGCAGGAGCCGTTGTATCTAAACTTATGTTCAAGAACCGTCCAGGTATTATCAATAATGCCGGCTCGGTGTTGGAGCCCGCAAAATCATGGCCCATCCGCGAGCTTGGCGCAAATGAAAAAGACAGTCCCAAGTACAATAAAGAGATCGAGATCACGGCCTTTTGTGGAGCCAGCGTTCTCCTCAGCCGCGAAATGTTGAGCCAAATTGGTTTGTTCGACGAAAACTTTTTCATGTACTTCGAAGACGGCGACCTTTCATGGCGTGGCCAAAAAGCTGGCTGGAAGTATTACTACTGTCCAAAGTCAGTTGTTGTTCATGAGCACAGCGGCTCAAGTGGCGAGCACTCTGATTTCTTTACCTATTATGTCACCCGAAATCGTCAGGTCATTTTACTCAAGCACTCCTCTCTTAGGCTTATTGCGGAAGCCTACAGTATTTTTCTTAAAGATTTCCTAATCCGTCCTATCTTGAGCCTGTTAGCTTGGCGCAACAAGCGACACAATGTACGCAACCTGCGATTGTTCCTTAAAATTCAGTGGGGACTGATAGTCCACGGACCTGTGAGCATCCTCAAACGACTGCACATTTTTCGCGAGGCTGGCTTGTCGTGAAAATCGCCATTTTAAATCCATACTTTCAGTCGCTTGGTGGTGGCGAAAAGGTTACAACCGTTATGGCCGAGCATCTGAGCAAAGAACATGACGTTGTCATCCTTGTTCAGGCCCCAGTAGATACCGCCAAGGTAGAGAAGTACTTTGACGTCGATCTGTCCCGCGTGCGCTTTGAGCTTATACCGCCAGCACCTCTTTTTGTGCGTCTTATAACTCGGCGCCCCATGCGCCTTCCGGGTCGCTGGAACTCGTTACTTTATGACCGAGCAAGCTTGGTTGCGCTACGCAAAGTAAAAGCCGATTTGTTCATCAACAACTTGTACCAGAGCAGTATGGCCAGCCCCGCACCAAAAAGTATCTACATGTGCATGTTCCCGCAGAAGCTCGTCCCAGCCGAAGACTACTCCACTCCAATCCGTAGCGTATACAACAGCATTACTACGGTGCTAGAGAATCACTTCCTGGGCAGCCGACAACAGGCCGTCGACAGCTACAGCGTCATAACCGCCAACTCCAAGTACACCGCTGGCTGGATTAAGCGCTACTGGGGCCACGAAGCCGATGTAGTATATCCGGTTTGTGATTCTATGGGGCCAGCTCTGCCAAAAAAGAATATTATCCTGCACGTCGGACGGTTCTTTGGAGACAATGGGAGTAGTCACCACAAGAAGCAGCACGAGCTAGTAAAGGCGTTTAAACAGCTCGGGAACAAAGACTGGGAGCTCCACCTGGCGGGTAGTGCGGGCAGCGATCCCGAAACCCAAAAGTTCATGCGTAAGCTCAAAGGCCTAGCCGCCGACCAACCAAATGTGCACTTGCATCCCAATATATCCCTAGATGGGTTACAGCAGTTGTACCGCCAAGCATCCATCTATTGGCACGCGACCGGACTGGGCTATGATCCAGAAAAACATCCCGAAAACCAAGAGCACTTTGGCATCACTACCGTAGAGGCTATGTCAGCCGGTGCGGTTCCGATTGTCATAAACAGCGCTGGCCAGCGCGAGGTAGTCCAAGATGGCCAGAATGGTCGCTTATGGAATACTGTGGACGAGCTGGTAAGTATTACCGCTCAAACCATAAACGATTCGGCTACTCGCAGAAAACTGTCCGAAGCCGCCACTAAAAGTTCATTACGTTACAGTCGCCAGAACTTTGTTAAAGCGCTGGATAAAATTATAATGAAGGTCCAGAGATAACAATGAAGAGCGATAACACCACCATAGCCGTCGAGATTGTCGGCATCAACAAATCATTCCGCGTGCCCCACGAAAAAGTTGGTTCTCTTAAAGGACATGCCAC
>CAZXUX010000078.1:0-2587 GCA_964644265.1 uncultured Gammaproteobacteria bacterium
ATAAACAACCAGTACATGGCAAAGGCCAAGCCAGCGGTTACGGCCATTAGTAGGAGCAGCTTAAGAGCGATTTTTATAGCATTCGGCATAATTTATATGGCTCCAAAAGAGGCAAAAGACACCAGGTCATAGGCGCTCATTATGACTAATACTATAACTGCAATAACCAAAACTAGTATGGTCATGAGCGCTACAACAATTAGTGATTGAAAAATAAAACCCAGCAGACCGACCGGTTCGGTTAAGCTAAACGGTGGAATCACCGTACGGATACCTTTTTTGGTTATATCGACAACTACAGTTGTAGTGTCGCGCGTGTAGTCAATAACCGGGTCTGGAACAAAAATAGTAACCACCGCACGTGCGCAGTCGTAAAGGTAAGTTAGACCCTCTACAATCCAAGCTGCCCAGGGCGGAATTTCGGTAATAGCCACGCCATTTTTGAATAGGGAAATCATCCAGCGCTGAGCCATTTCTTTTGCCTTCGTTCGTACGGCCTTTAGCGCCTGATCAACGGCCTTGTCGCCCAGGGCGTTTAGCTCGCCGCGGATAGCCGAAGCGGCGCGGTTGTCTAGTCCGGTTTGCGAGTCCGCATAAACGCTCTGCATGGCTTGCTGGTAATTTTCTTCATCAGCATCTTCTAAATACTCATCGCTAGCAGCGGGCTCTATATACAGGGGAACGGTGGCTCCAACTTGGCGCCTCAGGCGTTCGCGGTGTTGGGCGGCACGAAACAGAGCATCGTTATTGGCCGCAACAGGTAATTCGGCGCTTTGACCAAGCGAAGCATTTAAGACCGGCAGGTTGCCGAAGGTGCGAGTATTTTGCGTTCGTGCTTGTCGGGCACGACGCTCAGCGTTTTGGGCAATTCTAAGCGCAGCGCGAGGATCCTCACGCGACGGCAAAATCGCTGCAGCAGTGGCTGCCATACTTCGCGATTATAGCATGTTGCACTTCGTCTTTAGCTCAGGATATAGCCTATTCGACCACCTCGAACGAAAGTGAGAGGTTAGTAGCCCAAGTCTATATTTAGAGGTACTTAAAAAAGAAATTAGGTCGTGTTGGGACCTAATTTCTCACCTTCGTTCGAAATGGGCTCGGAATGCCGTTAAACCTTATGTTTCACATCAAATCGATCATCTTTAATCGACAATCTCAGGCTAGAAGCTTTCTTTTTCTTCAGCAACGCCTCCACCAACAAGTTCTCTATCTGCTCCTCAACGATTCGCCGCACGTCGCGGGCACCGAGTTTGGGGTTTACCTTTTCGGCCACCAAAGAAGCCACGGCGCGATCGGCTTTTAGAGAGATGCCTTGTTTATGCAGACGAGTCACGAGTTCCTTGAGCTCGCGTTCGGCCACGGCGGCGATGTCAGATTTAGTTAAGCGGTGGAAGACGGCAATATGATCCACTCGATTCAGTAATTCGGGCGAGAAGTGTTCTTCTAGCTTGGGGCGGAGTGACTGCACCGATGGCGCTCGGTTGTTGGTTGAGCCAAAGCCCAGCTCGGCTCCGTCAAAGCGATCCCGACCTGCGTTGGTAGTCATGATAATAATGGCGTTGCGGAAGCTCACGGTTTGCCCGGTGGCATCGGTTAGCATGCCCTCATCCAAAATTTGTAATAACAGATTATGCACATCGCGGTGCGCCTTTTCAAACTCATCGAACAGAATCACCGCGTGTGGCCGGTGCTTGATGGTGTCGGTTAGCTTGGCGCCTTCGCGGTAGCCAACGTAGCCAGGCGCCGAGCCAATCAGTTTGCTTACGCCATAGCTTTCGGCAAATTCGCTCATGTCCAAGCGCACCAAGGCCTTGCGATCATGGAATAGCTCTTCGGCCAGAGCCTTGGCTAGCTCGGTCTTGCCAACACCCGAGGGGCCGACAAATAAGAACGAAGCGAGCGGTCGATTTGGCTGAGCAATGCCCAGGCGAGCCCGCTGCACCGCCTGCGCCACTGCTTGGGTAGCGGCTTCTTGAGCCACTACGCGTGCCGCTAAACGCTCTGGCAAGCCACGCAAATGCGTAGCGTCATCGCGCGATAGTTCCTCAAGCGGCACGCCGGTTAGTCGCGAGGCTACCTTAAGTACAGTAGCGGGATCGACTATCACGTTACTCGCCGGGCGAGCCGATATCTTAGACTGCTCAATGGTTTTTTTAAGTTCTTCCTCGGCGGCCTTTAATTCCATGGCCTCAGTAAAGCGCTCAGAGGCTACTGCTTGTGCCTTGGCTTCTTTAAGTCGCGACAACTCCTGCATGTCGTGTTCTAGCTTTTCGTTATTCGAATTTTCACTCGTTGCCTGGCGTACGTTCATGCCCGCCGCCGCTCCGGCTTCGTCCAGAATATCAATAGCTTTATCGGGGAAGAATTTTTGCGGCATATGACGCGCCGCTACCTCAATCATGGCATCGAGCGCCTCGTTGCTGTATTTAACTCCATGATGTTCAGCGTATTGTTTGGCGACGCCAGCCAAAATATGGCGCGTCTCTTCGGCGGTCGGTTCGCTAACAGCGATGGTGGCAAAGCGCCGTTCCAAAGCCGGATCAGTTTGAATATGCTTTTTGAATTCTTGGTGGGTGGTGGCGCCAAT
>CAZXUX010000079.1:0-2549 GCA_964644265.1 uncultured Gammaproteobacteria bacterium
ATCAGGGCCGGCCGCTCAGCGAAAGCTGCATCTACGAACTCGACGGGTTGCCGCCCTACGGCGAGGATGAATTGGAAGAAGGGGAATGAGGAATTTACTTTGAACTTAATTGATACCCCCGGGCACATCGACTTTAACTACGAAGTCTCGCGTTCACTGGCGGCCGTAGACGGCGCGGTTTTGCTCGTCGACGCTACCCAGGGCGTGCAAGCGCAGACTGTAGCCAACCTCTACCTCGCCATCGAAGAAGAGCTCGAGATCATTCCGGTACTCAATAAAATCGATTTGCCAGCTGCCGACGTACCGCGCCGTACCGAAGAGCTCGTTAAGCTCATCGGGTGTAAGCCGGAAGATGTTTTGTGCGTGTCCGGTAAGACCGGTGAGGGCGTAAAAGAATTGCTCGATGCGATTGTTGCGCGTATTCCTGCACCGCGGGGTAACGCTCAAGGAGCAGCTCGCGCGCTTATTTTCGATTCAGCTTACGATGACTACAAGGGCGTGGTGGCGTATGTTCGAGTAGTTGATGGCACTCTAAGGAAAAGAGATCGTCTGACCATGATTGCCACTCAGGCGTCTGGTGAAGTGCTCGAACTCGGTGCATTGAAGCCGAAGTTCTTTCCGCTAGACGAGCTCGAGACCGGGCAGATCGGTTACGTCGTCACGGGACTGAAAGACATTCGCGCTTGTCGCGTGGGCGACACGATTACTGTGGGCAGTAGCGAGGGCACTGCCTCGCTCGAAGGCTACCGCGAAGTGCGCCCGATGGTTTTCGCTGGTATCTTCCCAGCGCAGGGCGACGAGTACTCCACGCTGCGCGATGCCATGGATCGTTTGCGTTTGAACGATGCGGCGCTTGTCTTTGAACCGGAACATTCACCAGCCCTTGGCTACGGTTTTCGCTGTGGCTTTTTGGGCATGCTGCACTTAGAGATTTTGAAAGAGCGATTGAACCGCGAGTTCAATATCGAGCTTGTCGTCACTCTGCCTTCAGTGGCGTATCGCGTGTACGAGGCCGGCAAAACTGAGTATCGCGTTATCAAAGGTGCTTTGGACATGCCGGATCCCAGCAAGATTTTGAAAATTGAAGAGCCTTGGGCCAAGGTCGACATCATCGTACCCACCGATTACATCGGCAACGTGATGGCGTTAGCGCAAGATCGTCGCGGCATTTACATCAACACGGAGTATCTTTCCGAGAATCGGGCAATTGTTCATTACGAATTGCCGCTCTCGGCCATCATTGTCGACTTTAACGACAAGCTAAAGAGCGCGACGGCTGGTTACGCTTCGCTTGGTTACGAAGTTATCGATTACCGCGAAGCTGACATTGTTCGCCTCGACATTCTAGTAGCCGACGAACCCGTTGAAGCCTTTGCTACTCTTGTTTACAAAGATGAAGCCGAAAAAGTTGGTCGCCGTGTTTTAGAAATTCTCAAAGACAGCATTCCCAAGCAGCAATTCGTCATTAAGTTGCAGGCTAGCGTTGGCGCGCAGATTGTTGCTGGCGAACGCATTTCTGCCATGCGCAAAGATGTGACGAGCGGTTTGTACGGTGGTGACTACACCCGTAAGTTGAAGCTGTTGCAAAAACAAAAGAAAGGCAAAAAGAAAATGCTCGCCATGGGCGTCGGCAGCGTCGACATCCCCAGCGAGGCATATTTGAAAGTTCTCCGCCGCTAATAGCATCGAGCGGAATCACTCGGGGGCCGTCCCTGACCCCGCACCTTTTGGCTTTAGCGGCTGAAAAAGGTGCGGGGGAAGGGTCCCTCAAGTGGTGTGACTCTCGGGGAGTGAATGGAGAGTGAATCTGAAATGGGTAAAAAAAGACGCCCCGGACGGTGGCGCCCCGGCAGCAAGACAGTAGTCGCTGCTTGGATGGGCGCCCCGTCTCGGGGCTAGTGGGTCACGTGGTGGTCTGGTCGCGGATCAGATGCACTCGAACCTCTCTCGGTGCGGGTTGCGGGTGAGCGATCGTCGGATCGTCGATCAGCGGGAGGCTTGTGCCTAGCCGGTGAGCTTACAGGCGCCGAAAGCCTGTGCCCACACGTTGATCACGAACACGTTTTTTCCTTTTTTTGGTGCCCACGAGCTCGGCGGTTGAATTACCCCGAACTCGATTGAGCCGAACTATAATAGCAGATTTTCTTATTTTTGTCAACTCTCCACCGTATTTTCGAGCTGTCCCCAGCAAGGGATGACAAGCCCGGGGTGGGCGGTTACGCTTATCCTAGATAAGTAGACTAATAAATTAGTATATGAAATTAAGCCCAATCGCCTTCACTTGTTTTATTGTGGGCATTACGATTGTGATACAGCATCAAATAACTATAAAACTATTAGCTTCGTATACCGGAGGCGGTGCTTCATGGTTTCAGAATGTTGCAGATAAGCTCGTATTAGTTTTGGCCCTTGGGGTCTTTCTGATTTTGTTTTCTGTAGTTTTAGCCGTTGCCAGTGTCGTAATTCAAAAATTTAAAAATAGCCAACTCAAGCTTAAGTCTGTTCACAATTTTTCATAGTAAAGAATAAAGAAGGCCTCCTGGAGTAAT